>RECV01000175.1 GCA_007693845.1 Phycisphaerales bacterium
GGAGGAAATCAAGCTGCTGAAGCATGCCGTCGAAACCGGGAAGCGACGTCCGTCCAGTCGAAAGACGCGGGGCAAAGCTTCGGAGCCGCGCGAGAAGTAACCCTCCCTCGCCCCACTGACATACGGCGCGAGCTGCCGCCAGAAAACACGCCGCGCAGTCGAACTGCGCGGCGATGTGTTTCACATTCGAGACAACCGGGTCAATCGCTCAGAATTCTTTCGTGCGGTGCTGCATCTGCGCTTTGAGCCGCGCGAGGATGGAGGAGTGCATCTGGCTGACACGTGATTCGGAAAGGTCAAGCGTCGTGCCGATCTCCTTCATCGTCATTTCCTCGTAGTAGTAGAGGATGACGATCAGGCGTTCGGCACGGGAGAGCCCCTTGGTGATCAGCACCTTGAGGTCGTCCTTCTGAATCTGGCTGAGCGGATTTTCCTGCTTGCGGTCGTGGATGACGTCGATCTCACGGACATCGCGGCTGGAGTCGGTTTCGTACCACTTGCGATTGAGGGACACGACGCCGACCGGTTTGGAATCGCGCTGGAGCTTGTCGAACTCGGCCTTGTTGACCATCAGCCGCTCGGTGATTTCCTGATCGGTCGCCTTGCGCCCGAGTTCCATCTCCAGGGATTTCCTCGCGCGTTCCACTTTCGCGGTTCGTGAGCGAACGAGCCGCGGCACCCAGTCCATGGAGCGCAGTTCGTCGAAGATCGCGCCGCGAATGCGCTGCGAGCAGTAGGTTTCAAATTTCACGCCCCGTTCCAGATCGAACGCGTCGATGGCGTCCATGAGGCCGAAGAGACCCGCGGACATGAGGTCTTCGACATCGACCTCACCGGGCAGACGCATGTGCATCCGCTCGGCGGTGTATCTGACAATGTCCAGATAATTTTCGATCAGGCGATTGCGAAGGTTCTCGGAACCGGTCTTCTTGTACTCGATCCATACTTCTTCAATCGTTTGCGCGGCCGGCGAAGACGTGGTGGTCGAACGGCGTTTCGTGGCCGCGCCTGGGGACGTCATGGTCTTTGCTTTCGGCATTGGTCGACTCCTTGACCTTCTTGAATTGTGTCCAGCGCAATCATCCGTTGATGTGAGCTGATATCTGCATAAGACAATACAACCGGGCGGTTGTCAAACGATTTCAGACAGTCAAGACTTCTTCCTCTCCATCAACGACCGACTCCGTCAGCCCGTCCTGCCCCAGCGTGGGGTCTTCCGGAACCGGATTGGCGCTTTCGAACGCCTGGTGGTGTTCGTCGATCGCGCGCTGACAAATCAGGCCGACCAGAAAGCCGACCGGATAACACAACAGCATGATGATCAAGGCGCGTCCGAGAACGACCGTGGGCGGATTCATGCCGGCGAGACCGGAGACGACCGCGACCGCGAAGGCGGCGAGAGCGAAACATCCTGCAATCACTCGGCTGACGACACTCATGAGAACAGTGCCTCTCCTGGCCCTCGTCGCCCGATCTGGTAGTCCCGATGCAGAGTAAGAAATGCGGGTACCGGGCCGACGACCCCCATCTCAAGGGCATATCGACTTCCAGGGCACAAACTTCGGAAAAAATTCAATTTTTTTAGCGGTTCTCGCCGGAGCGGGAAAACCATCCGGCCACGCGCGAGAAGAAGCCCCCCGCTTCGGTCGATGCCGCGGACCGGTTCTCGACCTCCAGCCCGACCTGCTGACGAGCGATCTGACGCACCGCCCAGGTCGCGTGCGACTCCGGCGCGCTGAGCACGAACGGCATCCGTTGACGCACCGCCAACCCTACGGCAGGATCGGTCGGAATAGTGCCCGCAAAGCCGATCTCACGTCCGAGAAACGTGCGGCAGACCCGGCTGACCCGGCCGTGCACATCGCGTCCCTCCTGCTCATCGGCGACCATGTTCACCACCAGATCAATCTCGGACCGGGGCGACTTCGCCACCAGCGTTTTGACCATGCCGTACCCGTCCGTCAATGCCGTCGGCTCCGGCGTGGTCGTCACCAGGACCGTGTGAGCGGCCGCCGCGAAGGACAGCACGTTCGAGTTCAGCCCCGCCCCGGTGTCGATGATGATGATGTCCGCCACCCGTTCGAGCGCGGCGAGCTGCTGAAGCAGATTCCGCCGCGGCGTCGGACCGAGTTCCGCCAGTCGCGCCACCCCCGACGCGCCGGGGATGAGACGAAACCCGCCGGGGGCGAGCAGCATCGCCTCCCACAACCGGCACTTGCCCGCCACCACGTGCTCCAGCGTCAGCTTCGGCGAGAGATTGCACAGAACGTCCGCATTGGCAAGCCCTAGGTCCGCATCCAACAGGCAGACCTTGAGTTGCATCTGCGCAAGGGAGACGGCCAGATTCACCGCCAGATTACTCTTGCCCACGCCGCCCTTGCCGCTGGTCACCGCAATCGCGCGGGCCAGCTTGATCGGCGCCTGGGGCGCCGGCTTGCGCGGCGGGCGATGACGCATGGGCATCGGTCCGAAACTGACCGCCCCCTTGGCCATGCTCGGCGGCATGGACTCCGCCACGGAATCGTTCATGGATCGGTACGCGCTCGCCTCTTCACGACGCTCGATCGACTGGCTGCGATTCTGCATTTCGCGCCGAAGCTGTGTGGCCTGATCATTCACCTCGTTACACCTCTTCTCCCGCACAGGCCTCGAATCGTTCCGAGGCCACCTCCGCTTCACGCACCGCGTCTCCGAGAAGCAACGACGCCAGCCGCTCCGGCCGACCGACTTCGATGTGGTCGGGCACTTCCT
Organism: Phycisphaerales bacterium; assembly: GCA_007693845.1. Taxonomy (GTDB): domain Bacteria; phylum Planctomycetota; class Phycisphaerae; order Phycisphaerales; family SM1A02; genus SKZB01. Next base: position 2,752 of record RECV01000175.1, read on the forward strand.
GGCCGTTGGTGACGAAGCTCAGTTCCTTGCCCAGCTGGCGAATCACGTTGATCAACATACCGAAACTGACCGCTTCATCGAGCTTGGTCAACACGATTTTATGAATTCCAACCACGCCGAAAGCTTCCGCTTCACGAAGCAGCACCTTTTCGCTGGCCGTGCTCGACAGCACCAGGTGCACCTCGTGAGGGTCGGCGGCGCTGATGAACGCCTTCAGTTCGTCAATTCGACCCGTATCGTTCTGACTCCGCCCCGCCGTGTCGATCAGGATCACATCACAATCGGAGAGGGCCGCCACGGCGTTCTGCATCTCGGCCGGTGTCAGCACCACCTGCAGCGGCAGGCCGATGATGTTCGCGTAGGTTCGCAGTTGGTCAACCGCCGCGATGCGGTAGGTGTCTGATGTGACCAGTCCGACTTTGCGGTGATGTCGAAGTTTGAACGACGCGGCAATCTTCGCCAGCGTGGTGGTCTTGCCCACCCCGGTCGGTCCCACCAACGCGATCGTCAGCGGACGGTCATCCGGGCTTTGCACCGGCACGGCCTGATCGGCAACGGGAATGTCGTCTGCCAGATGGCGAAGCACGGCCGCCCGAATCTCATCGGGATCATCCAATTCCGTCGCGGACAACTCATCCCGCACTGCATTGATGATCTGGTCCGCCAGTTCCTCCGAGAGGTCCTGCCCGATCAGCTTCAGGTAGTAGTCAAAGAGCTTCGCGGGCATCTTCGGCGTGGGCTGGGGATTGCGGCCGGATTGCCCCTGCAGGACCTGCCCGACCATGTCCTTGATGGCGGAGAGTTCATCCTGCATCGCGCGATCAAGATCAGCCCCCGACCGCTCACCGGAAGCGTTGCCGAGAATCGACGGCAGGGGCTCGCGACGCGAAGACTTTGTGGCCGAGGTTTGCTTGTCGTTCGTGCCCCGACCATTTGCCACTTTGTTAGAGCCGCCCGATTCATCTTCATCAACAGCGCGAAGCACGAATCGGCGCGGCGTGCCGTCGCCGGAAGTGGAACGCGGGATCGAATCTGAGTCTGATGAAGTTGAAGCCACCGCCGGTTCAGACTTTTCTTGCCCGGCGCTCTTCATCTCAGTGGTATCAAAACGCGGCGCGGATTCACGAGGCGTTGACGGTTCGCGCCTCGGCGTGGGCGATTCGCGCGGCGTCCATTCTGTTTCAGTGTCAGGGCTGGCTTGCGGGCTCGACTGCTCCGCCTGCGCACCGGCTTCGGCCCGCTTCTTTTCGTGCTGCACGAGCATGGCTTGCGCCAGTCGGCGCGTTCGCTCACGGTCCGCTTCGAGATCATGTTCAGGTTGGGGTGCGTTCTGCGTCATGTCGGCCGGCGACTTCGCCGCGCCACCCTGGCCGTATGCACGCCGGGCGTTCCCGAGCAGAGGTGAACCCGGGCGGCTCGGCGGCTTGGGGGTGGGACGACCAGGTTTGGCCTGCGCCTGACCGGGGGTGGCGGTCACTTCCACGATGGTCTTGCGCCCGATGCCGAGGATGCCGCCCTTCTGCACCGATCGCGTGCTGAGGATGACCGCATCGGCACCCAGATCGCGTTTCACTGCGGCGAGCGCTTCCGCCATCGTGTAGGCCTGATACGTTCTCATTTTCACCGGCATGCCCTCCTGGCAACGCAATAGCCGTCCTGGCGATCCAGTGCTCGCAAATCTTCACATCACGCAGCTCCGGCGTGACTTGTCTGCGGCTGCTCCCATTGTACCAAACCCATCGATTCCACGTCGAGCCCCTTCACCACCTCGTTGTACGCCAGCACGATCGCCTGCGGCAGGTGCGGTTCCAGGATCTGCTTCAGTTGCGCCCGGATGCTCGGCGAGGCGAGCACAATCAGTTGATGCCCCGCCTGCGTGAGCGGCTCAGCCGTCTTGCTCACCTCCCGCGCAATCTGATTGGCGGTCTGCGGCGGGATCGACAGCGTCGTTCCGCCCGGGCTCCGGTCAATGTAGCCGTTGATGAGATCTTCCAGCGACGGGTCAACCGTCACGCAGTACAGGCGTTGTCGGCCGTGCTCATCCGGCTCGGCGTACATGTTGGAGATGGTTCGTCGCAACGCATTGCGGACGTACTCCGCGAGAACATCCAGGTCCTTCGTGTGAACGGCCCAGTCGCCGAGCGTTTCGACGATCGTTTCCAGATCGCGGATCGGCACCCGCTCGCGCAGGAGTTTCTGCAGAATCTTCTGCAACTCGCCGGGCTTGATCGTGCCGGGAATCGTTTCCTCCACCAGTTTCGGGGCGGTCTTTTTGAGCTGCTCGAGAAGATGGTTGACTTCTTCCCGGGTCAGCAGTTCATCCGCGTGGTCTTTGACCAGTTCCGTCAGGTGGGTGGCGAGCACGCTCGTTGCGTCCACGACGGTGTAGTTCTGAGATTCAGCGCGCGCTTTGAGATCCGGCTCAATCCACCGCGCTTCGAGGCCGAATGCCGGTTCCTTCCCGGCGATCCCGTCGATGGAGCCGTTCGCGAGACCCGAGTCCATCGCCATGAGCAGATCGGGATACACCACGCCCTCGCCGATGATCGCGCCGCGCAGCTTGACGCGATAGCTGTTCGAGTCGATCTGCATGTTGTCGCGAATCCGGATGGGCGGCATGACGATGCCAATCTCAACGGCCAGTTGCCGGCGAATCATCGAGATCCGATCGAGCAGATCGCCGCCGTGTGAACTGTCCACCAGTTTGACCAGTCCGTAACCGATCTCAAACTCCATCGTGTCGACGGTGAGCAGGTCCTCAACCGGCTGCGGTTCGGCCGGCTGCGCGGCGGCCTCGGCGCGGGCTTCCGCTTCCTTGTTGCCCTTCGCGATTCGCAGAATGAATCGCAACGACCAGGCCAGTGCGCCGATGATCGCCGCCGCCATCAAAAGTGGAATCGTTGGCAACGGCGTCAGCGCGAGAAGTCCGAGGAAACCGCTGACGAGATATAACGCGACCGGCTGCGAGGTCAGCTGCGATGGCAGTTCATCACCGATCGCCTGATCGCTGCCGGTGCGCGCGACGATCAGGCCCGCCGCAATCGAAATGATGAACGAAGGAATCTGGCTGACGAGGCCGTCGCCGATCGTCAACCGGGTAAAGACCATCAGGGATTCCCCCATCGTCCACCCCTTCTCGAACGCCCCGATGGCGAATCCGCCGGCGATGTTCACCAGCGTGATGATGATGCCGGCGATGGCGTCGCCGCGCACGAACTTGCTCGCACCATCCATCGCACCATAAAAGTCGGCCTCTTCGGTGATGTCCTGCCGGCGTTTCTTTGCTTCGGACTCCTCAATGATGCCGGCGGAAAGATCGGCATCAATCGCCATCTGCTTGCCCGGCATGGCATCGAGCGTGAAGCGCGCGGCGACTTCACTCATGCGCGTCGCGCCTTTCGTGATGACCACGAACTGCACGATCACGAGAATCGCAAAGATGATCATGCCGACGATGATCGATTCACCGGCGACAAAGTTGCCGAACGCCTCGATGACCTGACCGGCGACGGCGGTGGCCTGCTCCGGCGAGTCGGCATCGGCGGTCAGGATCAGCCGAGTCGACGCGACGTTCAACACGAGGCGGAAGAGCGTCGTCGCCAGCAGGAGAGCCGGAAAGACGCTGAATTCCAGCGGCTTGCCCATGTAAACCGTCGTGAGCAGAATGATTGATGCCAGCGCGATGTTCGCCGAGATCAGGATGTCCATGATCATCGGCGGGAGCGGGATCACCAGCACCACGATCAACAACAGGAACGACACGGGCAACAACAGGTGTCGGTGACTGCCGACCCAGTTGAAGAACGCGGGAATCTGAAGTTGTTGCGGTGCCTTGGCCATGTGAGAAAGTGCTTAGCGCTTATCCTGCCTTGCGTCCGCTGAGTCGATAGACATAGGCGAGGATCTCCGCCACCGCCTGATAGAAGTCGGGCGGGATCTCCTGCCCGACGCCGACGTCTTTGTAGAGTGCCCGCGCCAGCGGCTTGCGTTCGACGATTGGAATGCCGTGCTGCATCGCGATCTGTCGAATCCGCAGCGCGAGAAAGTCCGCGCCCTTGGCGATGACCCTCGGCGCGCCCATCGCATCGGGGTCGTACTGAATCGCGATGGAGATATGTTCCGGGTTGGTGACGACCACATCCGCCTTGGGAACGCTCGATCCGATGCGCTGCATGGCGGCCTGCTGTTGCAGCCGCTGACGCCGCCGCTTGATCTCCGGATCGCCTTCCGTCTGTTTCATCTCATCCTTGACCTGCTGCTTGGTCATCCGCATGTCCTTGGTGTGCTTCCACCGCTGGTAGATGAGATCGAGAATGCCGAGGATCAACAGGATGGCCAGAACGCGCAGCGCGAGATCGAACATCAACCACCCGATCTCAGACAATGACTGCATCAGCGTCAGGTACGGAAGCAGGATGATCGTTTCGCGGTACTGGTACATCGTGATCGAAGAGATCACGACGACGATCAGGACTTTCAGGGAATCGAGCGTGACCTTGACCAGTCCCGAAATGCCGAAGATGCGCTGAAAGCCCTTCAGCGGATTGAGTTTGCTGGCCTTCGGACGGATCGCCTTCAACGTGAACAGCCAGCCGACCTGCATGAACACCGCGATGTACCCCGCCAGCCAACAGATCAACAGAAACGGCAACAGCACGCGCAACGTGACCGCGCCGATGTACTTGATCGCATCCCACGTCTGGTCGGGCCGGAGCGGGTCGATCAGCGTTCGCCCTTCGAGAACCTGTTCGAGCACGACCTTGCCTTGCCCGAGCATGCTCATCGCCGCGAACCACACCGCCACGGTCGCCGCGGTCAGCAGCAGCGCGCCGGAGAAATCCTGGCTCTTGGCAACGTTCCCTTCCTCGCGCGCTTCCTGGCGCCGTTTGGGGGTCGGTTCCTCAGATTTTTCACCCAGATCGTCAGCCATGTCGGTCTTCAGAGCACCATGTCAGTTCGCGGGAACGGGTCAGCAAGTCGATGTCGTGCGTTGGTCAGCCCGCCGGCTTCGTGATGAACAGGGTTCGCGGGTTTACTTCATGCCCATGGATTCGATCCAGCCGAAGATCATTCCCACCATCTCGTCCATGGATTCCATGATGAGCTCGTTGATAATGACCAGCCCGAGCGCGACGATGAGAAAGCCCACGAGGATGCGCAACGGGAAGCCGAGCGAGAGAATGTTGAGCTGCGGAACGGTCTTGGAGATGAAGCCCATCGCGATGCTCTGCAGAAAGATCAGTGCCAGCAGCGGCGTGGCGACGCGCAGCGCCAGTTCGAAAGCCGCCAGCAGCAATCCGGTCAACAGCGCGATGACATCCGTATCGACCACCACCCCGCCCGGCGGGACGTGCTCGAAACTGTGCAGCACCGCGAGCACCATCGCCTCGTGGCCGCCGATGAGCAGAAACCCGGCCAGCCCCATGAAAAAGAGCATCTGGCCGACCACATCCGCCTCGTCGTCCACCGCGGGGTTGTAGAACTGCGCGAAGCCGAGACCCATCTGCTGGCCCATGACCAGCCCGCCCGTCTGCACGCCCACCAGCGGCAAGCTCGCCGCGAACCCGATCGTCAGTCCGATGAACATCTCCAGCAAGATGATCGGCCCGAGCATCCACAGATTGAGCTGCAACTCCAGACCCGTGAAGTGCGCCGACGCCAGCAGCGGATACGCAGACAATCCGATGAAGAACGTGAGCAGCACCTTGATGCGAACGGGGATGATCGGCGAACCGAACACCGGGCCGTAGATCATCAGGCCGCCGATGCGAAAGACCACCAGCAAGGCCAGTGGAAGGTGAAACTCGATGAGGTCGAATTGGCTCATACATGGGGCCGGTCGCGCCCGTGGCGGGCGTACACCTGGTTAGAAGCCGGTGAACATCTCGCGCGCAAAGTCCGCCATGCGGATCGCAATCCAGTTGATGAGGAAGATCGAGACCAGCACCATGATGACGATCTTCGGGACGAAGCTGAGGGTCTGCTCCTGAATCTGTGTCACCGCCTGAAAGAGACTGATGATCAAACCGATCAGCAATCCCGCGCCGAGAATCGGAACCGAAATGATCAGCACTTCCATCAAAGCGACTCGAACGGCATCCACAGCGTCAATCATGGTCGATTCCTCACAATTTCAATCCCAAACTCACCAACTCCAATGCACAGCGCACGCGACCAATGTAGTCACGGCCCGCCGGGCATCGTCGTGCTGAACATCTCCGAAGCGACATCCGGCTGAATGAAACTCAACATCAAGGACCCCGCCACAAGCTGCCAACCGTCCACGAGCACGAAGAGCAGCAGCTTGAACGGAAGCGAAATCAGCACCGGCGGCAACATCAGCATGCCCATCGAAATGAGCATGCTGGCGATGATCATGTCGATCACCAGAAACGGGAGGTAGATCTTGAACCCGATGAGAAAGGCGGTCTTGAGTTCGCTCAGAACGAAGGCCGGCACGAGGGTCAGCATGTCCACATCCGCGCGGGTCAACGAGGCCGGATCGCTGGTGTCCACCCCGCGGTAGTTGAGCATCATGTACACGCCGGACCAGTTCCCGGTCGCCTCGATCTGGGTGAACATGAATTCGCGCAACGGCTGACGCGTGCGTTCCCACGTGGTTTCGTAGTCGCGAACCTCGCCGTCGAGGTATGGCCGCAACCCCTCGCTATACATCCGCTCGGCGGTCGGCGCCATGATGACGAACGTCAGAAAGAGACTCAGCCCGACGATGACCTGACTCGGGGGCAATCCCTGCGTTCCGAGTGCCTGGCGGACCAGACCGAGCACGATCACGATCCGCGTGAAGCACGTGCACAGGACCAGGATGGACGGCGCGAGGGAAAGCACCGTGAGCAGCAGAATGATGTTGAGCGAACTGCTGAGCCCGTCTTCGGTCCCGGGAAGCATGCCGGCGGCTTCCTCCGCCAGTTGGATGGGGTTGATCACGCTAAAGTCTTCCGCGCCCGATTGCGCCGCGGCGGGGCCGGTCAACAACAGAAGACCGGCCGGGATGATCCAACATGCTGAGCGCCGCATCATGCTTCACCCCCTGCCGATGCAGTTCCCCGCCCCAGCATGCGACGCCACGCCGAGGGACGACGCGTCAGATCGACCACTTCGATCCCCTCATCCGCATGGCTCTCCATCGGATGAGGCGATGACTGCCAGGGCGAAGCTCCGGGACGATCGACCTTGTCATAATCATGATTGAACTGTTTGAGCAGATTGCGGAAGCGCGGCGCGTCGCGTTCGGAGGAACCGGATTCGATTCGGCCGAGCAGCGAAGCGACTTCGTCCGGGTCAGTCACCTCGGTCAGCGTCTGCATCGAGTTGCCGTGCTGATGTACCAGCAGGACGCGCCGGGCAAGTTTGAGCAGGACGAGGGTCTGGCCTTTGCCGACGGGATACCGCGCGAGGATCTCAACCACGCCGGAAGGCCGACCCGCCGCGCCGAGCCAGCGCTGGCTCCGGACCATGATGGTTCGAAGGATTAGCAGCAAGCCGATGACCACGGCGAGCGCGAGACCGACCTGGCCGATCTCGCCGAAGTCAACCGGCACCCGGCCGAGGCCGTCTTTCTCGCCCAATCCCATCGCACGCTCAGCGGCACCGGCGTCGCCCGGGCCGGCATGGCCTTCGTTGAGCGCTGCGGAAGTTCCGAACTGATCTGACAACCGGCTGGAGCCAGGATCGCCGAGGGGTGTCTTGCGTTCATCCCCGGGATCAGCCGGCAGCTTGGGTTGCGCGTCACCCGCGGAGGAACCTGGGCCGGCCGGATCGATCAGTTCTTGCCCGGATTCGGTGGCCAACTCGCGTGTCGCCGGCTTCTCCTCAGCGCGGTCGGCGTCATTCCGGTCGTCGGACGCCCCGCCGCCAATGGCAATCGGGTTGTTCGGCCGCGGCCCGGCATCACCGGTTTCCGCAGTCGCGCTGGCAGCGAAGATCACCAGAAGGATCACACACAGAATGATCCGAATCGAACAAGTCATGGCGCCAATCCTTGGCTGTATTCGCCGGATCCTCCGGCGACCCCTGAAGCGGGGAAAGAGAACGAAATGCTGGGTTTACTTGATCAAGCTGCCACCGGCCTCGCCGTCGCCGCCTTGACTGGCGTTGTCTTCATCAGAGTCCGGTTGATGAATGATTTCACTGATGCGGACACAGAAGTTCTCGTTGAGCACGAGCACCTCACCGCGCGCCACATGGCGATCATTGACGTAGATATCCACCGGGTCGCCGGCGGCTTTGTCCAGTTCCACGACGGAATCTTCGTTGAGACGCAGGACATCCTCCACGTACATCCGCGTCCGTCCGAGTTCGATCTTCACCTGAAGATCAATATCATCGAGCATGTGGAGATTCGACGGCGTCTCCTCATCCTCACCGCCGGGCGCTTCAAAATCGGGTAGGTTCAAAGCCGATGGATCGGTGGATGGCCCCTCCGAGGCGCTGTCCCCGGGGCTGTCCTCGTCGTCGGAGGTCTCGCGGCGAATTGTCTCCGCGGCTTCGCTCGCGGATTCGACCGCCGCCTCGGCCTCGGCGGGCGGCTCACTCACCGGCTCGGAAGCGTCGGCCGCAGGATCGGGCTGACCGCTCTCGGCATTCCCGATCTCTTCATCGCTGCCTGATTCTGGTCGCTCTTCCGCCATCCATGGCTCCTCGTGCGAACCGAACTGCCCATGAACTCCATGGGAAAATCGCGGAACTCCATTCCCGCATTGAGGCCCATCGGCCCGAGCGGGGGAAAAACTTCAACTTGGGGCATCACCCGCCGCAGAATCAGCTGTCCACACGGAAGCCGGTGCCCATGACGACCACGCACTTCTCAATGATCGGCTCGCCGGACTTCTCATCCACGCCGAATCTCTCGTTCAGGAGCGAGGTCACCTTTCGGGTCAGCGTATCCAGACGCGGCTCCTGAAAGTGGTGCGGCTCACTGGTCCGCCAGATCGCGCTGAGGTCCGCGCGGATCTCGTTCTGGAACTGATCCAGTTCCCGGCGGACCCGCTCCACGTGCCGCTCCTGGGTCTGAACGTAGATCTCGGTGTCGTAGAGAAAGGTCACCCCGGTCCGGTTGTTGGGCAACCGGGCATCGAGCACCAGCGTTTCGACGATCCGGTCCCCGCCGGCAATGTCCAGTTCATTCGGCATACTGGAGGCATCGACGGTCGCCGGCCCGGTCCAGATCATGATCACGCCCAGGATCAGGGCCGCCTCGAAAATGACGATCGCCATGATGATCACCAGCATGCGCCGGTTCGACTTCTTTTCCTGGGGTGGGTTCTCTGCTGCCATTGGATCAACCTCCTCGAGCCAGATCGGGGTCCGTCCCGAGCCAGTCGGTGTTCATTTCTTCGACCAACTGCTCGGTCAGAATGACTTCAACCCGTCGGTTTTCCTGACGATCCGCTTCGTCCACCGCGCGGGGACGGACCGGCTCGCGGGTTCCGACGGCTTCGATTCGGAAGACGCGGTCTTCCAGGCCCAACTCCAGTAGAACATCCTTGACGTTCCGGGCGCGATAAAAACTCAGTTGATCGAGGTCATCCCACGGCGAGTCGTCCGCGAGGTACTTCTTTGCGGTGTGGCCGCGTACGACGATCTTGTTGTTCCGCCCGGCCAGCAGCGTCGCCAGGCGGCGCAGTTCCCGGCGGACATTGGGGTTGATCTCCGCGCTCGCCTCATCAAACATCGCCGGCCCGCCGAGCGTGAACACGATACCTTCCCGCACCTTGGTGACGCGCATCTGCGGCCCATCGATGCCCGGCGCATCGTTCTGCGAGATCTTGGTCTGCTCGTTGTTCGTCTGCGCCATGTATTCGAGCGTCTCGACAATGGACTTGAGCGGCGGATCGTCAATGGGCAGCACGCCGATCCCGCCGGAGTATCCGAACGCCTCGCGCACTGCGGTGATGACGCGCTGATACTCGTGTTCCCGCTTCAGTTCCGAAAACATCTGCAGGAGAATGAAGAAGACCAGCAGCAGCGCCATCATGTCACCGAAGGTCACCACCCATTCGGGCACACCGGGCTTTTCCTTTTTCTTGCGTTTGGCCATGAGTCACGCCGCCTTCTGATCATCTTCCACAGGTCGCTGACCGGGCGGGAGGAAGGTCTTCAGCTTTGACTCCACGTTGCGCGGGTTATCGCCGGACTGAATCGCCATGACGCCTTGAATGATGATCGTCTTGTTCAGCGTCTCTTCCGCGGATCGCAGCGCGAGCTTGTCGGACATGGGAAGGAAAATGATGTTGGCCAGCATCGACCCGTAGAGGGTTGTGATCAGAGCCGCCGCCATGCCGGCACCGATCTTGGAGGGATCGTCCATGTTCGAGAGCATCGCCACCAGGCCGATGAGCGTGCCGATCATGCCGAACGCAGGCGCGTATCGACCCATGGCGTCGAGAAGACCGCGGCTGGATTCGTGACGCTCGATCGTGTTTTCGAGCTCCGTCTCCATGATCTGCTGAATGATCTCGGGATCGGTGCCATCGACCGCCATGCGGAGACCGTTGACGAGAAACGGCTCCTCCATTTGTTCGGTCATGTTTTCGAGGGCGAGAATGCCGTCACGCCGCGCGACTTCCGCGAGTTCGACGAGCTGGCTGATCAGTTCAATCGGATCGCCGGTCTTGTTGAAGAAGACCTTGGACGCCACTTTCGGCAGACGAATGAATCGCGCCATCGGGAACGCGGTCAAGGTCGCTGCCGTCGCCCCGCCGATCACGATGAACATGGATGGCGCGTTGACATACGCCATCGCAGATCCACCGATCAGGATCGCGATCATGATACAGGCGACTCCCAACAGCAATCCAAGGAGCGTTGCGAGATCCACTGCGGCCTCCGTCAAAACGGTCAGTCCGGACCGCCGACCGGCGGCGGCCTCGTTGTCCCGCATGGTCATCGGAACGCTCACTTCCCGACTTGAGCCCGATAGTGCAGCTCACGACCGATCACCGGTCAGAGGCGAAAGCTTGACCCCCGATGTTCTCGAACGACTTCCCCCATCCCGGCCGGGAAACCGCGCGGCACACTGCCCGCGCCATTCCGTTCCTGATACAGTCCCCGTTTCATGTGCGGAATCGGCGGTATTCTCAGACGTGACGGCGAGACCATCCCCGAAGAATGGATTGAACGCATCGACGCGCGCATTGCCTACCGCGGCCCGGACGGCGAGGGGCAGTTTCGGGATCGGGTCTGCATCGAAGGCGAGGACGGAACCCGGACCGTCGAAGTGGCTCTGGTGCATCGGCGACTTTCGATCATCGACCACAACACCGGCACACAGCCGATGGTCAGCGAGCGCGGCCGCGATGAAACCGAAGGAACGCTCGCCGTCGTCTTCAACGGCTGCATCTACAACCACCGTCAACTTCGGACCGAACTTGAATCAAGCGGCCACCACTTCACCACGGATCACAGCGATACTGAAACTCTCCTGCACGGATACCGAGAATGGGGCGCCGATCTGACCGAACACCTCGAAGGCATGTACGCCTTCGCCCTCTGGGACCGCGATCAGCACGCGCTCGTCCTCGCGCGGGACTGGTTCGGCGAGAAGCCGCTCTACATCCGCTGGGGGATCGATGGCATCGATTCGGTGCTCGCCTTCAGCAGTGATGCACGCTCGCTTGCTGAGCTCGGCGGGCGTCGCCGCCCCGTCCCGCCCCGAAATCCACGGTTGTGGACCGAGCGGTATCTTCAGCTCGGCTACAACTTCCGCGGCGCGACGATCTACGACGGCACGGGCGGCGGGGTGCGCAATCTCCCACCGACCATCACCGAGCGCATCGACGACCTCATGCCGCGCTCGCCGAAGGAAACGCACAGCGAACGCGATTTCTCGGACCTGATCGAACGGGCCGTCTCGAAGCGGCTGGAGGCCGATGTCCCGCTGGGCTGTTTTCTCAGTGGCGGTATTGATTCGTCACTGATCGCCGCCTTTGCGGTTGCCAATCGACCGGACCTGCGAACCTACTGCGTCCGAATGCCCGATGCGCGGTACGACGAATCGGAAGCGGCGGCGGAAGTCGCGGAACATCTCGGCACCCACCACACCACGCTCGAGGTGACGGGCGATCCCGCGGAGGACCTGCAGCAACTGGTCAAAACACTCGGCCAGCCGTTCGGCGACAGCTCCCTCCTCGCGGCGTACCAAGTCTGCCGCGCGGCCCGCCAATACGTCAAAGTCGCGCTGTCCGGCGATGGCGGGGATGAGCTTTTCCTCGGCTACCAGCGGCACCTGGCCGCTCGCCATCTTTACCGTCACCGCCGCCTGTTGCAGTGGATCCCCCGCCGCTGGTTGCGCAGCACGCACCCGACATCTCGAAAGCACAAGATCGCGCGCCTCGGCGCGATGGCGCGCGATCTGCGATTGCTCGGCATCGTCAGCATGGAATCAATCTTCAGTCAGCATCAGATCTACGACCTGCTTCGCGAACCGGCGCAGTCACCCGTCAGGATCGAACCCGGCGGTGATCCGATGCAGGCCCTGCGCCGCTTTGATCTGGTGAGTTATCTGCCCGACGATTTGTTGATGAAAGTGGATACCGCATCGATGGCGGTCGCACTGGAAGTGCGGTGCCCGTTTCTCGATCGGGATCTGGTTCGGGCCGCGCTCGCCGCCCCGACATGGCAACTGGCGCCGAACGGCCGGCGGAAGGGCCTGCTCCGCTCGATCTCACGGAAGTTCCTGCCGGACCATCTGGTCGATCGCCCGAAGATGGGCTTCGCGGTCCCGATCGGTGAGTGGCTGAGTGATGAATCAACCGGTCTGCATGCGCTCATGCGGGACGTGCTTTGTGTGAACGAACCGTTTGGTCCGATCAAAGTGGACTCCTCCGCGATCAGGCGACTCATCGAAGAACACGTCGCGGGTACGATAGATCACGGCCAAAGATTGTTCGCATTGCTCACGCTCGGATTGTGGTGGCAATCGAACCTGACCGATGAACAGAGCGCCTGACGGTACAGCATGACACCCAGTTCCACATCAGCAACATCATTGCCCCGTGTTCTGCACGTCATCTCGGATGTTGATCCGCGGGCGGGCGG
>RECV01000290.1 GCA_007693845.1 Phycisphaerales bacterium
ACCGACGCGAGCGTCGGCATGGCCCGACACGCAGGCGGCAGAGCCGCCGGCAACGCCGGGGGTGCGGGCGGGGCCGGGTGTATGGCCGGGGGCGGGGCCTGTGATGAAGATGGGCGCGCGGGATGGGTGTGTGCGTGGTCGCGGGGTTGGGTGGTGGCGTGGGGTGCTGCCGCCGGGCCCGGAAGGGCCCCCGAATTGTCATCGCCGCCATTGGCGTGCATGGCGGGTCCTCCGAAAGGGCTGGACGCCACGGAAACGCCCGGCCACTTACCACGAACCATCATCGGCTCTGAACATGATCATAACTTCAATTTACGCGCGCAGCATCAGGGCGCGGGACGATGCGTGCGTGTGTGCGTCACAATCCCATAGAGCCGCGGCCGTTGGCCGCGCTCGGGCGTCGATGTGCGCGTGTGGGTGTTTCGTGTTCACACCGCGACCCAGGCGCGGCCACCGGCCGCGGCTATTTGCAATGTGTGTAATATGTGGGGATGCGGAAGACGATCGGTTATCACATTGTGATAACGGGCTACGGTTTGTGGCTGCCGGGTGATGAACGCGGGCATTGGTCGGAGGCGTGGGATGAAAAGATCGGCCTGATCGAGCCGCGCACGTTGCATGCGGGCGATGCCGTGCGCCAGCGCATGGCGGCGGAACGGATGAAACATCCGCCGACGCGGCTGAGTCCGCCGATGTGCGACATCGTCGCCGACACCGTGAGCGCGTGTGCGCAGCAGTCGGACTGGGATGTTGCTGCGATCTCGGTCGAGCCGACGCACACGCACTTGCTGTTGAGTTACACGCAGCGCGATATTGATAACACGGTGAAATGGATCAAGGACCAATGCACGAAGGCCATTCATCGCGGGACGAATCACGCCGGCCCCGTCTGGTGCCGCGGCAAATGGCGGGGGTTTATCTTTGATGACACGGTGTGGTGTAACACGATGCGTTACATCGAGCGCCACAACATCCGCCGCGGCCGCGCCGCCCGCCCGTACGCGTTCATCACCCCATAATGCCGCGGCCGCCGGCCGCGCTTGCCCGAGCGCGGCCGGCGGCCGCGGCTTTGTGGATGGGCCCCAAATGCGCCACCGCGTGGCGGATCAGAGGTTCATTCGCCAGAGGGCAAGGTTCAGGACGCTCGCAAAGCTGACCCATGCGAGATAAGGCGTGAGCAGCACGGCCGCGCTGCGCGAGATCGGCGCGAACAGGATGATCGTCGCCACGATCGCGATCAGCAGCAGGACGATGTCGATGAGCGCGAGGTCCGGCCGTTGCAGGCCGAAGAAGAGCGGCGACCATGCGAAGTTCAGCGCAAGCTGCACGGCGAAGATGATGAGCGGCAGCGTCACGTTCTTCTCGCTGCGCTTTCGCCAGACGAGCCACGCCGCGATGGCCATCATGGCGTAGAGCGCGGTCCAGACCGGGCCGAAGATCCAGCCGGGCGGCGTCCAGTCGGGCTTGTTGAGCTGCGCGTACCACTCGCCGGGCGGGCTGAGAAGCCCGCTGACCGCCCCGCCGCCGATGCAGAGAACGAGCAGCAGGATGAGCGCGATGATGTCTTTGGTGCGCGGCGTTGCCATGGACAACGATCATACCCCGGGCATGATGTGGACGCGCATGGCCGTCGATGCGCGTGTGTGGGTGGTTGGGTTCACACGACGTTCAGCGCGGCCGAGCGTGTTCAAGCGCGGCCGGCGGCCGCGGCTTTGTTATGATTCATCTGATTCGCGCAGTTTGGCCATGACGGTCAGGTCTTCGAGCGTTGTTACATCCTGATTCGTGTCCGTTCCCGATGCGATATCGCGCAGCAGGCGGCGCATGATCTTGCCCGAGCGCGTCTTCGGCAGTGCATCGGTGAAACGAATCAGATCGGGCTTGGCGATCGCGCCGATTTCCCGCGCAACGTGCTCGCGCAACTTCGCCATCAGCTCTTCCGACGGCTCGGCGTGGGCTTCGAGGGTGACAAACGCCGCGATGCCGGTGCCTTTGATTTCGTGCGGCATGCCGACGACGGCGGCTTCGACGACGCTTTCGTGGCTGACGAGCGCGGATTCGACTTCCATCGTGCCGAGACGGTGGCCGGAGACGTTGATGACGTCGTCGACCCGTCCCATGATCCAGAAGTAGCCGCGGTCATCGCGTTTCGCGCCGTCGCCGGGGAAGTACATGCCTTCGATGCGCGAGAAGTAGGTGTCGATGAAGCGCTGACGATCGCCGTAGACCCCGCGCAGGATGCTGGGCCAGGGTTTACGGATGGCGAGCAGGCCGCCGGTGCCGTGGGGCACTTCTTCGCCCTTCTCGTTGACGATGGCGGCGTCGATGCCGAAGAACGGCAGGGTGCACGAGCCGGGGGTGGTGGGCGTCGCGCCGGGGAGCGGCGTGATGAGGTGGCCGCCGGTTTCGGTCTGCCACCAGGTGTCGACGATGGGGCATTTCTCCTGGCCGATGACCTTGTGGTACCACATCCACGCTTCGGGGTTGATCGGTTCGCCGACGGTGCCGAGCACGCGCAAGCTGGAGAGGTCGTGCTTGTCGGCGTGTTCGCGGCCCCACTTCATGAAGGCGCGGATCGCGGTCGGCGCGGTGTAGAACTGTGTGACTTTGTGACGTTCGACGATGGACCAGAAGCGACTTTCATCCGGCGCGTTCGGCGCGCCTTCGTACATGAGGGTTGGCACGCGGTTGGGCAGCACGCCGTAGATGATGTAACTGTGCCCGGTCACCCAGCCGATGTCGGCGGTGCACCAGTAGACCTGATCCTGATTCGGCACGAGGTTGAAGACATAGCGCGCGGTGACGGCGGTGTAGATCATGTACCCGGCGGTGGTGTGCATGATGCCCTTGGGCTTGCCGGTGGAGCCGGATGTATAGAGCAGGAAGAGCATGTCTTCGCTGTCCATCTCTTCGCAGGGGCATTCATCATCGACGTTCTTTTCGAGTTCATGCCACCAGTGATCGCGGCCGTCGGTCCACTGGATGTCGTTCTTGCAGCGTTTGACGACGATGACGTTCTTGATGGCGTTGCCTGACCTTTCGAGCTGGTTGCACGCTTCATCGACGTTGTCTTTGAGGGGCACAATCTTGCCGCGCCGCCACGCGCCATCGCAGGTCACGATGGTCTTGCTGTCGGCGTCGATGACGCGGTCGGCGATGGCCTGGCTGGAGAACCCGCCGAAGATGATTGAGTGCGGCGCGCCGATGCGGGCGCAGGCGAGCATGGCGATGGCGAGTTCGGGCACCATGCCCATGTAGATGGTGACGACATCGCCTTTCTTGACGCCTTGCGCTTTGAGCACATTGGCGAAGCGGCTGATCTCGCGTTGCAGTTCGCGGTAGGTGTAGCGGCGGATCTCCGGCTTGCCACCCTCCATCGGTTCGCCTTCCCAGATGATGGCGGCCTCATCGCCGTAGCCGTTGTTGACCTGACGGTCGACGCAGTTGTGGCAGATGTTGGTCTTGCCGCCGATGAACCACCGGGCGTCGGGCAGGTCCCACTCGAGGACGGTCTCCCAGGGTTTGAACCAGTCGAACTGGGCGGCGACTTCGGCCCAGAACGCCTCGGGGTCCTTGATGGAGCGTTCGTAGAGCTTGCGGTATTCATCCATCGAGCTGATGTAGGACCCGCCGACGCGTTCGGAGAAGTCGGCGGGGGGCTCGAAGACGCGGCCTTCTTTGAGGATGGATTCAATGCTCGACGTATCGGGACCGGTCTGGGACATCACGCACCTCGTCAAAGTATGGTTCAGGATGAGCCATCTACTCTACCGGGTGCGCGGACAGGGGAAAAGACGCCGCCGCCGGCTGCGCCTGCCGGCCCCCACCGACCCCTCGCGACGGGCGGGTGGTCAGAAATTGAGCAGAATCGTGCCGTAGACGGACAGATCGTGCTGCCGGACGCCGGGATCAACCTGTGATTCGAACTCGTGAGCCGCGCCAGCGCGGAAGCTGAGGCCGTCGAACCAATCGAGGTCGATCGTCCAGTCGATGCTGCTGACGACGCGGTAATCGTCGAGGTTGTCGAGGGTGGGGAAGTAGGTGGAGGCCAGTTCGAGGCGTTGCTGGGAGTTGATATTCCAACGGAAGTCCATGCCGAAGATGCCTTCGGGCTCGAAGTCGTTGTCGACGGATCCGAATTCTTTCCTCAGGCCGGCCCCGGCCCGGGTTTTCAATCGCAACCAATCTGATTCCTTGCCGTCCTCATCGACGCGTTTCTTGTCAAAGACGCGGTAACCCATTCCGGCGCCGCCGGTCAGGCGCTGGTCCCAGGATTGAAACTCCGCGTAGTCGAAGCGCCCCTGCGCGAAGGTGCTCCACGGCGATTCGTGAAAGGGCCATTCGCTGAACACGCCGGTGGTGAAGAAGTTCTCCGTTCGGTTTCCCCGGTCGGTGGTGAGTCGGTAGTTGGCGTTCCAGCGGAAGAGGTTGGCCTCGGTTTCGCGGGTGGTGCGGATCGCCGCACGCACGCGCACGTTCTGGGTCTGCCCGGCCGATCCGGTCACGCCGAGTTCGAGTTCGTTTTTCCAGATCGGTTCATCCGGTTCGGGGTCCGGCGGAGCCGCGGGCTCTTCGGCCGGGGCGTCCTTCGCGACCTCCGGCGGGGGAACGCGATCTTCCGGCAGAGGCGGCAGCGGCGGGTCCACCTTCGGCGGCGCCTCATCGTCCACCGGAACAATGCGCGAGAGACGATCGGCCACCCGTGCTGAACGCAGCGAGCGCAGCGGGACCTCGATCCGCCCGAGTGATGCATGTTCGAGGATCAACCGGTCGATCTTCACCTCCACGACCGTTCCCGTCAGGCGATCGCCGTTGAGGAAGATCAGTTCATCGGCAACTGCCGGCGCAACGAAGGCAAAGGTCACAATCACGATCAAACATACGGTCCGCACACGATCCTCCATCGGTGTAAGTTCCTGTTGTCGAGCCCCGCACTGCTACCATAGCCGGTGAGGTGAGTCCGCTCTCCTCTTCATAGATCCGCCACCACTCCCACGGTCAGCAGAATCCAGGTGACTGCACCGGCGAGCATCACAACCACCGCGCTGAAGCCGGCAAGTTGCAACGACCGTTGCGGACGCAACGCACTGATCCAGAGTGAGAGCGGCGCGATCAGCAGCAGGATGTATGCCGCAAGATGAATATCCGTCTGCTGATAGAAGAATCCGACCGCGAGCAAACCGGGCAGAAGCATCGCAACGGCGGCGGCCATCGCTTCGCGCGGGCGCCGATTGGGTGTCCATGAAGCGAGCGAGAAAAAGATCAAAGCGACCCCGATCGATGAGGCGAGCAGCGCGAGTTTCAGAAATCGCCCGCCGAGGAAAATGATCGCCGCACTGAAGAACGTCAGCGCGAGGGCGGTATCCCACCCGCCGGGCATTCGTCGTGCTGCCAGCGGTCGCGCGGCGAGCCACCAGAGCGAACTCACTGCTGCAACGCCGATGGTCCAGAGCATCGCGTGTTCCACCACGGGCGGCGGGCGCAAAGTCCAGAGCACCGCCGCGGCGATGAGCACCACCCCGACCGTGCGATCGAGCTTCGTCTGATGCCGCCATCCCACGACCGCGCCGACCGGGATTGCCACGATCGCGAGCAGACTCAGCCGCTGCCATCGCTGAGGGGGCGGGAAAGCAAGTCCGTTTTCGACAATGGCGAGCGTCCAGCAGAGTGCCCCGGCCAGCGCCAGCGGGGGCATGATCACCGCGACCGGCGCGCGCCAACGTGCCGGGCGATCACGCGGTTTGAGGCGTGATGATGGTGACGGCGCGGCGAGCCAGACCGCAAGCCCGGCCACGAGACCGCACATCGCGCCCGGGAGCAGCACGGTGCTGAGCATTTCATTGAACGTCATCAAACGAGGGTATGTGCAGCAGAATGCAGGGCGAAAGCGTCAACCGCGAGCTTGTTCCCCGCACGTCTTATCGGCGGTGGCGTGGCGAACCATGCAACTATTGCGGGTTCTGCGGGCGCGATTCGGCGCGAGCGGGCGGAATTCGCTTCCTCCCGCGCGTCTGCCGTGTAGGTTGAACGTGGTGCGCCAGCCGCCTCGCCGCGTTCTGGATATCGGACGAACATTACCCCGCGGCGTGCTCTAATCCTGGAGCGTTGGCGACACACCGTTTGCTCGGAGCGGTCCACCCAGAGAGGAACGTGTTCCCGATGAAAATGCGTTGCGCCATGAATGCCCCCGCTCTCCTTCTCGGATGTCTCCTGGTCCTGCTGTCTGTCGAAGCGAGCAGCCATGCTGGAGCCGGGTCAACGGCGATCGATGCAGCGCTTCAGGAGCAGTTGCGCGAAGCCGAACCTGATCAGATCATCTCGGTTCTGGCGTTCCTGCACGATCAGGGTGAAATCGAACCGCTCAATCAGCAATTGCGACGTGATCGCGCCGACCGCCGCACGCGAAATCGTGAGGTCGTTCGCACGCTGCGCGACACGGCGAATCTTTCCCAACGACGACTGGTCGCGCACCTGCAGCAGTTGCAACACGCCGGTCGAATCACTCGGCATGAACCGATGTGGATCGCGAACTGTATTCGGATCGACGCCACGCCGGAGGAGATCGAAGCGATTGCTCTACATCCCGATGTGAAGCACGTCTTTCACAACGCGGAGATCGAGGCGGTGCGTGGCGTGGCTGACGAATCGAATGCCGCGCGACAGCGAAATGAAGAAGCGGCAGTCGCGGATGATCCGCACGCAGACCCAGGCGGACTGGCCGGCACGGTCCCGCCGGGCATCGCTGCGATCAACGCACCGGATGTCTGGTCAATGGGGATCCAGGGCAGCGGCGTCGTTGTGGCGTCGCTCGATTCGGGCGTCGACGGCGCGCACCCCGCGCTCGGCATGCGCTGGCGCGGCAATGCGCCCGGCTTTACGAACAATCCACAGTGGTCCTGGTTCGACCCGGTGACCAACACCACCCAGCCGACCGAGTTTGATCAGTCGAGTCACGGCACGCACACGATGGGAACGATCCTCGGCGGCGCGCCCGGCCAGTCGGTCGGCGTCGCGCCGAAAGCGCAGTGGATTCATGCTGCGGTCATCGATCGCGTGGACATTCCGACCACCGCTGCCGATGCCATGCTCGCGTTGCAGTGGGTGGTTGATCCCGATGGCGATCCCGACACCGTATTCGATGTCCCGCAGATCTGCTCGAACGCGTGGGGGTTGACGAGTTCGCACGGCTATCCGGAGTGCGATCAACTCTTCTGGTCGTTTCTCGACAACGCGCAGGCGGCGGGAGTGCTGATGCTCTTCGCCGCGGGGAACGAAGGCGTCGTCGGACTGCGACGTCCTGCCGATCGGGCGACCGATTCGTACCGTTCATTTGCGGTCGGCGCGATCGATCCGCACCAGGCGGACTGGCCGGTGCCGACCTTCTCTTCCCGCGGCCCGACGTTCTGCACCGCGAACGGCAGCGAGGCGATCAAACCCGATCTCGCGGCGCCGGGGGTTTCGATTCTCTCATCGATCAAGAACGGCGCGTACGCCACCCGCCAGGGAACCTCGATGGCGGTGCCGCACGTTGCCGGCGTGGCGGCACTCATGCTGGAGGCCTGTCCCGAACTGACCCCGGAAACCGTGATCGACATTCTCATCGAAACCGCGGTCGATCTCGGCACGCCGGGCAAGAACAACGCAAGCGGCCACGGCATGGTCGATGCGCACGCCGCCGTGCTGCAGGCGATCAACGGTTGCGGCATTCGGATCACGCTGCCCGACGGCGCGCCGGTCGCCGTCGCACCCGGCGAATCAGTGACCTTCGAAGTCCACATCACCGAGACCAACGAAACGCTCATCCCGGACAGCGCTGTGCTCATGGTGCGCACCAACAACGGCGCGTTCGTTGAATACCCACTGACTGAACTGGAAGATGGCGTCTTCCAAGCGGAGCTCTTCGGCAGCGTGTGCGGCGACATCCTCGAATTCTTCGTTCAGGCGGAAGGAAGCGAAGGCAGTCTGCGCACCGTCCCCGCCGCCGCGCCGGAGCAACTCCTCATGGCGGAAGTCGGCGTGGTCGTCGATGGCGAAGTCTTTGCGGAGAGCTTTCTGAACGGGCTACCCGCGGATTGGAGCGCAAGCGGACTCTGGGCGATCGGCCAGAGCTGTCCGGTGCCCGGCGAATGCCCGGCGGGTGACGGGGACGACTCAGACTCCACGCCCTGGGCGTACTACGGCCAGCCGTCCACGTGCACCTATGAAACCGGCACGCAAACGACCGGCGATCTGATCAGCGCCCCCATTACCCTGCCGCAGGTCTCCGGGGAGACCACCATCACGCTGGAGTTCTGTTACGCGCTCGAAACCGAAGGGTCGCCGATGTTCGACCGCGCGCTCTTCTCGGTGGTCGGCGGCCAGGAGACGCAACTGGTGGATGCCTTCCAGTGGACCACTTATTCCGAAGATCTCACCGCCTACGCGGGGCAGACCATTCAGCTCCGCTGGCGATTTGACTCCATCGACGGCGTGCTCAACAACTTCCGAGGGTGGCATGTCAAGAACGTGCGCATCACCGGAGGCATCGTCGAGTGTGAAGAACCAACGTGCCCGGCCGACCTCACCGGCGACGGCGTGGTCAACGTACTCGACCTGCTCGAACTGCTCGGCGCGTGGGGATCGTGCGCAGACGAGTGCCCGGCGGACCTCACCGGCGACGGCGTGGTCAACGTGCTCGACCTGCTGGAACTACTCGGCGCGTGGGGACCGTGTGAGTAGTCGCATGCCAACATGAGCATTCATCGCGCAAGATGATGATCGGACAAGATTCTTTGGCGGGCTTTACTCCCCGATGTCTTCTGCCCAGAGGTCCGGCTTCTCGCGCTGCATGCGCTCCATTAATTCGACGCAGCGAGGGTCATTGAGCACGATGACCTCCGCACCGTTCTGTTTCACCCACGATTCCGCCCCCGTGAAGGTCTGATTCTCACCCACGATCACACGTGGAATTTTGAACAGAATCGCGGTCCCCGAACACATCGGACAGGGGCTGAGCGTCGAAACCAGAGTGAGCGTCTGCCAATCCCGGCGGCGGCCGGCGTGGCGAATGCAGACAACCTCCGCGTGCGCCGTCGGGTCGCCGGATTGAACGCGTTCGTTGTGGCCGCGCGCGACGATTTGCCCCGAGTCGTCAACGAGGACGGAGCCGATCGGGATGCCGCCTTCGCGCCAGGACTTCTCGGCCTGTTCGATCGCGGCATCGAGCCACCCGGTAAAGCGCCTATGATCCATCAGTTTTTTTCTTCCCTTGGGAGAGCAGATTCATGCCGTCGCCCGTTTCCTCATCGTCAAGTCCATCTCAGACGATATCAGAAGTATCGGCCGAGAAGCAGGTCGGACTTGCTGATCCGCGGGAAGTGCACCGCGGCATGCGTTCGCTGGACATTTCCGGCAACACGCGTATTCCGATTCTCATGGAGTCCGTTGGCGCGCTCAGCCGCGCTGACGATCCTCAGGAAGTGCTGCGCATTTTCAGCCAAGCGATGGTCAAGTTGAACGGCCCGCGCGGATACGTTTCGCTGTCCACCCGCGGCCTCAAGCCGGGCGAATATCGGATCACCCGCATGCTCTCCAACGAGGGCGACGCCACGATTGACTCCGTTGACTCATGGTCGACCCGCGAAGACATTCCGGTACATACCGGTGGATTCTTCGGCGAGATCATTCGACAGGCGTATCCCGAGGTCATTCACGATCTTGAGATCAGGGACGATCCCGTTGTCGGCAATCAACTGGCCGAGTATCGCAGCATGATGGCGGTTCCGATCTTCGACAACGGCGAGCCGCTGAACTGGGCGATCTTTCTGCTTCACGATCCCGCGCCGTTCACCGTGCAGGGTCTGGAAGAAACCATTCTGCGCGCGAACCTGGTCGGCGGCACGGTGCGCAAAGTGCTCGCGATGCGTGAACTTCGCGACGCCAATCGACGCATCGAGCGGGAGGTTGAGCAGATTTCGCGCATTCAACGAACGTTGCTGCCGGAGAAGATGCCCGACATCCGCGGCATGACGATTGCGGCCAGCTACGAAACGTTCAGCCAGGCGGGCGGGGACTACTACGATTTTCTGCCAATGCGCGTGCGCGAGGACGGCACGCCCGATCCGGATGGGCCGTGGGGTATTCTGATTGCCGATGCCTCGGGTCACGGCCCGGCGGCGGCGGTGGTCATGGCGATGCTGCACGCAATCCTGCACGCCTACCCCGTCATGCCGAAGGGTCCGGCAGAAGTGCTCGAACACACCAACAAGCATCTTTGCGCGAAACGGATCGAAAGCTCTTTCGTCACCGCCTTCTTTGCCATCTACGACCCGCAGACCCGCGAGTTGCGCTACGCGAGCGCGGGTCACAACCCGCCCCTGGTCAAATGCCCCGGTTCCGGCGGCGCGGTGAAGCGGCTTGATGAAGTCGGCAGCGTTCCTCTGGGGGTTCTGGAAGAAACCACCTACGAGGAAGCCGCCCTCACGCTCGGCAAGGGGCAATCGCTGGTTCTCTACACCGACGGCATCGTTGAAGCGAGTTGTCCCGGCGGCGACATGTTCGGCGTGGCGGGGCTGGAAACGGCACTGACCGAATGCACCGGCGAACCGCAGTGCGTGATCGGCTCCATCTCCGACGCGCTGCGTTGCCATGAAGCCGATGTGAAACCGTCCGATGATCAGACGCTGGTCGTCCTGCGTCTCGACGATTGACGAGTCGACTGATCGACAACCGCGGCCCGCGACCAGCGACGCTTTAATGTATGCTACCGGTGTGAATCCGCCGATCGCGGATTGGCCGCAACACGATTGCATTCATCGACCGGGCAGCATGCGCGCACCTTCCCCCGAAACCCGTTCACCGACTTCATCCGCCCACGCCCGAAGCGTGACGTGGCTGAGTGTCGGCGCGAACATCAGCATGGGACTGTTGAAATGCGGCGTCGGCTTGTGGGCGCAATCCCGCGCGCTGGTGGCGGACGGACTGCACAGTCTGACGGACCTCGTGTCCGATGTGGCGGTGCTGCTCGGGCTGCACGTGGCGTCCCAGCCGCCGGATGAGAATCATCCCTACGGCCATCAGAAAATCGCCACGTTCGTCACGATGTTCATCGCAATCCTGCTGCTCGGATTCTGCTTGGCGTTACTGCTGGACAGCGTGCGCGCGATTCTGGGTGAGCGATCCACCGTGCCCAAGTGGCCCGCGCTGGTCGTCGCCCTGCTCTCTTTGGCGGTGAAGGAGTGGTTGTTCTGGCGCACGCGGCGCGTGGCGAGGGAGACGCGGTCATCGATGCTTCTGGCCAACGCGTGGCATCACCGGACCGACAGCATCACGTCCATCGTCGCCGCCGCAGGGATCGGGACCTCGATCCTGCTGGGCGAGGGATGGGCGTTTCTTGATGCGGTGGTCGGCATTCTGCTCGGCGGGTACATCGCCATCGAAGGGGTAAAGATGCTGATGACCGCCATCAAGGATTTGATGGACACCGCGCCGGAGCAAAGCGTGATCGATGATTTGCGCGAACACATTCTGGCGGTCGACGGCGCGGTGGGTTACCACGACTTTCGCGCCCGACGGGTGGGCGACATGATCGAGGTTGATCTGCACCTGCTCGTCTCACCGGATATTTCGGTCAAAGCCGGCCACGACATTGCATCGAAAGTGAAGCACGAAATCGTCCGCCGTCACCCCGAAGTGATCAATGTGCTGATTCATATTGAGCCGGACACGCCCGAACATCAACACGAGCGCGGCGTGGCGGAGTCCGATCTGAACACCACGAATTGATTCATTCAATCGCTCAAACAGCTCACCGCGCCCAGCGAACTTCAAGCCGAAAGTCCACCGCGTTCTGATCGAGCGCGCGGCCCTGAAGACGCACATTCTGTTTCGGCTCCAATGCCACCATGTGCCAGCTCATTACGGGGGAAATCTGCATGCCGTCTTCATCGTAGAACAGAAACCGGTAATCAATCAGGTACTGTCGTTCGGTCAGATTGCGCACCGGCACATTAATCGCGAGCGGCTTGTCATCGTTTGAATCCACCCGAATGTCCTGGAAGCCGATCCACGGCCGCAGATCCGGCGCCAGCACCGTGATGCGCGGGTCATTGACCTCGGCCGGATAAGGATCGGCCATGCCGGCCCCGGGCGACCGATCGACCTGGCAGCCGGTCAAGGTCGTAAAAACGAAAGCAGCCGCGCAAACAACGCTCAAAGTCAGAAAACCACGATCAACTCGCTTCATGAGAACACTCCGGTTCAAGTGAGGGACGGGTGACCCGACCACGGTACAGGATAGGACACCACGAGCCGCGCGGATGTTCCTGATCGTCGAAAACGTTTCTCTCGCCATGCGATCAGCATCCGAAACCGCCCGCTCAGTCCGGAGCGATGTGCGCCGCTTCTCTCATCAGCCGCTTCATCTCCGCGACGGCTTCGCGGATCCCGAGAAAGATCGATCGGCTGACGATCGCATGGCCGATATGCAGTTCGCGCACGCCGGGCAGTGCAGCGATCGGCTGGACATTGACATAATTAAGTGCGTGCCCCGCGTTGAAACGCATCCCCAGTTCCCGGATGCGATCACCGGCGCGGCGGATGCGGTCCAGTTCCTTCACTACGGCCGGGCTTCCCGAATCGCGCCCCTTCTCCCAGAACGCATGGGCGTACGGACCGGTATGCACCTCACAGACGGCGAAGCCGCAGGCCTGAGCGGCGTCAATCTGGTCAAGTTCCGCGTCGATGAACGCGCTGACGATCAGTCCCGCATCACGAAGCTCGCCGACGGCGCGTTCGAGTTCCTTTCGGCGACCGATCACATCGAGCCCGCCTTCGGTGGTGATTTCCTGCCGGCCTTCGGGGACGAGCATGACCATTTGCGGCCTGATCTCGCGCGCGATGGCGATCATTTCATCGGTGGCGGCCATTTCGAGATTGAGTTTGACATGCACGAGTTCAGTCAGTCGCCGGACATCATCGTCCTGGATGTGACGACGATCCTCCCGCAGATGGACGGTGATACCGTCCGCCCCGCCGAGGTGCGCTTCGGTCGCGGCCCACACCGGATCGGGTTCGTAGGTCCGCCTGGCCTGTCGCACCGTCGCAACGTGGTCGATATTCACGCCCAGTTCGATCATAACTCGGAGCGTACGACGATGGTCGTGCTTCGACAAGTCATCGACTGAACCGGCGCGTGATCTCAGACCGGCTCGCGGCGGGTTGGTTCGGTCTGCCCGGCTGGTTATACTCCAACGAAGAGAAACACTTTCCCCCACAAATCCGTCGGCAAGGCGACTTATGGCAACCTTCGCCCGCAAGCTCGAACAACTCAACCAGCAACTGATTGCGCAGGGCAATCGCGTTGTGGACCATACGCTCCGTGCGGTGGACAGCTATTTTGAGTCTGACCGCGCCAAGGCGGAGGCCGTGATCGAGGGGGACAACGAGATTGATCGAATCGACGTGGAGATTGAACAGATGGCGGTCCCGCTGCTGGGGATGGGCGAGACCGATGCCCATTCGATTCGGGCTGTACTGCTGGTGGTGAAGGCCAACAACGAGCTCGAACGCATTGCCGACTGCGCGGTGGATATCGCTGAGGTCGTCGTGCGACCGGGCGATCATGACGAGCCGGTGCCCCCCACCTTTCGGGTCATGGCCAACAGCGTGGTCGGCATGCTGCGCGATGTGAACCGCGCGATGGCGGAAACGAACGCGGAACTGGCCCAGCAGGTGCTGAGCTTCGATGATGCGGTCCGGCAGTTCAAGAGCGAGATCATGCTTGATGCGCAGCAGAAGGTTGCCTCCGGCGACTTCCCGGTGGATTTCGCCTTTCGGCTCCTGACCGTCACCAAGGCGCTGGAACGCATCGCAGACCACTGCACGAACATCAGCGAGCAGGTGATCTACCTGGGGACCGGCAAGACGGTGCGCCATCTCAGCGAAGGGTGGTCGAAACCCGAGCCGCCCAACGTCTCCGGCACCTGAGGCCGCGCGTTCATGCCGCTGGCTTTGCTGCCCGACCATCGGTACCTTGGTGCGCATTGCTTCGTTCACCTGTAGGAGAAGAACATCATGGCGGGAGGAGCCGTCAAGCAGTGCGTGGTCTGCGGCGAGGATTGTGCGAACAAGCCGCGCGTCAAGGATCCCAAGGGACGGTACTACTGCAAACCGTGCTACAACCGCGCTGCCGCCCAAAGAAGAGAAAAGCAGCGGCAACGCGAGCTCGAAGAGTCGCGTGAATCAAGCCCGCCCCAAGACGATCCCGGAAACGAGTCCACCGCCGGCGGTCTCGGTCTCGGATCACTGCTTGACGATTCGGATGCCAGCGGCAGCGGGATGGGGGTGGGCCTGGCCGACGAACCTACACCCAAGAGCCGCGAAGGAACCTGCCCAGAATGCGGCCACGGCTACGAAGCCGGCGCGGTGATCTGCGTCAACTGCGGCTACAACCTGCGTTCCGGCAAGAAGCTTCAAGCGAGTGTCATTGCGGACGACGGTGAGGATGACGCCGCGGAAGAAGCATCGCCCGCGACATCCAGGTGGCCCACCGTCATCGGCGTACTCGCAATCATTGTCGCTGCGTTCGGCCTGCTGACCGATCTCGCCGGTACCGTCAGTGTCATCGCGGTGCTGACCGACCTCGGCGCGGTCGGGGCGGTGGTACTGATGATGTACGTGCTCGGTATCGGCTTCTCCGGCTGGCTGGGCGTCGGAGGCGTGATGCTTGTGCAGCGCCGCGCACTGGCAGCGACGATGCTCAGGCTCTGGGCCGGTGTGTATCTGGCAACGCATGCGCTGTTGTTCATCGTGACCGCCGTTCTGGCGATTGCCGCTTCCGACACGCTGCTCGCTGAACTTGCCGATGAAGGTGTCGATCAGGAGGTCCTTGACTTCCTGCGCAGCGCGTGGTCGCTCATGGTGATCGGCTTCAGTCTGTTCAGCTTCCTCTGGCTGGCGATCGTGCCGGCGTTTCTCCTGATCTGGTTCCGCCGGAAGAAGATTCAGCGCGAAGTCGAATCGTGGGACACGAGCGAGTCTGACTAACGCCATGGCGTGTCACTCGGATCCCCGCGAGGATGGCTGGCGGGGACGTTGTTTGTAGCCGGTGGCAGATCGCTCGAGCCGGCATGCGGGAAGTGAACCCTGATACACTGACGCATCATGCAGAGCTTTCATGCGACGACGATCGTTTCCGTCCGCCAGGGCAATCAGGTGGCGGTGGCCGGTGACGGGCAGGTCAGTCTCGGCCCGACCATTGCCAAGGCCGATGCGGTCAAGGTGCGCCGCCTTGCCGAACTCGGCGCGGACAAGGCCGGCGTGCTCGTCGGCTTTGCCGGATCAGCGGCGGATGCCTTCGCCCTGCTCGAGCGATTCGAAGCGCGGCTGAAGGAGTCGCCCACTAATCTCATGCGGGCTGCGATCGAACTGGCAAAGCAGTGGCGCACCGATCGGGCGTTGCGCCGGCTGGACTCACTGTTGCTCGTGGCCGATCGGAACGCCACGCTGCTCATCTCCGGACAGGGCGATGTGATTGAGCCCTCTGACGGTATCTGCGCGATCGGTTCCGGCGGTTCGTACGCCCTGGCCGCGGCCCGCGCGCTGGCGGCGAATACCGACCTGCCCGCGGGCGAGATCTGCCGCAAGGCCCTCGTGATCGCGGGTGAGATCTGCGTGTACACGAACACATCCGTGACCGTTCTGAATCTCGATGAAGAATCGAAAGCGAGCGATGCCGCGTCGGGCTAAACGTTCCGCCGCACGCTCACACCGTCGAAGGCGAGGTCGCTCGTCACATCTTCGTCTT
>RECV01000265.1 GCA_007693845.1 Phycisphaerales bacterium
AATCCGCCGGTGATCGAATGATCCTCCACGGTGATGATCGGAATGTCGCGCTCCACCAGCGAGCGGATCAGGCCGAGATCAACCGGCTTGGCGAAGCGGGCATCGTAGACGCTGACTTTGTACTCGCCGTGCCCGTTGAGATGATCGAGCGCTTTGATTGCGTTGATCGCCATCACGCCGTAACCGAGGATCGCGAGATCCGGTTCGTCGTGCGTGACCAGCGGCCGCGCTTTGCCGATTTCGAACGGCGGGCATTCCTCGGCGAAGAGATCGCTCACGCTGTCGCGCGGATAGCGTACGGCGGAAAGGCCCTTGTCGTAATGCCGCATGAGTTCGAGCGACGCCTTGAGCGACGGTTCATCCATCGCGGCCATCAGGACCGCATCGGGGAAGACGCGCAGGATCGAAACATCGCAGAACCCGTGGTGCACCGCGCCGTCGCCGCCGACAAGCCCGGCCCGGTCGAGGCACAGCCGTACGGGCAGTCCCTGCAGCGCGACTTCCTGGAACACCTGGTCGAACGCCCGCTGAAGGAACGTCGAGTACACCGTAAAGAACGGTTTCCAGCCGGTCTTGGCGAGTCCGGCCATCATGTCCATCGCGTGCGATTCACAGATGCCCGTATCCCACGCGCGATCGGGGAACATCGGGATGACCTGGTTCAACCCCGTGCCGTCCGGCATCGCGGCGGTACAGGTCACGACCTTCTCATCTCGCTCCATCACGTCGATCAGCGCATCGGCGAAGGCGGCGGTGAATCCGCGTCCGCCGGATTTCATTTCCGTGCGGCAGCCGCTGACGGTGAACGGCTTGGGCGAGTGGAACGCGGTTGCATCGCTCTCGGCAAAGTCGAAGCCCTTGCCCTTGACGGTGTGAACGTGCAGCACCATGGGTCGATCGAAATCCTTGACCTCGATCAGCATGTCAATCAGGCCGCGAATATCGTGACCGTCGATCGGGCCGACCGTCAGCAGGCCGAAGTGTTCGAACCACGCATCTTCAGCGATGGCATCCTTCACCATTTCCCCGGCGCGGTGGTACATCTCGCCGATGAACGATCCGCCGGGCAGATTGTCGAGCGCGCCCTTCGCGGCCCGCTTCATCGAGAGGTAGGCGGGGTTAACGCGCACGCGGTCGAAATACTGCGCGACCGCGCCCTGCGGCTTGGCGATCGACATGCCGTTGTCGTTGAGCACCACGAGGAACTGCCGCTTGAGCGTTCCCGCGTTGTTGAGCCCTTCCATCGCCACGCCGTTCACGATCGAGGCGTCGCCGATGAGCGAGACGACGCGCCGGCCGTCGGGTTTCTGTTCCGGATCAAATGATTCGCCGTTCAACTGATCGCCGCGTGCCATGCCCACGGCGGTCGAGATTGCCGTTCCCGCGTGGCCGACGGAGAAGAGGTCATAGGCCGATTCCCTCGGTTCAGGGAAGCCGGCCATGCCGTCCCGCTTGCGCAGTTTGCTCAGCAGCGGATACCGTCCGGTCAGCAGTTTGTGCGGATAGCACTGGTGGCCGACATCGAAGAGGAGGCGGTCGTAGCCAAAGTCGAAGACGTAGTGCAGTGCGATGGTCAGTTCGACCACGCCGAGGTTCGGCGCGAAGTGGCCGCCGGACTGCTTGATCTGCTCGCAGATCGCGTGGCGGATCTCCGTGGCCAGTTCGGGCAGTTGATCGATGGAAAGCGCTTTGAGTTCCGCGGGGCTCTTGATTCCGGGAAGCAGTTTCAGATCCATGCAGTCGTCCTTCAGTACTGGCGGTTGAGCCGTCCGTCCGTGGGGGATCGTGTCTCGCGCGTGTGAGAGCAATGGCCGTTGCGTATATGCAACGGTGTGGATGCACAGGATAGGGCTATTTCGTCCGTCTCGCCATGTACCTGCACAATTCACGCAGCGGATCGGCCGCCGGCCCGAGCGGCCGGAGGGCGTCGATCGCGCGTTTCTGACACCGCTCGACCTCCTCGCGGGAGCCGTCGATCCCGAGCAGGCCGGGGAAGGTCAGCTTGCCGGCTTCCGCGTCCTTGCCGGTCGCCTTGCCGATATGTTCCGCCGATTGGGTCACGTCGAGAAGATCATCCACGACTTGGAACATCAGCCCCGACGCCTCACCGTACTGCGTCAGGGCACCCATGACTTCGTCATTCGCCCCCGCGCAGATTCCGCCCATGCGGCAGGCCGCGCGAATCAGTGCGCCGGTCTTGTTCCGGTGAATCAGTTTGAGCTGCTCGATCTCGCTCAGCCCGTCCGGAAAGCCGCCGAGGGTGTCGTACACCTGACCGCCGATCATCGCGGTCGTACCCGTCGCCAGTTCACTACAGAGACGCCGGCCCCGGTCCGCATCGGCGGCCTCTTCCAGAATGATCTGAAACGCCAGGGACATCATGGTGTCCCCCGCGAGGATGGCCATCGCTTCCCCCGCGTGGATGTGCAGCGTCGGCCGGCCTCGACGGAGATCATCATCATCCATCGCCGGCAGATCGTCGTGCACGAGGGAAAAGGCGTGGATCAACTCCAGCGCGGCTGCCGGTCCGATCACGTCCCCAGCATCTCCGCCCGCTGCTTCGCACGAGCGGATCGCCAACTGCGGCCGCAGCATCTTCCCCCCGCCCAGAACGGCGTAGCGGATCGCCTCCACCAGGTTGGCGGGTAGTTCGGCGCGTTTCAGCCGGACATCAAGAAATGACTCAACCTGCTGCACAACGGCGACAGCGTTCTCCGGCTCAGTGGTCAGGGCGTTCGTCATGGACGCAATTGTACGCCAATCGCGGCCAATGCGGGCCGGTCCACCCCCTCGCCGGCCGGAGTCGAGCGGAAATCCCCAAAGAGCATTGACACGAGAACGGATGGGCCGAAAGAAGATGGGGATCAGCCGGTAGAATGAGCCTTGACGCGAACGAGCAAGACCACATGAGCAGTTGAAAGCAGCAGAGAACCATGTGGCGAACATTCATCCTGCACACCGCGCCTGAACTCAAACGGCCTGCCGCAGAGGTGCAGCGAGCGATCGCTCGTCGAACACTGTGGCATGTTCTCAGGAGCCGCCATTTTCTTGCCGGCCTTTGGGCGGTGGCGCTCATCTTCAACATGATTCTCTGGGGTGCGGTTTTCGTGCCCGCGTGGGCTGCATTTCTTTCCGGACTCCGAGTCACGCTTCCCCTGCTGATCGTTGTGCACATCGTGGCCGCCGGTTTACTCGTGTTCATGTTTCCCAGCGTGATCAGACAGAGTGTCCGCAGCCAGATGAATGCGCTCGGCCTTCCCTTGTGCCTGCGCTGCGGCTACGACCTGCGGGGTGTCGCCGATCGACGTTGCCC
>RECV01000018.1 GCA_007693845.1 Phycisphaerales bacterium
CCGCTTCGCCGCGGCCGTTTTCGACCGCCAGCACCTCCGCGAGCGCGGGCGGTCCGCCCGGCACGCGACGTCGTTGAATCGAAATCACCAGATGGCCGCGGCTTTGTTCGTGGCTCGGTTCATTGACCCGCGTCACGCCCCGAATCTGACTCCAGGGAATCTCAAGCGTCCGCTGGCGCCGCCCTCGTCTCACTTTCAAAGCCGAGGGAAGCGCGATCAACGCGCCGTGCGGACGGTCCATGGGTCGGTTGAACAGTGCGTCCAGCACGGCGAACAATGCCAGAAGCACGGCGGACAATGCCAGTAAGGGCATCATCAGGAGCGGCGTCATGACATCGCGATCATCCGCAAGAAATCGCGGAATCCAGATCGGCACGGACCACGATCGTTCATCGTACGCCATGTGACAGTGGGGGCATTGGCCGGCGGGCGGCTGCTCGCGCAGATCGCTGCCGCAGTCGGGACACATCACCAGTGTCGGAAAGTTGCCGAGATGTTCGATGGGGTGCGGTGGTCGGCGCACGGGCGGTGCTCCTCACGGGGTCATTCCGTTCTCACGATTCGGATTCAAGAAAATCGCGCAGGATCGCCGCCGCGGCAAGCGCATCGCGCAGCTTCTTCTTCTGCTTGTGGGTGCGGCCGGTCCGGGCCATCTGCTGATTGGCGCGTTCACTGGTCAGCCGCTCATCCTGATAGTGCACGGGCAGGCCGGTTCGTGCCGCGAGTTGTTCGCCGAACTCCCGCACGAGCTTCGCGCGCGGGCCTTCGCTGCCGTCCATGTTGTACGGCATCCCGATGACGAGCGAGCCGGGGTTATGCAACTCGATCGCGCGGTCGATCGCCTCATCAAAGCGTATTCCGCGCGGTTCCTCGATCGCGCCGACCGGGGAGACCAACTGGGTGATGTCATCACCCACCGCCAGGCCGGTTCGTTTGTCGCCGAGGTCAATCGCGAGGTAACGCATGAGAGAGGCAACAGGCATTGAGGCACGGGGACATGAAGCGACGAAGCGACGGAGGGGCGAAGGGAAGGAAGGGGAGCGGTTGAAGAAGAAAAACTATTGGAGTGATGGATCAACCTGAGTGGCGAGATCTTTTACGCGCTGGGCGTGATCGGCGCGGCAAACGAGGGTGGCATCGGCTGTGCGCACGATGATCAGATCTTCACAGCCGATCGTCGTAATCGTGTGCATCGCGTCGTCCGCCACCGCGAGAATGTTGCGGGAATCGAGGTGCACCGTTTGCGCATTGGTTCGATTGTCGTGTTCATCCGGCGTGAGCGTCTCGCCGTAACTCGGCCAACTGCCGACATCCTTCCACGAGACATCCATGGCCACCGCGCAGACTTGAATCGTTTCATCCCGCGAAGCCGGTTCCATCAGCGCGTAGTCCACGCTGATCTTCGGCAGGGTGGGGTAGACCTCGCTCAGTACGCGCGCCTGATCCGGCGTGTCCCACGCGTCCTGAATCCTCATCAGCCCGGCGTGACATTCGGGCAGGTAGCGTTTGAGCGTTTCGAGCACGGTGTGCGCGTGATAAACGAACATGCCGCTGTTCCAGCCGAATGTCCCCGCCGCGAGATACGCCTTGGCCGTTTCGAGATCGGGTTTCTCAACGAACCGTTCCGCTTCGTGCGCGTGGGAGAATCCATCGATCGCGCGGCCGCGTTCGACGTATCCGTACCCGGTCGCGGGATGCGTGGCGGTGATTGAAAACGTGATGAACCGGTTCGGGTCCGCTTCGACGAGTTGGAAGCCGGTTTCGAGTTTCCGCGCGAACTCATCCTGCGGTTCGATCAGATGATCGGCGGTGAGCACGGCGAAGACCGCTTCGGGATCGCGTTTGGCGAGCACCGCGGCGGTGAAGCCGACCGCGTTGACGGTGTCGCGCCCCACCGGTTCGCCGAGTATGCGGTCATCGGTGAACACCGGCAACGCCGCGCGGATCGGCGCGCGAAACACCTCGCCCGTACAGATGTACTGCTGGTCGCGCGGCACGATGCCTTCGAGGCGCGCCGCGGAGATCTCCAGAAGGGAACGCCCGTTGATAAAGGGCAGCAGTTGCTTTGGTTTCGAGCGGCGGCTCATCGGCCAGAGCCGCGTGCCGGCGCCGCCGGCCATGATCATTCCGTATCGCATGGGGCCGATTGTAGAGCGTTCCGAGCCCGACCGGAATCAGATGAGCCGTTTCGGCGCTTCGCCCCGTGAAACTTCGCGTGCGCTCGGGCCGTTCTCATCTTCGTTGTCGAACTGGCCGAGCGTCGATTGCAGCACACTGCCGGCGCGGCCGCCGTGGAGACTGGTCGGCGACATGTTGCTCGCTTCACGTTCCAGATTGGGATCAAGGCGCATCGACTCGCGGGACGGAAGCGAGGCCTCCAGGCCGGAGGTGAACCGCACCGCGACGATCATCACGCCGACGATGGCGGTGAGCGGCAACAACAGAAACTGAACGTATGTCGGGAGAGCGATGGCCGCGGATTCCGGCTGATCCAACGCGGTGGTCAGCGTGGCGTAGCTGGTCAGCGCGCCATCGGGCCAGGGCAGGCCGATCACCTCGCCAAGCGGCAGAACCAGTCCGCTGACGACCAACATCAACAAAAACGCGGTCGCGGCCCGTTCAATCCCACTGGTCTGGGCAACCACGCCCAGCAGGACGCCAAGCGCAATCACCGGCAACACGGCGAGCATCGCGGCGCGACCGATACCCGCAGCAAGGTTGAAAACCACACCCAGCCGGTGATCAGCGCGGCTGGGCACCTGTGCCGGTCCTTCGCCGGCGTCCTCGTCTTTCAACTCCGTGGAATCAACCGTCAGCCCGAGTTCTGACTCACGGACCGAATGAATGCGCTGCTGCCTTTTGGACTCGGCCTGGACCACCAGCGGGGCCTCGGCTCCGTTCTCCACGACTTCGAACCGCATGTCGGTGTAGTGCGCCAGCGCCCAGACCGTGATCTGCGTCGCCAGAGCCAGTCCGATAAGCCAGCATGCGAACACGGTCGCCCACCGCAGGCGCCCCAGCGCGAGACTCACGCTGCGAGTTTGCGGTCGATTCATGGCGGCTCCGGCTCTGGTCGGGGACTCGGGACAGGCGGCCGGCTCTCAATCCACGAGAAGCCGGTTTCATCGATCATCGGCCGGTTTGAGGTCCGAAATCACCGATTCCGCGCGATCCGTGAAAGTCCGGCTGCAGGATTCTGCTTCTTTTCCGGATCACCCCCAACCCCGTGTTCGGATACAGTGGTGTTACGTGGCCGAGACGCCCATCGGCCCGGACCGGATGGAGAGCCCATGCAGGAGCACCCGTTCGAA
>RECV01000103.1 GCA_007693845.1 Phycisphaerales bacterium
TCCGACAACGCACTCTGTATCCGGCGGTGGGACTATTCGGAAACATCACAGACCGTCAGCTTTTTTACCCGCGAACACGGCGTGCTGCGCGGCATCGCGAAGGGGGCCAAGCGCGAGAAGGGCAGTTTCTCCGGCGGGATCGATCTGCTGACGCGCGGTCGCGTGATTGCGATCACGAAAACCGGGCGCGAACTCGCCACGCTGACGCAGTGGGATCTGGAGGAGATTTTCCCGGCTTTGCGCACATCGCTCGCCTGCAATCGCGCGGGGCTGTACATCGCGGACTTGCTGCACCATTTCATGATGGATGCGGGGCCGGAGCCGGTCCTTTTTGATGCGACGGTCACATCGTTGCAGAGTCTGCAGACGTCCGCTGACGCCCGCCGCGTTCTGGTGGACTGGCCGTGGCGGCTGCTCTGCGCTGCGGGTTATCGCCCGGAACTGGATCACGATGCGGAGACGGGCGAGTCGCTGAATTCGGGTGATGAGACGTTCGGCTTCAGCGCGCAGGCGGGAGGGCTGGTCGCAGACACGGGAACCGGCGACCGCTGGCGTGTACGAAGCGAGACGATTCAACTGCTTCGGGCCATGCGTTCGGGGGACGATGTGGTTTTGCACGAGGTTCCGGAAATCACGCTGCAGCGGGCGGGGCGATTGCTTGCCGCGTATATCCGATCGATTCTCGGTTATGAGACGTCCGCGATGCGCTGGACGTTTCCGGACGTCCCGGCGTAACCGGCATCGTTCAGCGAACTTTCCAGAAGGGCCTATTCAACTCGTGGTTTCCCCCTGCCGATGATCGTTGGCATGCTGTCGTGAGGTGTGCATGGTTTGAATGGCGCGTCGGGTGGAACCCATGGGAGTGCTTCCGCTTGCGTCAAAGGGATTCCGGTTGTGCCTGACCGTGCGATTCGGTCTGAATCGCGGTTGACTCCTTTTGCGGAAGTTGGCTATGAGTTCGACAACGCTGGATGCGGTGCTCCACAATCCACGACTGCCTTCACTCCCGGCGGTGGCGGTGGAACTTATTGAGATGACCTCGCAGCCGGACCTGGATCTGCGGCAGATCGCGGCCTTGATCGAGACTGATCAGGCGCTCTCCGTCAAGATCATTCGGACCGTCAATTCGAGTTACTACGGACTGCCTCGGCCTTGCGCGAGCATCAATCAGGCGATCGTGTATCTCGGCCTGAATTCCGTCAAAACACTCGCGCTAGGATTCTGTCTTGTGGACAGCGTCGATGAGGACGACGGCGTCGGGTTTGACTACGCCAGCTATTGGCGTCATGAGCTCTATTCGGCCGCGGCGGCGCGATTGATGGCCAGCGCGACCGAGAAGGTCGAAGACGATACGGCGTTTCTCGCGGCGCTGGTGCAGGACATCGGCATGCCTGCTCTCTACCGCGCTTTTCGCGATGTGTACCTTCAGGTCATTGATCTCGCCCGGGGAAAGCACGCCAACCTTCTGGACATCGAACAGCGCGCGATCAAAATTACGCACGCGGAGGTCGGGGCGGCACTTGCGGAACGCTGGAACCTCCCGCCGGAGTTGGTCGCCTGCATTCGATATCACCATGAATCCGATCAGGCGAACGGGGAACACCAGACCATCGTCCGGATCGTCGAGTTGTCTCAGATTGCCGCGGAAGTGACCGGCACCCACGAGGTCGACACGCTGGCCCGTTTCCGTGAACTCGGCGAGTCATGGTTCGGCTTTTCCCGGGAAGAGTCGGATGAGATTCTGCGAAAAACAGAAGAAGCGGCTGGCGAACTGGCCCAACTCTTCCGGGTTGATCTCGGCAACCGGGAGCGTGTCGAAGAGCTTCTCGCCCGCGCCGAGGCGCAGCGCAACGGATCGTACGGAACATCGAACGATCCCCGAGCATCGGGGAACGGTGTCCGACGTCTCTACGGTGAGTCGGCATTGATCGATCATGCCGTGTCCACCAGCGGGGAGAGCCCCGCCATGAACAACGTCGTCGGGCTCTTCGTCTGCCACTGTCGCCGATTGAAGATGGCCGGGAGCGGCTCGAACCACCACAAAGTTCAGGAATCCGAAGTCGTGCGCGATGCGCTGCACCGGAGCCTGACCACCTGTCTCGGTGAGTGCAACTCCATCGCTCCGATCAATGACCGCGAAATCGCTTTCGTTACGATCGGCAAGGATGAAGATCAACTGTGCCGACAGGCGGAAGAACTCAGGCGGAAAGTAGCGGATGTGACCGTTCGGCTGGTGGGTGTCAGTCCGACCAGTGCCGTGCATGCCTCAATTGACATGGGCGTTCGTCTAGCGACCTGCCGCGTTGAACCGGGGACTGAGCGCCCGGATCGTGAGCAATATCGGCGTCTGCTTTCCGCTGCCCGCGAACTGCCGATTGACGATGAAAAGGCGGTTCAGGCCGCCACGGTCAATCAACCCGGTGCGCCTTCGGTGGTGCAGGCGGCCTGAGGGGATTGAATGGGCCTCATCACCCGCCTTTCGGAATCAAGCGGCCGGTGACGATCGGCGTGAGCGGGTAAGACTCCGCCACCGCGCGAAGATCGTTGAGGGTGACCGCGTTGATCTTCGCCAACTCGTCCTCCAACGAACGGTACTCGCCGAAGTACGTCCACAATTGCCCCAGCCGCCGCATGCGCCCGCCGGGCAATTCCCCCTGCAGCGTGGTCCCCGTCGCGACCTTGCTGCGCACCCGTTGCAGATCGTCCTCGGTCAGTGACTCGACGAGGCCGTCCATCTCGCGCCTGATGGTCGCTTGCACTTCTTCGAGGTCGGCAGGGTCGCAGCAGGCAAAGGCGAGCAGATCGCCGAGTCCGTCTCGGCCGTCGTACTGTGCTTGTGCTTCTTCGGCGAGTCCGGTTTCGATCAACGCCCAGTACAGCCGCGAACCGTCGGAGTCGCCGAGGATCTGCCCGAGCATGCTCATGGCGTAGCGTTCTTCCTCGTCCAGTGACGGGGCGGGGCTGACCATGAGCAGATAGGCGCGGTTGACGGCTTCGTGTTCGAGCGTGAATTCATTCGGCAACGGGGTGAACTTCGGCTGCTCGCGTTTCGTGTCCGTGCGCTGCCATTCACCGCAGTGTCTTTCGACTAGCTCAACCATTCGGTCAAAGTCGACCTTGCCCGCGAGCGCGACGGTCGTGTTGTCCGCGGAATAGCGGCGTTGAAAGTATTCGAGCATACCATCACGGGGCATCGGCGCGATGGTTTCCGGCGTGCCGAGCACCCGGTGCGCGAGCGGATGCTGGTCGTAGTACACCTCGAGCGCGCGTTCGTAGAGAATCCAGAACGGAACGTCCTGGTACATGGCGATCTCTTCCATGATGACCTTCTTCTCCGCGTCAAAATCTTCCTGCCGCAGCGCCGGTCGCAGGATGTCGGAGAGAATCTCGCCGGCCTTCGGCAGTGATTCGGGGAGCGAGTGCGCCCAGAAGGCGG
Organism: Phycisphaerales bacterium; assembly: GCA_007693845.1. Classification (GTDB taxonomy): domain Bacteria; phylum Planctomycetota; class Phycisphaerae; order Phycisphaerales; family SM1A02; genus SKZB01. The sequence goes on from RECV01000103.1 coordinate 3,437, forward strand.
TGATCTCGCTGCTGGTGAACGCATTATGATCCGCGCCGATTGCATCAAACTCCTGGTCAACCTGCTCGGCCGTGCGGTTGTCCGTTCCCTTGAACATCATGTGTTCGAGAAAGTGGCTGACGCCCATCAGGTCGGGCGTCTCATCGCGCGCGCCGGTTTTGACGAAAAATCCCATCGCGGCGGTATGCGCTTCGGGCGCGATCTCCGCCACGATCGTGAGACCGTTGGAAAGCGTGTGCTGTTTGAATTCAATCGCCATGCTCGCAGTGTAGGGCGGAACGGGCGAGTTCGCGCGTCAGTCCGCCCGGCGGTAGAGCCCGCGGATGCGCAGCACATCCGGCCGTTTGTCATCTTCGAAAAGGCACGGCTCGCCTTCGGGTTCCAGCCCGGCCTCGTGCGTCAGGGACGCGAGTTCATCAAGCGTGAGAGCCCACGGCGGTCCGTCATCCGACCGCTCCGGCTCGCGCGCGCCGCGGCAGATGATCAGGACATGTCCGTGTCGGGCGGGAAGCGTCGCGAGCGGATTGACGATTGTGGACCTTCGGTCCGGCGGCACCGCCTGAATCGTGTTGATCTCCACAACCAGATCGAAACGGTGATGCCATTTCGTGGGCAGGTCGGTCAGATCCGCGACGTGAAAGCAGTCGGCATGGGCCGGGTCGATCTCGCGCGCCCATTCGATGGCCTCTGCACTGCAATCGAACGCCACGACGTCGTAGCCGCGGCGCATCAGTTCTCGCGCATCGTCACCCAATCCGCAGCCGACGACCGCGACCCGCCCGCCACAGCGGATGAGGGAGGGGGCAACGTGATTCAACCAGGTCACCAACGCGCGATGGGGTTTCTGATCGTCCCATGGCACCCGTGTCGGATCACGGTGCGCTTCGGCATAGATGGCATCAAAGTCAACGGGCGAAACGGCCGGTTGTGTCGAGACAGCCATGCGGCGCCTCCTTTTCCCAGGGGACGGCCCAACGCCGTCCGTTCTTTCCACCCGCGGTCATTGTAAAGCCCCAGCACACGCACGACAATGATTTGTGCAGAAGACCGTTTTTGGGTTGGAAAACGGGCTTTTCGTTGAGCGCCGGGCTCTTCGTTCACCTGCCGCCAGCGCATGGCGATCAGCGCATGCGGATTTCGCGCTTGAAGAAGCCGAGGTTGGCAGCGTCCTTCGCGCGGGCCAGCGTTTCTTCCGCCAGCGCGTTCGCCTTTTCCGTGCCGGCCTTAAGAATCTCCAGAATCTCCGCGTCTTTGCCTTCGTACTGAGCCCGGCGTTCGCGCATCGGTTCGAGCAGCTTGTCGATTGCTTCCGCGACCTCGACCTTGATGTGACCATCGCCGATGTTGTCGCCCGCGGCGTAGGCGCGTTCGAGCTCCGCAACGCGGTCCGCATCCTCGATGAAAGTGCGCACGTACTGGAACAGATTGTTGTTGATGTCGCCCGGTTCGGTGAGCGATTGCCGGCCCGTGTAGAGCTGTCCCATTTTCTTCTTGATCTGCTTGAACGTATCGGTGATGAAGATCGCATTGTTGAGCGACTTGCTCATCTTGTTCACGCCGTCGGTGCCGACGAGCCGGCCGACCTTGCCGACATCCGCGAGGGGAATCGGGAACACCCCGCCGAGCTGTTCGTGTTCGGAATCATCGCAGTGTTCATCCACGCCGCAGAAGACCTGGTTGAATTTGCGCGCGACCTCGCGCGTCAGTTCCAGATGCGGCACTTGGTCTTCGCCGACCGGCACGGAATGGGCGCGGAAGGAAAGGATGTCGGCGGTCTGTCCTACGGCGTAGAGCGGAAAGCCGAAGGAATAGTTTTCGCCCAGCCCCTTCACCTTGATTTCGTCCTTCAGCGTGGGATTGCGCATGACCCGATTGAAGGGGAGCAGCATGGCGAACAGAAACGTCAGTTCCGCGATGGCCGGCACTTCGCTCTGCAGAAAAATCGCGCTCTTGTTGGCGTCGATCCCCATCGCCAGATAATCACGCACGATCTCGAGGCAATCGAGGCGAATCTCATCCGACTTGTCGATGCGCGTGGTGAACGCGTGCATGTTGGCGAGGATGAAGTAGCAGTCGTGCGTGTCCTGTAGCTCGACGCGCCGGCGGACCGAGCCGACGTAGTGACCGAGGTGAAGCTGCCCGGTCGGCGTGTCGCCGGTGAGAATGCGCGGCCGAACGGCGGGATCATGTGTCATGGTGGAGGAAGCGGGGTCGTCAGTGTGCGGCTGAGAAGTCATCGGCCGCGTACTTTAGCATCCGCATTGCGGCGTGAGCGCAGCGCCACGAGATCGAGACCGGTCGGTATGCCATTGTCGGTCCGACCTCCGACCGCCTCCGAGCGCGCGCATCCAGCCGAATAAGAGATCGCAGCCGCGTCCCGGCCGCCGCCCCCGGCAGCAGATCGGCGAGCGACGAACACCTTCAATGCCGCTCGATCAAATCCGCTCGATGCCAGAATTTTTCCACGACCGACTTGACTCGGCAACAAACAATTGCATAATTGTGCAAGGAAGCAATGAATGACTCATCCCGCGACATTCCGATTCAGTCCGTGCCGTGCTGCGAGTCCCTGGCGTGCGAGAAGGCGTGCCGGCTGTTCAAGGCCCTGGCTGATCCCAACCGGGCGGCGCTGCTCGGTCGGCTGGTCAACTGCACCCGGCCCTGTACGGTGAGCGAGATCGCCTGCTGCCTGCCGATCGACCTGTCCGTGGTCTCCCGACATCTGCGGCAGCTTCGTGAAGCCGATCTGCTTGAGTCCGAAAAATGCGGCAAGGAGGTCCGCTACCGCGTGAAGCGGAATGAAATCGTCTCGGCCCTGCGCGGTATGGCGGACGCCATAGAGCGGGGTGGGGCTTGATTGTGAGCGGTGTGCTAAGCCGCAAGCGGCTTTTCTCTGAAACTACTCCTGTTTTCGTAAGGAATCTCCCCATGTCTGATCGCACCAATCTTGTTCGTGAGCAGGTCTCCAAGGATTACGCCACGGCCGTGGGCGGCGAGGCGTCGCTGTGCTGCGCCGGCTCCGGCTGCTGCGGCCCGCCCGCCCAGAAGGGCGTGGTCGCCAAAATGGCCGGCTACACCGACCAGGAACTGGCCGCCCTCCCGCCGGAAGCGGTGGTGAATTCCTTCGGCTGCGGCAATCCGCTGGCCATGGCGGAGCTCAAGCCCGGCCAGGTCGTGCTCGACCTCGGCTCCGGCGCGGGGATCGACATTCTGCTGGCCGCCCGATTCGTCGGCCCGGAAGGTCGCGCGATCGGCATCGATATGACCGACGAGATGATCGCCAAGGCCGAGGCAAACATCGCCGCCGCCGGATTGAAGAACGTGGAAGTCCGAAAAGGCATCATCGAGGACATGCCAGTTGAAGCCGGCACGGTCGACTGGGTGATTTCCAACTGCGTGGTCAACCTCTCGCCGGAAAAGGACCGTGTCTTCGCAGAGATTGCGCGGGTGCTCAAGCCGGGCGGCCGGGTTTCGATCAGCGATATCGTGGTCGAGGCGTTGCCGGAAGAGCTGCGGAATGATCCGGGCCTGTACAGCGCCTGCGTGGCCGGCGCGATCAGCGAAGCGGAGTATCTGCAGGGATTGCGTAGTGCGGGGCTGGATGCGGTCGAGGTGACCGAGCGGCTGGTCTACGACGAGACCCAGTTGGCGGCATTTATCGATTCTGAATTGCCGGAATCCCGAACAAATTTCGATCAAAATTCCAGCCGGGCCTTGGCCAAAGAGATGGTGGGCAAGGTCTGGAGCGCAAAATTTTCTGCCCGTAAGCCCGGCGATGCATGAAAGTTGCATCCAGTGCGTTAGACAATAGATCGACCCAGTTTGACATCATGCGGGAGCGGCGATCCGGATCGAATCCCAGCCAGCCCTCAACTCGACCGACCCGCGCACCCAGAACCTGATCTTTCTCCTTCTCCTCCACGGCGAACGTCCCGAATCCTCCTCCACGCGGGACGTTCGTCATTTTTTGGCTGGAGAAAAGACGGTTCTGTCGCGAATTCGGGCGGTCCGCGGCTTTCGGGACAGTTTCCATTCCCAACAAAAAAGCACCCCGCCATGGCGGCGGGGTGCGAAAATCGCAGTCGAATTGAGGCCGAACGATTACTCGTAGAAGTTGGTCGTTTCAACCTTGATCAGCGGCCTGGTGATCTCGTTCGAAACCGCTTCGGCGCGGAAGGAAACTTGACCTGACTTCAAGGCCCGGACGGTCACGCGGTAGGTCGCGCGGGCACCGGGGGCGAGTCGTTCGACGGTCGGGAAGTTGACATCGAGTCCGTCGGCACTGCCGGTGAAGTTACGCGCCGGGCTGCTGCCTTCTGCCGAGACGAACTCCATCGTGCCATCACCTTCCATCTTACCGATGAGCTCGATGCCGGTGAGATCGGCCGAACCCTGATTCGTTACGATCAGGGTGTAGGTCGTGGTGTTGCCGACTTCTACCGGGTCCGGATCATCGAAACCTTCGAGCAGAAGTGCCGGGATACCTTCGACCCGGGTCGTGCAGCTTTCACTGACGGTTTCAGCGCAGTACGCACGGGCCGTCGAGGTGCCGCGGTAAGTATCGATCGTCGTCGGGTTGTACGTGACCGTGAATGTGCGTTCTCGCTCGGGAGCGAGTGAATCGACGCTGCAGACCACCCGATCGCCCGCAACCTGGCCGCCCTGGCCGATGGAGACAACCTCCGCACCGGCGGGAATCGTGTCTTCGACCACGAGATCACGGGCCACGCCGTCACCGACGTTGGCGACCACGATCTCGACATCGATGTTGCGGCCGACGAACCGAAGTTCGGGGCAGGACCGTGTGATCTCGAGGTTGGGCTCTCGAATGACGGTCTCGATCGCGCCGGATTCAGCGGTTAGGCCGCCTCCCTGGGCAACGGCTTCGTTCTCGAAAGTGCCCGTGCGGTTGGCCTGAACCGGGACGGTAAACGTCTGCGACTGGCCGGGCTCAAGTCGACCTGCATCGAACTCGGCACGGTTGCGCCCGTCGAGCGTGGTCAAACCATTGGGAAGCGGATGACGGACGGTCACGTTCTCCACCGCGCCGCTGCCGGGGTTGCTGACCGTGATGGTGTAAACGATGTCATCGCAGCGCAGAACCTCGCTCGGGCCTGAAATCGCCAGTTCGAGGTCTGGAGCAACGACAGGGATTCCCATGCAGAGCAGGGAAGCGTAGGTGACCGAGGCGCAACTGGTGATGTTGCCGGTCTGAACGCCCCGGCCTCGAACGCGGATTGTGCGTGATTCACGCGGATCGAGCGTTCCGATCGACCATGTGGCCTTCTCATCGCTCTTCGTCGTGGCGTCCGGGTTCGAGGAGATCATTTCAAAGTAGGGACCGTATTCCTCGGTGACCGAAACGTCCGTGAGCACGTTCTGGGTGAGATTGGTCACGATCAGGTGGTACTCGAATTCCTGATCGAGGTTGACCTGGAACGGCATGCCCTTCTCGATGCCGACCACGCTGGTGGCGGCAGAACCGGTGGGGTAAGCCATGGCGGACTAGTTCATGCTGTCGTCGGTACCGGCCTTGGTGGGCCAGTGAGTGGGGGCCGCCGCAGTTCGGGCCGGGGGTTGCTCCGGTGCCGGGGCTTCGGCCTCCGGCTTCGGCTCTTCGCGCGGTGCGCGGCGAGTGGCGCGGCTATCGGGGTAATAGCCCGTCGTGGCTTCCGGGGCACCACGGTTGCCTGCACCGGCCGGGGTCGATGTCTCACAAGCACATAGCACTACCACCAGGGGTAGGGCGGCAAGGCAACTCAGGTAGCGAAAATCCATCATGTACTCCTTACCCTTGGACAAAAGAAAGATCGGTTCGTCGTGCAAAGACCGAGCGGTCAGTCTCTCTTCTCCGGCGGTCTTGTTCACCACGAACTCGCCATGATAATCCGGGATGGCCCGGGGTATGACGGCGATCCAGAAATGCAAACCGGATTCGAGATGCGCAGGATCGAAGTGACCCTCCGCCCAGCGAGAGCGTGACAATCTATCCACCGCATACTCATACGTCAATTAATGGACCGCTGTCGATCACTGAAAACTTGGGGAACTTTCACCGATCGGACGACAACGGCCATTGGGAAATGTTTGTAATTTGTCCGGCGCAGACGATGATTGCGCGAAAGATGCACCGGGTAAGGAGGTGAATCCTTCGTCGGGAGGCGACCCACGATATCCAGCGGCGGGTACACTGCGTCTCCCCGTCCGGTCACGACAACGCCCCGCAGTGTTTGCTGCGGCATGAACCGGGAGGATACGAGAAAGGAGCCCTACGTGGCAGACAGCAACAATACGACGGACTTCGGCACGATCATCGGACCCGACGCCAATTTCAAAGGCGATCTCAGCTTTGATTCGGCGGCGAAGATCCTCGGCAAGTTCGAAGGGTCGATCTCTTCCAAAGGCAAGATTCACATCGCCGACGGCGCGGAATGCAAAGCCCAGGTCAGCGCAAAGGAAGTCGCGGTTGAAGGGCACATCAACGGCAACGTCGAAGCCAGCGATCGCGTGGATCTGCGGCCGAAGGGCGTCATCACCGGCGACATCACCGCTGCGCGGATGACCATGGCCGATGGCGCATCGCTTGACGGACACTGCCGCATCGGTGCGGGCAATACCGGCAAGGGCAGCAGCAGCGGCAGCGGCAGCAGTGGCGCGTCCACCTCCGAAGTCAAACCCACCGGCCAGGGCCAAGCGCAACGCGCGACCGCCAAGTCCGGGAGTTGAGTGAATGTTGGCCGCAACCCAGGAAACCAGCGCGATCGATCTCATTCGCGAGAAACTCACCCAGGCACCCGCCATTCTCCAAGAGGTTGGCGTGGACTGCTGGATCACGTTCGTGCGTGAGTCGCTCGAATGTCCCGACCCGGTTCTCCCGCTGATCTTTCCGTATTCGCTCACGTGGCAGAGCGCGCTGCTGGTCACGCGTTCCGGTGAGCGCATTGCCGTGATCGCCGGCCATGACGCTGAAGCCGTGGAGTCCATCGGCACGTGGGACCGCATCGAGGGATATCTCGACGGCGTGCGCGAACCGCTGCAGCGCTTGATCGCGGAACTCAATCCGCAATCGATCGCGTTGAACTACTCGGCCGATGACTACATGGCGGACGGTTTGTCACACGGCATGTATCACCGGTTGCGCGAATACCTGCCTGAACATGTCGATCGGTTCGTCTCCGCCGAACGTGTGATTCGCGCGGTGCGCGGCCGAAAGAGCCCCGCGGAAATCGAACGAATTCGTGAAGCGATCACGACCACACGTCAGATTTTCGAGAACACCGCAGCATTCGTGCGGGTTGGAACGAGTGAAGTCGCGATTGCCGAGTTCATGCGCGCCCAGGCGCGTGATCGCGGTTGCGGGCTGGCGTGGGATCCGGCGATGTGCCCGATCGTGACGAGCGGTCCGGACTCGATGCTGGGCCACGCCGTGCCGTCCGAATCGATTACCGTGCAGCCCGGCCGAATTCTCAATCTCGACTTCGGTATTCGACAGAACGGCTACTGCTCGGATCTACAGCGCGCCTGGTATGTGCCGGAGAAGGGGGAGACCCAACCGCCGAAAGATGTTCAGCGCGCGTTTGACACCGTGCAGCGCGCGATCGACGCTGCGATCAAGACGATCCGACCCGGCGTGCCGGGCTGGCAGGTCGATGCCGCGGCCCGGAAGGTGATCACCGATGCAGGGTATCCCGAGTTCGACCACGGCACGGGGCATCAGGTCGGCCGGTGCGCTCACGATGGCGGCGGATCGCTCGCGCCGAAATGGGAACGCTACGGCGCATCGGCGGAGATCCCGCTCGAAGTCGGCAATGTCTTCACCGTCGAGCCATCGATCACCGACGTCGCCGGTCGCGGGTACCACGCTATCGAAGAAATCATCGTCGTGACCGAGGACGGCTGCGAGTTTCTCTCCCAGCCGCAACAGCAGCTCTGGATGCTCGACGTCGGTTGAAAAGGGCGCGGCGAGAAACGGAAAGCGGAGCGGCTGTGAGACCGCTTCGCACGGGGTCTGCTCCGGAATGGTGAATGTGATGTCGGTCTGTCCGGATCGGCGTATCCGATTCAGGTTGACCGTCGGCGGCAACGGGTGAACAGCCCCGCGAAACCCAGCAGCGCGAGTGCGCCCGGCGCCGGGATGGCGTAGAGTTCAAACGCGCTGTCGGCCGGAACCGGTGAGTCTGGGCCAGTGATGTTCCACTGTCCGAGCGAGTACTGAAAATCAGCGACGGTCAAATCTCCGTCGACAGAATCCTGCCACAGCCAGAAGTCGCCGTTGGGATTGTCCAGACCGGCGGCGATGGCGAGCCAGTACTCCGTGTTGCCATCAATGGCCAACGGTGTGTCCAGTTCAACAAAGTGCTCGAGGATTTCCGCGCCGCCAGCACCGATCAGTCCGGTCGATTTGGTCTGCACGTCATTCAGATCGAAAGTCATGCTCGTCAGCGCTTGACCCGGCTGCGTGCCGGTGCTGTCAAACAAGGTGATCTCGAAGCTGTTGATGTTCGAAAATCCACCGCCGGCAAAGGTTGAGGCAAAGCCCCAAAAGCGAATGCGATCCACCGGGGCGGACGACTCCAGTGTGAAGTTGTCCGCATGCAGAAAATCCCAGAAGCCGTCGTTCGCGGTTTGTTCCGGAACGCTTTGAAAACCGAAACCCAGTAAGTCTTCATTGATGGTCTGCTGGAAGACCAGTTCACCTTGGACCAACCCCGTTCCGGCCAGCAACGCCGACACAGCGATCACACCTTGCAACCGATTCTTCTTCGTGTTCATGTTGACTCCTCTCTTTCGCTTCTGTCGTCCCGAAGAAACAGGCTTTTACCCAGATACTTTTTACGATATTCAGGAAGGTGGGGATTCACTAGTTGCGGAGAACAATCGCCAGATGGGGCAAAATCGGCCGGCGTCTCCGGCTATGATCGCCGCATGTCCGATGCTCCCCAAGATGTTCACATGTCCGCGGAGGCGTTCCGGCAGCACGGCCGCGCGGTCATTGACTGGATCGCGGATTACCTCGAACACATCGAACAACATCCGGTGCAGTCGCCGCTCAAGCCGAACGATGTTCGTGCGCAACTGCCGGCGCATCCGCCGGAGCGGGGCGAATCGTTCGAGCAGATGCTGCGTGATGTGAACGAGATCATCCTGCCCGGCCTCACACACTGGCAGTCGCCAAACTTCTTCGGGTACTTCCCCGCGAATACCTCCTACCCGAGCATTCTCGGGGAACTGCTCACGGCCGGGCTCGGCGTGCAGGGCATGCTCTGGGCGACCAGTCCCGCGTGCACCGAGCTGGAAACGCACGTGCTCGACTGGGTCGTCGAACTGCTCGATCTGCCACGCGAGTTTCGATCAACGAGTGCCGGCGGGGGCGTGATTCAGGACACCGCCTCCAGCGCGACGTTGTGCGCGATGCTCGCGGCACGTGAACGCGTAACCGGCAACGCCACCAACGAACGCGGCGCGAACGGCACGCTCACCGTGTACACCTCGCAGCAGACGCACTCCTCAATCGAGAAAGCCGCCACCATTGCCGGCATCGGCCGCGCCAACCTGCGTCTGATCGACGTCGATGACCACTTTGCGATGAAGCCGGCATCACTGCGCCAAACCCTTCGCGCGGATCGTGCTGCGGGAAAGGTGCCTGCGTTCGTCTGCGCGACGGTCGGCACGACGTCCTCCAACGCGATCGATCCGGTGCGCGAAATCGGCGAGATCTGCCGTGAAGAACAACTCTGGCTGCACGTCGATGCGGCGATGAGCGGCACCGCCGCGCTCTGTCCGGAGTTTCGTCACATTCACGACGGCCTGGAGTTGGCCGACAGCTACTGCTTCAATCCGCACAAGTGGATGTTCACGAACTTCGATTGCGATTGCTTTTTCGTGCGCGATCGGGCCGCGCTAGTGCGCACGCTCAGCATCCTGCCGGAATATCTGCGCAACACCGCGACCGAGTCCGGCAACGTGATCGACTACCGCGACTGGCAGATCCCGCTCGGCCGCCGCTTTCGCGCGCTGAAACTCTGGTTTGTCATTCGGCACTACGGTGCGGAAGGTCTGCGGGGACTCGTCCGTGAGCACATCTCGCTCGCACAGGAATTCGCGGATTGGGTTCGTGAGTCCGATCGCTTCGAGTTGATCACCGATCCGCCGCTCAACCTGGTCTGCCTGCGACACATCGAAGGCGACGGCCGGACGCAGGCGATTCTGAAATCGATTAACGATTCCGGCCGGGCGTTCCTGACGCACACGAAGCTGAACGACCGGTACGTGATCCGCGTGTCGATCGGCGGCACGCGCACGCGTCGGCAGCATGTCGAGGCGCTCTGGCGGCAACTGCGCGATCTGGCGTGAGCTATTGGGTCGGCAAGGTGATTGCAGGACGCGATCGTGCGTTCAATCGCAAAATGAGAATAATGGCCGCATGATTGCAGGCATCATCGGCGGCATCGGGCTCTTTCTGCTCGGCATGATCCTGATGACCGAGGGTCTCAAGTCCCTCGCGGGCGATGCGCTGCGCGGCATTCTTGAAAGATTCGTGAGAGGACCCCTGACCGGCCTGTTCTGGGGGACCGGCATCACCGCGCTCGTGCAGTCTTCCAGCGCGACCACGATCATGACGATCGGGTTCGTCTCCGCGGGATTGCTCACCTTCAGCCAGTCGATCGGGGTGATTCTCGGCGCGAACCTCGGGACGACCAGCACCGGCTGGATCGTCTCCACCGTGGGGCTCAAGTTCAGCATGAGCGCGGTGGCCCTGCCGATGATCGGTGTCGGGGCGATGCTGCGATTGGTCGGCGGGGCGCGGCTGGGCCAGGCCGGGATCGCCCTCGCCGGGTTCGGCCTGATCTTCGTCGGCATCGACACCCTGCAGGCGGGTATGGCCGGCCTCGCTGAGCGAATCGATCCGGCGAGCTTTCCCGGCATGACACTGTTGGGCGTGCCCGCACTCATTGTGATCGGTGCGGCCATGACGATCGTGATGCAGTCATCCAGCGCGGCGGTCGCGACGACGCTCGCGGCGTTGTACACCGGCGCGATCTCGATCGAACAGGCCGCCGTGCTCGTCATCGGTCAGAACATCGGAACCACGGTCAAGGCGATCCTTGCCTCCATCGGCGCCTCCGTGCCGGCCAGGCGCACCGCGGCGACGCATATTCTGTTCAACCTGATCACCGGCCTGATCGCGCTCATCCTGCTGCCGCTGTTTCTCCGGCTGATGTATCTCGTGGCTGAGTTCGCGGAGGGCGATCCCGGTGCGGTGAGTCTGGCGGCGTTTCATACGGCGTTCAACATCGTGGGGGTGCTGGTGTTTCTGCCGATGATCGGCCTGGTCTCGAAGCTGGTCGTGCGCCTCGTGCCGGAACGCAAGCCGGAACTGGTGCGGCATCTGGACAGCAGCGTGAGCGGCATCCCGTCGGTGGCGATCGAAGCGGTGCGGCTGGCCACGTTGAATATCGCTGCCGCGACGATTCGTACGCTCCGATCGCGACTGCAGGGCAAGCCCCTCATGGGGCCAACGGGCCGGAAACTGCATGAGGTTGAACTTGCACTCAAGGAAGTGCAGCAATTCCTCGGCCGGATCTCCACTGAGTCGGCATCTGCCAAGCAGTTCGAACGCCAACTTGCTTCGGTGCACGCGGCGGACCATCTCCGCCGTCTGGCCGATGCCTGCCGCGAGCCGTTTGACCCGGACGTGCTGGAAGCCAACACGGAGTTGAAGCGGGTTCACGATGCATTGCTCGGCACACTGCACACCACGTTGAAATGGATCGAGGCGGAGGAAGCGCACCCGGAACTGGTTCCGGAACTGGAAGCGCTGTCGCGAGAGTCAGCAGAGGTGCGCAAACGCGAACGGGCACGATTGCTCGAATCCGCCGCGGCGGGCAGTGGACGCGCGGCCCAGGCGGTTGCGGAACTCGAAGCGCTCTTGTGGATCGATCGCTTGACGTACCACCTGTGGCGAGCGGCGTACCACCTGCAGCGCACGCCGGGCGACGGCTCGGGTGAGAACGCCGATGCCGATGCCTATGTCGATCCCTCACCGGAACACGATGCCGAGTAGAGTGCTGCGCCGGTATCGACTTGAGCGCGACCGAAACGCGAAACCCAATCAAGCGCGACCCGTATAATCCCGACCTCTTTGTGACTCTCTCCCGGTTCTTTATCTT
>RECV01000017.1 GCA_007693845.1 Phycisphaerales bacterium
ACCGCACCGCCCCGGGCGGGATGACCCTCGGATGAGCTTCCGCCCACCCCCGCTTACCGATCTTCACGTGATTCCAGCCAGCGCAGCAGCCAGTACGCCTGCAGGAGGTCATGCCCCAGCACCGTTTGCGGTCGGTCGCGCAGCCGGGCGTCGACCTTGCGCAATCGCCCCTTCCAAAGGTACGTGTCCGAGGCGATCTCATACAGCGGCAGGGGTTCGCGCGATTCCGGGCTGGCGTTGAACTTCACGAAATCGCCGGTGGTGATCTCCACATCCGTGCGGTGGGTGTTGATCACGCCCTGATTGGTCGCGGGGTAGGGAAACTCCTCCAGCCGGCGGCGGATCGCCGCGAGATCCTCATCCGCCCCGTGCATCGCGGCGATCGCACGAAAGAACGGGTTGTCATCGCGCTCGTACTTCCGCGCGAGCGACTTGATCCGCGATTCGTAGGAATCACCCAGCAGTGTCAGCGCCGTCATTCCCTGCAGACTCAGCCACGATGAAGATGTCGTCGGCAGTTCGATATTGAAAAACCGGAAGTGCAGCGGCCCGAGCAGCGGCCCGCCCCACTGCTCCCGCTCCGCCAGTTCCTGAGTCTGCTCATCGCCGAGCGTGAGGGCCGCCCGATCCAACAAACGTCGGCCGAGCGCCTGCCTCGCGTTCACGGTGAACAGGATCACCCGCAGGTTGTTCCGCGGCGTGCGCGAACCGTCGCGCTGCCTCAACTGAAAGTTGTCTTCCACGTACCGCTGGTAGATCAGCGACACGTGCCGCTCAATGTCTTCATTCGGGCCGAACGCTTCGTGCGCCAGCGCATACGCAAACAACAGTTGTGTATAGACGTTGGCATGTGTGTGGTGTTCGGACGGCGCAAGCGTGCGCGGGTGAAGGTAGAACGGCACGAAGCCGTCCAGTTCGCCGCTCCGCGCATCCATCGCCAGGATGCCGCGGATCAACCGTTCGCCCATCTCTTTCGCCCACGGATCGCCGGTCGCGGCGTACCGCGCCGCAAGCGCACTCAACACCGCGGTGTTCGACTCGATCAACAATGGGCCCGGCCGACCGTCTTCATTCAGGAAGCGCGGCACGAGCACGCCGCCTTCCTCAACGGTCTCATCCCCAATGACAAACCTGATCGGGACCATCGTGCGCTCGAGGTCCGCCTCGATCATCGCGATGCGCTCTTCCAGCGGCACTGCGGCCCGCTGCTGACGCGCTGCCCGGCGTTCATCGCTCGCTTCGAGTGCTGCGGAGTCGACCTTCGCCGCCAGCGGCTGAACCGTCGTGCATGCGGGCAAGGTGATCAGCCCCGCCGCCATCAGGACCAAAGCGATTACGGTGGTCAGTCTTGCATTCATGACTGCATCCTATGCCGGGCTCACTTGGCCAAGCGGAAAACGCGCGGCCGTCGAGCATTCGTCAGTTGCTCATCGCGCCGTCTGTTCCGATGGCAGTTGCGTATTGCTCCGGCAATCCTGAAACGTCGCGGTGCATTTGCGCATCGTGAAGAAGATTCGAATCGAGTCGGCCATGAGTGCAATTGCCCCGATGAATCCCGCGATCACTAGCGGCATGGCCAGCAACAACCGCATCGTGCGCCCCATGCCGCCGCCCCCGAAGCCGATCTGTGGCAGAATGAGGACGTAGATTCCAACGGCCGGCACCGCCCAGCGCACCAATATCCAGTGGCTTCTGATCTTCTTCGCCAACGGTTCGTCAGGCACTCTGCGGATCAAAGCTTCCAACCGTTTCAACAGCGACACCCCGGCCACCGTCAGCATCAGTATGAAGAGGCTTCGGCTGAGAATCTCCACTCCGACCCAGCGCATTCCAAATCCCGACAGAAATTGGCTCGAGTACACAAGAATGCAGGTAACGATCACGCCGAGCATGCTCCATCGCGCCATCCGACGAGTTGACCATACGGATTCCCGGTCGATTTCCCGGCCCTCCTGAACGGTCATGAAGTATGTGCCGACCAGCCCGAGGTACACACCAATCAGTAGGCTGACAAACGCCGCGCCGAAACCAATGTAGAAACCGTACTCAATGCTTCGAGGCAGAGTTGAGCGGATATCCGTAATGATAAGAAATGTCACCCCACCAAAAATCAAGAGGTACAGACCTGAGATCGCGGCCAGCAGGCCGGTAGTCAACAGCCGCTGTCCACGCACGATCGTGCGCAACCATTGCGGGTCGGCCGCCGCGAGATGATCGCCCTGCAGTGAACGACTGATCGCCATGCCGCATTCCGGGCACGCGCCATCCGAAGGCAGGCCGCGCAGGGTATACCCGCACGTCACACACGGCAGATTGTTTTCAATCCTTCCCACCCGCGCATCGTACTACATCGCGCTGAGCACGCATCACGGTCAGGCGGTCGATGCAGCGGGCGATTCCGCCGCGGGGTACTCGATCAACTCCGCAATGCCGTTGTCGCGGTCGCAGATGACAACCTTCGGCCGGTGGGTGCGGAGTTCTGTTTCTTCGAGCTGGCAGAAGCTCATCACCAGCACCTGATGTCCGATGCCGGTGAGGTCAGCCGCAGCACCGTTGACCTTGATCTCGCCCGATCCGCGGTCGCCGAGGAAGATGTACGTCTCAAACCGCTCACCGTTGTTGCAGTCCGCGACGAGGACCTTCTCGTTGACGACCATACCGGTGGCTTCGAGCAGGACCGGATCGATCGTGATCGACCCCATGTAATCGGGATTGCAGTCGGTCACCGTAGCGCGGTGAATCTTGGCGTAGAGCATCTCGCGGAGCATGGCAGTGGTGGATCGTATCTCGTACGGATCGGTCGTTCGGGCGAAGTCAATCGTTGGTCGTCTCAGCCGTATCGCGCTGCCAGGCGACATCGCGCGAATCAGCCCAGAGATGTTCCAGATCATAATAGGCCCGGTGGGACGGCTCGAAGAGGTGCACGACGAGGTTGACGAAGTCGGTCACAATCCACGTGTTGCCGGTATCGCGGTTGGTGCGGAAGACGGTGTGGCCGCTCTCCTCGCCAAGCTCCACGACGTCCTGGGCGACGGACTTCATCTGCGTCTCACTGGTGCCCGTGCCGATGAGCACGTAGTCACAGACCTGGCTGAGGCCGCGAACATCCAGCAGGCGGACATCGTCGCATTTGAGGTCCTTGAGCAGGCGGGCCGCTTCAATGGCGAAGTCTCGGATCGGCGGTTGATTCTTGATATCTCTCGATTCAGTCATGCGAACCGGCCATGGTAGCAGATCGACGGCCGCCGGTCCC
>RECV01000030.1 GCA_007693845.1 Phycisphaerales bacterium
CCCGGGCACCTGGTCGCCGCTGCACGAGAAGACCTGCGGATCGAAGTCTGGCCATCTCACGTTTCACTGTTCGCTCGTCGACCTTCCAGAGCCGCGCTATCTCACGTTGCCCTACAGCGAGCTCGCCGAGCCGCCAGTTGTAGCGTGCAGTGATTAGTGTGATGAGCCGCAACATTGACCGGGTTGCTACTGGTGACCCTCCAAGACCTGTCACGCCTAAAAGCGTCAACAGGTCGTACTTGAGGGCCGCCGCGCCTGGTCCCGTGGGATGCCGTGCGAACATGCTCTGCGCCTGTGTCGAGTGCATGGGCCGCGTTGGCTCTGCACGTGGTTCCGCTCGGTTACGGAGGTCTGTCTCGCCAAAGGCGGGCCTGCGTCTCAGCGCAAATTCTCCGTCTTTCGGATTTAGCGTTGATCCATCCTCCAAAGTCAACGGCTAACCTGAGTTGGGCCTGACATGGCGCCTGTTTGCTTCCCCAATTCCGAGAATCTGAGGAAGGTAGATGGTATTGGGGGGCGCCATGGCTGTCCCCAAATAGGTGGCAGTTTGTCCCCTCAAGGGCTGCGTCGGATCATGTTCTGTCCCCTAATCGCGGGGAGAGTCTACGGTCGTGGGTTCCGAGTCTCGAGCGAATCGCTTGGATTGCTGACGCGAGTGTTGTCAGTGGGATGCGACTTCGTACAAAACGCACATCGCGATGATTTCCCATTTTGCGCTTATCGTCAAATCAGCGTATTTCTGGATTGCACGATAAAAAGCGTTTGAGGCAGCGATGTTCACCCACGACGATCTGGCAGCCATGCAAGCGGCCTCGTTGCGTATGCAGGGCTGGATCAGGAAGCAGACGTTCTCGCCCGAGTCGACTAAGTCTCTGCGGCGGTTCTCGAGTTGGGAAGTCTCCGAGCTGGTGTTCCGAGTGAACCAGTCAACGTTCCGTGGCAAGCTCGCCGCGGACCCTACTCTGCCTGCTGGTATCATTGAGGAGGATGGGCGCCAACGCTGGTTCAGCCTTGATGAAATCAATGAGCTGCGTCGTCGGCTTCGGTTTGCGCGTAGGCCATTGATGCCGCCAAGGCCTTCGGGCAAGCGTGCCATCCGAGCGGCGATTGCAAATTTCAAGGGTGGTGCCGGGAAGTCCACTGTAGCGCTGCACTTCGCGCATGCAGCAGCGCTCGACGGTTATCGAGTGCTCGCGGTGGACTTCGATCCTCAGGCGACCCTTTCGCATTCAATGGGTCTCACTGATGTCGCAGAGGAGCGTACGGTTTGGGGCGTAATGGCCCGCGACTTGGTCCGTGAAACCGAGCGTATGAATGCGAGTGCGGGCGGTGCCGAGTCGGGCGTTAGTCTTCCGGCTCGTCGGCTACCGGCCTCGGTGCGGGACCTCGGTATCGCGGAGCTGCGCACCGACGATTTCTTGCGTCCGACAGCTTGGAGTACAATCGACATCATTCCCTCGTGTGCCAATGCGGCGTTCGTAGAGTTCGCTTCGGCACAGTATAGGCACCTCAATCCCGACTGGACCTTCTTTGCAGCAGTGTCTCGGTTCCTCGACGGACTGCCCGACGATGCCTACGATCTGATTCTTTTCGATTGTCCACCTGCGATCGGCTATCAGTCCATGAACGCGGTGTTTGCCGCGGACGTGCTCTACATTCCTTCGGGGCCGGGGTACTGGGAGTATGACAGCACCACGAGCTTCATCGGGCAGCTTTCGGAAGCATTGGGGGATCTCGCTGCAGGCTTCGAGGGAACCTTCCCCGCGGGGAAGATCGTGCTTCCCAAGGCTTTCCTCGACGTTCGCTTCTTGCTGACCCGCTATGAGCCGGGCAACGAGTTGCACCGTGCGATGCTAGATGCCTTTCGCAAGGTGTTCGGAGCCCGGGTTACAGAGCGGCCGATCGAGTTGACGAGGGCCGTCGAGCAATCGGGTCGGTTCCTGTCTTCTATCTACGAGGTCGACTATCGAGACATGACGCGAGACACGTGGAAGCGCGCTAGGCGCTCTTTTGACGGAGCCTACGAAGAGTTTCGCGAGTGCATAACTGCCGCATGGACCCAGATTGAGCACAGGGAGGCCATGGCATGACACGACGGCGGCGCATGTTTGACATCGACGTTCCGGCCGAGGAAGTGATCTCGCCGCAGTCTGAGGTAGATGCTTCCAATCGGCGTGGGCCAATGGCCACGGCTGTGCGTGAGAACGCAGAAGCGTTACGCGCTCGACAGGCGGTTGAAGATCGAATTCGCGTCGAGAATGACGCGCTTGCGCACGAGCACGTGCGACTGAAGAAGGCGGGGCTGATTCTCGATATGATTCCGACCCAGCTGATCGATTCCACGAAACTCGTGCGCGACCGTAGTTCTGCGCCTGATGAGAGCCTCGATGAGCTAAAAGCGTCGATAATGGCGATCGGGCTGTCGAACCCAATCCGCGTTGAGAAGAAGGCCGACGGCCGATACGAGCTGATTCAGGGTTCTAGGCGTTTGCGTGCTTTCGCGGAGCTGGAAGCGGAGAACGGCGACGGACGCTTCAGCCACATTCCGGCGGGCTACGTCGCCGCAGGTGATGCGCTCGCAACCAGTTATCGGCGGATGGTGGACGAGAATCTGGTTCGGAAGGACATCTCCTTCGCCGAAATGGCTGCCCTTGCGAGGGCCTATGTGGCCGATGAAGGCACTGATTGCGAGGACATCGACAAAGCTGTCGCTACGCTGTTCCGCTCGGCCGGGTACCAAAAGCGCTCCTACATTCGGGCATTTGTCGAGTTACTCGATATGTTGGGCGAGGCGCTCGCGCATCCAGAGGCCATCGGGCGCAATCTTGGACTCGAACTACGTCGGCGCCTCGATGGCAACCCTGCTGCCGTAGCTCGAGTCAAGAGTTTGCTAACCGGCGCACCTGGTCGGACTGCCGACCAGGAGACGGCGTTGTTGCGCGGGTTCATTGATGCTGTCGAGCCAGCGCGTCCTCGTGCGCCCGTGTCGAAGTCCGGTAGGCGGGCGAAAACTTCACTTCGGATCGCCTCAGCGCGGGGAGAGTTCCGTTGCTTGGCAGCAAATGGTCGGCTCGATCTGCGTGGTCCGAGCGATTTCGCGGATGTCGACCCGCGCCGACTGGAAGCGGCAGTTTCAGAACTTATTGCAGCACTCGGCCTCGACCGGCCCGACGACGGATGAACTTGGGGGGCTTCCCCGCGGGGAAGATCTAGCTTGTGTCCCGCAGCCGCGTCGCCGGGTTCTTCGC
>RECV01000154.1 GCA_007693845.1 Phycisphaerales bacterium
AACTGCTGCTGCGACGACCGGCGGGGGTGAACCTCGTCCAGCGGTGGAGCGTGATTTCCATCGTGCTGAGTCTGATCCTGCTCGCGGGGCTGGGCACGCTGCGCGTGCTGATCGGCACCGGCGCACTGGAAGACGCGAGATACGCCCTCGGTCTGCAGCCGCTGGATGAAATGACCTACCACATCGCACTCTCCATGGTGTTCGTCTTCTTCAACCTCGCGCTCGCACTCTTCTTCCTGACGTGGTTCCGGCTCGATTTCGTCCGCTCGGAGATCCTCGGTTGGCGACTCCGGCCGCAAGGCATGCCGGCGGGCAGGGCGCAGAGCAACACCGCCGTTGATCTTGGTTGATCCGTTCAGCGGACTGTGACCGCAGCCGAACGCCCGCGCACTCCGGCCACATCCGGCCGGACCAATTAATGGTCATCTGGCCACCACCGCATGGGTGCTCTACCATGTCGCTCCTTCAGTTTGAAACAAAGGAGCGAATTGAACGATGAGCGAGATCAAGAGCATCGCTGTGATTGGTGCCGGCACCATGGGGGCCGGTATCGCCCTGACCGCCGCCTCCGCGGGTGTGCGGGCCTACCAGGTTGACGTCAACGCCGAACAACTCGACCGCGCGAAGAAGTACCACGCCAAGACGCTTTCGCGCAACGTCGAGAAAGGCCGCATGACCCAGGAACAGGCCGATTCCGCCCAAGGCCTGATCTCCTACCACACCAGCATGGCCGAGTCGAAGGATGCGCATTTTGCCATCGAAGCGGCCACGGAGCAGTTCGAAGTCAAGACGAAGATCTTCGGTGAGATGCTCAAGGTGTACGGCGATCACGTCGTGCTGGCGACGAACACCAGTTCGATCTCCATCACCTCCCTCGCCGCGACGATCGACGTCGCCGCCCCGCGCGTCATCGGCATGCACTTCTTCAATCCCGTCCCGGTCATGAAACTGGTCGAAGTCATCAACGGGCTGGAAACCGCGACGACCGTGACCGGCATCACGATGGAGCTGGCGAAGAAGCTTGGCAAGACACCGGTCCCCGCCAATGATCGCGCCGGCTTCGTTTCCAACCGCGTGCTCATGCCGATGATCAACGAGGCGTTCTACGCGTGGATGGAAGGTGTCGCCGAGCCGGAAGACATCGATGAGATCATGAAGCTCGGCATGGCGCACCCGATGGGCCCGCTGCGCCTGGCGGACCTGATCGGGCTCGACGTCTGCCACGACATCATGATGGTGCTCCACACCGAACTCGGACAGGACAAGTATTTCCCCTGCCCGAAGCTGCGCCAGCTCGTCCGGGCCGGGCATCTCGGCGACAAGACCGGCCGCGGGGTGTACGACTATTCGAAGTCCTGAAAAGTGCAGCACGACGCTCTCATGCACGCGACCTCCGCCTGAAACCGGCTTACACTATTGAAGAACGCCCACGAGAAATCGAACCGGAAGGACGCGCCATGTTGAAGCATTCTCAGTTCACGCTTGCCGCCACCATCCTCGCCGGCCTGATGCTGGTTCTGGCCACCGGTTGCGCAACGACGGAAACCGTCACCAGCGCGGAGCCGATCGATGATCCGTTCAAGGATGCCATTCGCAGCGGCTCGCTGTCTGAAGCTCAGGCGCGGGCGGAGACGGACGATCGCCTGCTCATCGTGGTCGGCACGGCGGATTGGTGCGGCCCCTGCCGGCGGATGAAGGCGGACACCTGGACCGATCGCCGGGTGTATGACTGGACGAACCGTCACGCGTTGGTCTACTACCTCGACATTGATGAACACCGCGATATCGCGCGGTCACTTGAAATCAGTTCAATTCCGCAGATCGTCGTCTTCCGGGGCGATCGGGAAATCGAACGGGTCGTCGGCTACCGCGCGCCGGATCCGTTCTACGAATGGCTCAGTGAACTCTGAATCAGCCGGTTCCGGCGTCTCTGACGCTTGCAGAAGATTACACGGCAGTGGCGTCTCGGTGACCTCGCCGTCATCGCGGCGCTCGATCCGGTACGCTCGCGCATCTGGACGTGAGCTGACGACGCGTTTCAGTTCCCGACCGACAAAATGCAGCGCCGCCCCGTCATCGGCGGCGTAGCCGTTCGGCAGGTCGCCCTCGCGCACGAATCGCAGAAACGTCGGGCGTCGCTCGGGCTCGCCGTCGTAATGAGGACATGCGCTCCCGGGAAGAAACCCGAGACCATCGGCCAGTGGCGCGAGCGGGCCGAAGGAATCGGTTGAGCATGCTTCAAACCAGCAGTTCATCCCCGCGCTGATGCCGCAGAGAATGATGCCGGCTTCCCAGCACTCGCGGAGAATCGTGTCGACGCCGTGCCGCCTCCAGATCTGCAGCAGATTGGCGACGTTTCCGCCGCCGACGTAAATCACATCCTGCGCCAGCAGAAAGGCGCGCAGGTTCCGGTTGTCGCGTTCGAAGAGCGGCAGGTGCGCAGGCCGGGCGCGCGATTCATCAAACGCTTTATAAAACCGGTTGATGTAAAGCACCGCATCGCCGCTCGCGGTCGGGACGAAACAGATGCGCGGCTGCTCTTTGCCCGTCAAGCGCAGGATGTAATCATCGAGCAGGGGGTTCTCCGGCTCCATCGAAAACCCGCCGCCGCCGAGTGCGACGATCTGCGGTTGAACGCTCATGATGCCTCCGCCCCTCCCGTTGATTTTGGTTGGCCTGATTGCCGGTTGTAATTGCGCTGCATCATCGCCGTCCCGCGCGCGAAACCAAGCCGTTCGTAGAATGGCACTATGTCCGGATCGCAAACAATGTCAATCATGTAGTGATCTTCGAGCTTGTGCAGCATTCGCGTGACCAGTTCGCGGCCGATCCCGAGACGACGATACGCCGGCAGGACTTCCAACAGCGGCAGATACGCGCTGATCACGCCATCGCTGAGCGCATTCACAAATCCGACGACGCGCCCGGCCGATCGATCAACCGCGAGAACCACGTGCGCGCTGCCGCGCAGAATTCGGAGGTGCGTCTCCGGCGACGGCGGCGCGGGCCAGCCGTCAAAGAAACCATCGAGCATGCCGGGCGTCACACCATCGAGCGAATCAACATAAATGACATCACGCAGCACCATGACCTCTCTTCAACCGTGGTCGGTTTCGAGCGCGGCCCGGCCGCGCGGCAGTTCGAAGACATCCTGCGAGCGGCAGTACAGCGGCCCGCCCATGCGGCCGACGGCCGCAAGTTTCTCGTGGTCGATGTGATATCGCTCATTGACCAGATCATCACGCACAAAGACATGCACCACCTCGCCGATCACGACATTGCCCGCGGCGGGTTCCCGGCCATTCGTGCGCACCACCTGCAGCGTGCGGCATTCGAGGGCGATCGGGGAATCCTTCACGCGCGGCGGGGTGACCACGCGGCTCGGCGCGGCGTGGAGTTTCGCCAGTTCAAACTCACTCTCGCCGTACGGCAGCGCTTCGGACGTCGCCGCCACTTCACGGATGTACGCTTCGGTCGCGACGTTGACCACGAACTCGCCCGTGCCGCCCTCTTCACGCGGCTTGGCGTTGCGCAGTGAATCCTTTTCCGTCCCGTCGTTGTTGTTGACGGGGCAGAACAGCAGCGTCATCGGATTCGATCCGATGCCGTTGAAGAACGAGAACGGCGCGAGGTTCAAGCGGCCGTCGGGAGAGATCGTCGAAACAAACGCGATCGGCCGGGGTACGATCCCGCCGATCATCAGCTTGTACCGCTCGGCCGTGGTGAGCGATTCGGGCGAACATTCCATACCGCAGAGTGTAGCAGTGACCATCGACGTCGCGGTGAACTCGATGGCACGCAGGTCTTCCCCGACCATATCACCGTCCGGCCGGCAATCGAGCGGGTCGATGTGGAATCATCTCCGCGGTGAATTCTTCCCCCCGCATGGTCGATCTACAATACTCCGTTCGATCGCGGGCCGAGTGATTCCTCCCCGATCGTATCTAAACCTGAATTTCTCTCTCCACACGCATGGATGAAGCACGCATGTCCCCCCAGCGATCAGCCAAGGCAGGAAAGAAGGGCGATCGCGCGGCGGGTGTTTCCCTGCCCGTTCTTCCTGAGGAGAAGGCGGGCACGACCCGGATCGCCCGCAGCCGCAACGCGCCGAAACGCGCGATCGTGCTCATCTTTGTCCAGGTGCTGATCATCCTGCACATCGTGCAGTGGCTCATCACGGGCACCACCACCACGCCGATCGAGCCGTCCGAAGCGATGGAGTTCGGCCGGTCGGGCATCATCAATGCCGGGCTGATCTTCTTCGCCGTCGCGCTCCTGTCGACGCTGATCCTCGGCCGGTGGTTCTGCGGCTGGGGGTGTCACGTCGTTCTGCTGCAGGACTGGTGCGCGTGGATGATGAAGAAATGCGGCATTCGGCCGAAACCGTTTCGGTCACGTCTGCTGGTGTACGTGCCGCTGATTCTGGCGGCGTACATGTTTCTCTGGCCGGCGTTCCTGCGACTGGTGATCGCGCCGTACGTTCCTGATCTGCACCGACGGCTCGTGCCGTGGGAGTTGGAAACAGAATTGATCACCTCTGACTTCTGGGCGACCTTTCCCGGAGTGATGGTGGCGATCCCGTTCCTCTTCATCTGCGGGTTTGCGGCGGTGTACTTTCTCGGCTCGAAAGGATTCTGTACCTACGGCTGTCCGTACGGCGGATTCTTCGCGCCGCTGGATCGGCACGCACGCGGCCGCATCCGCGTGACTGATGCGTGCGAGGGGTGCGGCTACTGCACTGCGGTCTGCACCAGCAACGTGCGCGTGCACGAGGAAGTGCGCGATTTCAAGATGGTCGTCGACCCCGGCTGCATGAAGTGCATGGACTGCGTGAGCGTGTGCCCGAAAGAGGCGCTCTATTTCGGATTCGGCCCCGCGCCGCCGAAGGAAGCGAAACTCCCCGCCGCCAAACGGTCGGTGCAGTACGACCTCTCCTGGCCGGAAGAGATCGTCCTCGCCATCGTGTTTCTCGTGACCTTCCTCGCGTGGCGGGGCGCGTACGGACTGATCCCGGCGCTGATGGCGATCGGCATCGCCGGCTGCGTGACTTTCCTGGCGTGGAAGCTCTGGCGGTTGCTCCGCGATGCGAATGTCACCTTCCACCGTCACCGATTGCGCAAGCACGGCCGGATCACCGCCGGGGGATGGACTTTCTGCTGCACCGCAGCGCTGGCTGTGGCGGCGACGATTCAGATCGGCATCGTCGAAGCGTCCTACCACCTCGCCGATCGTGCCGATGATCGCGTCACGGTGCCGCTTGGAGTGGCGTTCGGCCTCAGCGAGGGCCAGGTCACCGAAGCGCAACGCGCCCACGCCCGGGCGGGACTTCGCTGGTACCGATGGGCTTCGGAAGTGCGCGCCGGCGGCGTCGGTTGGCCGTCACCGCGTCAACCCATCATCGACCGCCGGCGTGCGTGGCTGCTCGCGGTCATCGGGTCACATGATGAGGCGGAGGCCGTCCTCGAGCAATCGAAGCGGGACTACGGCCCGACGGAAACATTAATGGAAGGGCTTTACCTCGCGGCATTGGGGCAGGGCGAAAACGAACGGGCGTACGCTCTGGCCGAGGCAACGCTGCGCGAGCATCGCACGTACCACGATCTTCTCTCCCGCGTGGTGCAGCACATGGTTGATGATGGCAAGATCAGCCGGGGCATCGACCTCTGCCGCGAGCGTCTCGATGCGTTTCCGGACGATGCACGGACAATGGGCCTGCTGGCCTTATTGAAACTGGAGCAGGGCGAGATGACCTCCGCCCGATCCCTGCTCGAACGCGCCAGGGATGCCGAGCCGGAGTATGCCGGGGCGTACATCCTGCTGTCGATGGTCGATCTTCAAGGCGGCGACGCGCAGGCGGCGACGCAGACCCTGCTGGCGGGACTTGAGCACAATCCGAAGAGTCTTCCGCTGCTGGAGCGGCTGGTGGACCTGCTTCACCGCACCGGGCGTCGTGATCAGGCGGCCTCATACGAACAGCGGCTTGAAGAAGCGCGCGAAGCGGCCCGGCGGGACCGCCTGGGCCGAACCCGCGGCGTTGCGGAGTGATGCGTTCCGGAACGGGCCGGCCGGTTCCGATGAGCTTCTCCCATTGCCAATAACCGATGCGGGACGTGGTCCCCGAACGGGTCGGAGCGCGGCTTGGCCGCGGCCGGTGCCCGCTCGGAACAATGAAATGGGCCGAAAGAGAAAGAAGCCGGTAATTGCGCTTTAGCCGGCCGTCGTGCTGACCGACTTGGAGTTCGGGACCGTGGCCTGCCGGCAGGATGATTGTGGTCATCCACACCCGGGCGGCTCGGTGGAACTCAGGTTGACCACACGGAGACAACATCATGACAGCACGACGGAACGAACAAAACGACTCGGTGGCCCGCAAGGGCTCACGCACCCTGCAGCTCACGCTGCTCGCCGGCTCCCTGCTTTTCGCCGGGTGCGCCGGATCGAACAGCTCATGGACGAGCAACAACCGCACCAGCTCGCCGAGCGAAGTGGGGCTCAAAGACTTCAGCCAGTCGAAGGTCGCGAGCCGGGAATACGTGAAGACCGAGGCCACCCGGAACCAACTCCCGGATGAGTACCTCGCCGAAGCGCGAATCGGTCTGGCGGAAATCGAAGCGGCCCTTGCGGCGGCCCGCGCCTCGGAGATCGAGCAGGATGCCTCCCTGCGTGAAGGTCTCGCGCACGTTTCGGCGCAGCGCCGAGATGCCGAAGCACGCGAAAGGGCGATGCTCGCTCAGGCCGAGAAGGTTCAGAGCCAGTACAGCGCCAAGCAGAATGAGCTGTGGACGAGCATCTCATCGCGCGAACGCGCGCTGAACAGCAACAGCGAAAAGAATTCCGCGTTCATCGAAGCTCTCCGCAAGGAAGCGGAAATGGCGCATTCGGAAATGACCAGCCGTGCCTGGCAGGACTACACGACCGCCAAAGCTCAGGTGGAAAAGTTCAAGAGCGTTCGTAAAGCCACGCTGGAAGAAGGCCGCGCTATGATCGAAGATATGCACGAGAACGCCAAAGCGACGCGTTCGCGTGCTCAGGCCACCGTCTCGAAACTGCGCACACAGGCCCAGTCCGTGCGGCAACAGACCGAAGCGAGAGCAGAGGAGCTTCAGGTTCAGATCGCTTCGCTGCGCGAGCAGACCGAATCGGAGTACAACCGGCTGATCAGCCGCGCCAGCTCACTGGAGAAGGACGCAAAGGCCCGCTATCAGGAAACGATGGCGCGGGCTAACGCCATGACCGAGCAGGGCTCCGAAGAGGAATACGACCTTCGACTCAACGCGGCCCAGACCGAACTTCGCAAGGCCGAAGCCGAGTACAAGCGTCTTCGCAACCAGGCCGAAACGACCCTCGAGCGAGCGAATGCGGAGATCGAACGCCTTCAGGCCGAAGCGGAGCAGATCGCTTACCTGGGCAACTCGAACTTCGAGCACACCTCATCGGAACTGAACTCGTGGAAGAAGTCCGAGCAGGCGGAGATCTCCAAGCAGCGCAGCCGCGCGGATCGGCTTGAGAAGGACGCCCGGGCGGAATTCGTGAAGGCCGAAGCGCAGGCCCGCGCCAACGCGATCCGCGAAACCGCCGCCCACCAGTCCGAACTGGCCGAATCGACGATGAAGAAGATCATCTCCGAAGCGGAAGCTGAAGCGGCCAAGGTCCGCTCGAAGATTCTCGAAGAGCTGGCCAATCGCCAGAAGCAGAACAGCGTCGAGTTCGCCGGCAAGACGGATCCGGCGCCGGAGCAGCCGAAAGATCTGCACACGGTGCCGGAAGTGCCGAAGGTGAAGCCCGTCACGCCGCGGGTTGAACCCGAGCACATCGCGCAGTTCCGCTCCTCGCTGGCCCGCGTAATGAATCTTCGCTCCAACGCCGATGCGCTGGATATGGCGATGAACGCGACGTTCGACGAGTCGGTCAGCCGCGCCGAAGCGGTTCGGGCGCAGTTCATGGCGCTCAGCTCCGAGAAGCTGGCGGTGGCTGAAGCGATGAGCACGCAGGCCCGCGCCCAGTACGCGGACCTGACGACACAGGCCGAGGCGTGGATCGCCACCGCCAAGGCGAACTACGATCGCTCCACCAGCGAAGCCGATGCGTTCCGCAAGGAAATGCTCGCCTCTGCGTCGGATCTCCGTGCGGAAGCCACCTCCAGCCGTGACTACGCCCTCGCCCAGGCGGAACTGTTCCGCGTGGAAGCGAACACGGTGAAGAACAGCGGCAGCAGTGAACTGCGGGCCCTCGAAGCGGCTCTCGACGCCACTAAGCGTCGCGGCAACGCCGAGTTCGATCGCCTCTGGGTCGAAGCTGATTCGGTCGAGCGGAGCAACGAAGCGCTCTTCTCGCAGATCAACACGCAGATCGCCTCCGCCGAACGTGTTCTTGAAGCGGAACTGACCAAGCAGGATCGCGCCATCGACTCCGCGCTGGTCATCGCCGAAGCGAACTACAACGAAGCGATGGTGAACGCCGACGTCTTCGCCCGCAAGAGCGATGTGGAAATCAACCGCATGGCGGCGCAGAACAATCTCGACTACGCCCTGGCCTCCGCCGAGATTGATCACCTTCGCAACCTGTCCTACAGCACGGTTCTGAAGGCGGACGCCACCGTCGGCCGGATGCTCGCCACCGCCCGCGCGGATCGTGAGCAGTCCGAAGCGATCGCCGAAGTCGCCTCCGCGAAGCTGCGGACCGATTCGGACATGAAGCGTGCCGAAATCATGGCCTCCAGCCGCAGCGCTGAAGCCCGCGAGGAGGCCGTCCGAGCGCTCTTCGACGCCCGTCTGGTTCAGGTCAACTCCGAGCGAATCCGCGAGATGACCGAGTTCTATCGGGACGATGTGTTCATGCAGACGAATCTTGAAACGTCGCTGGCGCAGGCCGAAGCGATGCGGAGCGAGATGAGTCAGCGCTTCGCTGAACTCAAGAAGCAGCAGATGCAGCTTCAGCGGTCGGCGCGGGACAACTGGGATGTTCGTCTGGCCAACATGCAGCAGCGTCCCCAGAGCACCCCGCAGCAGCCGAACCTGGAACTGCCCGAGGAACTCGAGAACGTGCAGATTACCACGGTTCCCACCGATCGCGACTGAGTTTTTCCTCCCGCTGATCCCATCTGTTTGATTCACCGCAGCGTGTCCCCGGACACGCTGCGGTTTTCTTGTGTCAACCGCATGCCCGATCGCTGCTCGTCGACGTTGAGGATCATCCGCCTTCCGCGCCGGGTCGCGTCCAGTCGAACGCCTTGTCCTTGTGCAGAACCCCCGCCCCGAGTTTGATGCACCGCCGGCAGATCATCGCCTCTTCGTACATCGGGCTTTGCCATCCGGGCTCGTTGGGCCGGTTCTGCGCCGCGCGATCCTGTTCCTTCTCCAGACACAACGTGCAGTGATAGTCCTCCGGCGCGGTCGGCGCTTCGTCCCGCACGACCGAAATGTACGCCACCCGCAAACACTGGCCGCAGATACAACTGCCGTGGTGCCCTTCGATCATCGGCGTCTCTTCCGTCCACTGCCGGTGACAGAAGTCGCAGAGCACATCCGACATCTGCACATTGTTTTCATCGGTTCCGGGTTTGCGCATCTGATGCCCTGATCCTGTTCGTACGTGGTGGCGACCTGGTCACGATGACTCATGACGATCGGAATGAGATCCCCGAGAAGTCCAGACACTCGCGGCCCGGAATCGAAGCCCCGGTCTTTTCATTTGCCCGGCCAAAGGTAAGATCGTACATCATGAGCAACAAAACGCCACGCACACGAACCGAACGCGATTCCATGGGCGAGATGACCGTGCCGGAGCATGTTTTGTACGGCGCGACGACGCAGCGGGCCGTGCTGAACTTTCCCGTCTCCCACCGCCCCCTCCCGCCCCAGGTGATCCACGCCTTCGCGCTCCTGAAATCCGCCTGCGCCGAAGCGAATCACGAGGTCAAGAAGCTCGACCAGAAGCGAACCAAACTCATCGTGCGCGCCTGCCGCGAGATTGCTCACGCCCTTCAGGAAGGGCCGGAAACGGACGCCGCCCGGGCGATGATGGAGCACTTCCCGATCGACATCTTCCAGACCGGCTCGGGAACATCGACCAACATGAACGTGAACGAGGTCGTCTCCAACCTCGTCTGCCGGTACGAGAAGAAATCGATCGGCGCGAAGGAACCGGTCCACCCCAACGATCACGTGAACATGGGGCAGTCGTCCAACGACACTTTCCCCAGCGCAATGCAGATTGCCGCGGCAATGTCGATCCGGACCGATCTGATCCCCGCGCTCAAAAGGCTCGCGACCGCGCTCAAGAAGAAAGCCCGGCAGTGGGACAAGATCGTCAAGATCGGGCGCACTCATCTGATGGACGCCACGCCCATCCGGCTCGGACAGGAGTTTTCCGGCTACGCGGCCCAGGTCGATTACTCCGTTGCCCGTGCAGAACGCGCGCTCGAACGCCTGGCGGAGAATCTCCCCCTCGGCGGGACCGCGGTCGGCACCGGCATCAACACGCATCCGCGCTTCGGCAAGCTGGTCGCGCAGAAGCTCAGCAAGTCCACCAGGATCAAGTTCACCGAGGCGGCCAATCACTTTGAAGCGCAGGCCACACGCGACTGCATCGTGAACGCTTCGGGCGAACTCAAAACAATCGCCGTCGCGCTTTCGAAAATCGCCAGCGATGTGCGTTTGCTCGGCTCCGGACCGCGCTGCGGTCTGTTCGAAATCGCGCTGCCCGCGACCCAACCCGGCTCATCGATCATGCCCGGCAAGGTCAATCCCGTCATCTGTGAATCCGTCATGCAGGTCACCTGCCAGGTAATCGGTAACGACGCGGCGATCACGACCGGCGGGCTCGGGGGGGTTGGTTCGCTGCTCGAACTCAATGTCGCCATGCCCATGATGGCGGACAACCTCGTTCGCTCCATTACGCTGCTCGCCAACAGCGCGACAATCCTCAACGAAAAGTGCATCGACGGCCTGGAGGTCAACGAGGAAATCGCCACCGGCATGGTCGAGAAGTCGCTGATGATGTGCACGACTCTCGCGCCCGTCATCGGCTACGACCAGGCGGCGAAGGTCGCCAAGGAAGCATTCGCCACCGGCAAGACCGTGCGCGAATACGTGCTCGAACACGAACTGGTCGATCCAAAACATCTTGATGAATTGTTGGATGCGGGTTCGATGACCGAACCCAGTGCGTAAGAAGCCGGTCGGCGATGTGCGGCACCCAATCCCGAATGGTCCGCACCGGTTACCGGTGGCTGGTCGCCCGGCTGCCCCCCGCCACCCCCCGCACTTTCGCCACCAACTGCTCCACGCGTTCGGCGTGTCCTTCCGCTTCCACAAGATCCCGCATCGTGTGTTCACCATCGGGCACGCGGAGCAGCTCTGCGTCTTTCACAGTTTCCGCCACACTGCAGCCGTGTTCGATCGGGGAGACGATATCCCGCTCGCCGTGCACCACCAGTACGGGGCAATCGATGCGACGAAGCCGATCGGCATCGAGCGATCGCGGTTTCACGCCGAACAGCATGTGACCGAAGAGCGCCAGGTCCGTCACCGGACGAGTCGGCAGGTGGTTCCGCTGCAATCGACCGCAGAGAGATCGATGGAAGCTGGTGTACGGCGCGTAGGCGATCACGCCGACGATCCGCCGGGCCGCCGGCTCTGCCGTTTGCGCCGCGGCATCGAGCGCGATCACCGCGCCCATCGAGCAACCGATCAGCAGGACGCGCTTCGCATCCAGCCGCTCGATCAGCGCGAGCAGATCTTCCGCTTCACCATCACCTAGGCGGGCGCGGCTGCGCTCAGCTTCACCGTGGCCGCGCAGGTCGTAGAGCACCACGCGCTCGGCGTGCGGCAACCACGGAGCCGCCAGCGGTAGGAAATCCAGACGCGACTGTCCCCAGCCGTGCACAAAGATGACACACAATCCTTCATCATCCGTGTGCGAATCGGCTCCGTCGCCGCCGCGCGCCGTTCCCGGAATTTCCCACACGGGCAAGAGCGCGCCGTCCGGCCGGTCGAACTGCCAGGATTCGTATGACAAATCCATCTCGCCGGGATCGCACGGCAGGCCGCGGGCCAGCGCGTAGCTCATGGTCCGTCGAGGTGGATGGGTCATCTCCCGCGCGAGGATCGCGGTGAGGATTAACAGCAGCAGCGCGAGCGCGGTGCCGAAAAACAGGAGCGTGCCGAACACCCCCACAGTGTAGCGGCGGGGGCTTCTCCCGCGTTGCCACGCTTGGTGATTTGCATGCCTATCACCATCCCGGCACACCACTCCGCGACACGGGTGAAATGAACTGCGCGAGATCGTTACACTGCGTGCGTATGAAGCCATCGCTCCAGGTCGGCAATACCGCTGAGCACACCGTCACGGTCACCGAGGAGATGTGCCCGGCCTTCGACGGCGTCGTGGTGCACCGCGTCTATTCGACGTGGTCGATGGCGCATCACATGGAGATCGCCGCCCGCTTGGTGCTCGCGCCGCATCTGGAAGAGCACGAGGAAGGCATCGGCTCGCATCTGTCCATCGACCACCTCGGTCCGACACCGGTCGGCCATCGGGTGCGGCTCGTGGCGGAGGCGGTTGAGTTGGGCCCGACGACGCTGGTGTGCGATGTTCACGCCTATCACGTGCGCGAATCAGGTGACAAACTCGTTGGCCGGGGCAAACAGGTGCAGCGCATTTTGCCGAAGGACAAACTGCGGCAGTTGATCGAGCGCGCCGCCGATTGACCCGCAGACGTCGGATCGTGTTACCCGGCGACCCAGAAGAAGATGAATGTTGCGGTCACCGTGAGCACCCACGCGCCAATCGCCAGTGCCCAGCGTCCGATGCCGCGCATTCGCCTGATCCGCCCGGAAAAGCGTATCCATACGAACAGCATTGTGGACAGGATACCCGCCTCGACGATCAGCACCAGAATGTCGATGGACGGGCCGGGCAAGTACCCATTGGAAACGAATGTAAACACTGCATACAGCAACACCATCGTCGTAAAGCCGACACCCGCGGCGAGCCCGACCAATCCCGTGTAGAACGCGGCGAGGCGTGGGTGACTGGCGCGAATCTGAAGCTCGATTTTGTTGCCGCATTCCGGGCACGCACTGCCGCGCAGCTTGTGCAAGCTGTAGCCGCACAGTGGGCAAGGCACATCGTACTGATCGAGATACGCTTCGAGAAGCGACAGTTTGCGATCGATCTCGCCCTGCGCAAGTGCCATGCGCATATGGTACCGGATCGTGCAGATGCCGGGTTTCGGGCGGCCGGTTCGCACTTGATGCGAGGCCGATTCTCGCGGATGATGGTGCGTCTTGAGCCGCTCAACATCAGGTGAAATCGAGGGAGAATCATGAGCACCACAACCACCGAGACGAAGCCAATGACCACCGAATCCGAACCGTTGATCCTCTCCGAAACCGACGGCCACGTCGGCATCATCCGTCTCAACCGCCCGAAGGTGCTCAACGCGCTCAACCCGGCGCTGATGAAGCAGCTCGCCGAGCAGATGGAAGCGTTCGACGCCGATGAAAACATTCACGCGATCGTGCTGGCGGGCAACGAGCGCGCCTGGGCGGCCGGCGCGGACATCGGCGACATGGCCGAGCAGTCCGCCATAAGCATGTACGAACGCGATCAGTTCGCCACGTGGGATCGCATCAAGCGCATCAAGAAGCCGATCGTCGCCGCGGTCAGCGGCTTCGCGCTCGGCGGGGGGTGCGAGCTCATGATGATCTGCGATATCGTGATCGCCAGCGAAACCGCGCAGATCGGCCAGCCGGAGATCAACATCGGCGTGATGCCCGGGGCCGGCGGCACGCAGCGGCTGACCCGCGCGATCGGCAAGGCCAAGGCGATGGATGTGATTCTTTCCGGCCGATTCCTCAGCGCGAAGGAAGCCGAGCAGGCCGGGCTCGTCAGCCGCGTCGTGCCGCAGGAACACTTCTTCACCGAAGCGGTCAACGTCGCGAAGCAGCTCGCCACGAAAGGGCCGCTTGCGCTGAAGATCGCCAAGGATGCCGTGCTCAAAGCACACGAAACCACTCTCGCAGAGGGACTGGAGTACGAGCGCAAGCTGTTCTACCTGCTCTTCGCAAGCGAGGATCAGAAAGAGGGCATGCGGGCCTTCGTGGAGAAGCGCAAGCCGGAATTCAAGGGCCAATGATCCCCCGCCGCCGTCTGATGAAGAATGTCTTTTCCAAGAGAGGATGCTGAACGATGCCTGCCACCGCCACCGCGACCAACTACGAAACCATCTCCGCGGAAACGCAGAACCACGTGTGCACGATCACGCTCAATCGGCCGGACGTGCTGAATGCGTTCAACGATCAGATCACGACCGAACTCAGCGATGCGCTGAAGAACGCGGAACGCGATCAGAACGTGCGCGCGATCGTGCTGACCGGCTCCGGGCGGGCGTTTTCCTCCGGCCAGGACCTGGGTGATCTCAAGAAAAAGTACGTCCCCGGTTACGTGCCGATGCTCGGCAAGGATCTGCGCAAACGGTACAACCCGATCATCACGCGCATGGTCAACATGCCCAAGCCGATCATTGCGTCGGTCAATGGCGTGGCCGCCGGTGCCGGCTGTTCTCTCGCGCTTGCCTGCGACATGCGCATTGCATCGAAGGATGCCGCGTTCATCGAAGTGTTCATCAACGTCGGCCTGATCCCCGATTCCGGCTCGACGTACACCCTGCCGCGACTGGTCGGCCTGGGCAAGGCGTTTGAACTCTGCACGCTTGGCTCGAAGGTGGATGCAGAAGAGGCGCTCCGGCTCGGCCTGGTCAATCAGGTCGTCGAAGCGGATCAACTCGCGGAAACCACCGCCAAGGTGGCGGGCAAACTCGCCAAGCTGCCGGGCAAGGCGATCGCGCTGACCAAGCGGCTGTTGAACCAGACGTTCGAGAACGACATTGCCCAGCAACTCGAGGCCGAAGCGTTTGCGCAGGAAACCGCGGGACAGACCGAGGATCACTTCGAGGGTGTGACCGCGTTCCTCGAAAAGCGCAAGCCGGAATTCAAGGGCCAGTAAGTTCAGGCCGGTTCAGATCAATTCAATCGGTTTCTGACTTCCGGGCTTTCTTCGCCGAACCGCTGGAGGCATCGGACTTGCCTTCGGCGGACTTTTCCTTCTTGCCCGGCGAACCCTGGCCTGCGTCGGAGGGTTTTCCGGCCTGGCCGTTGGACGAACCGGCATCGGATGAACTCTTGCCCTCGGTCGTTTTCTTCTCCGCCTCCGCGGCTTTCTTGTAGGACTCGCTGCGGTAATCGGTTTCGTAGAATCCGCCGCCCTTGAAGATTACGCCCGCGCCGATTCCGATCAGCCGTTCGAGCTTCTGTCGGCCGCACTCCGGGCACTTGCGCTTGACCTTGGCGGTCATCTGCTGGAAGAGTTCGAACTCGTGGCCGCACGCGCGGCAGGCGTATTCGTAGGTCGGCATCTCGGCTTACTCCCTGGCGCCGTCGGATTCTTCATCCGGCGTTTCCGATTCTTCAGCGATCATGACTTTGGCGGGGCGCAGCACCTGTTCGCCCATCCGGTAGCCCGGCTGGAGCGTGCGCACCACGTGGCCGGGCGCGACTTCGCCGCTCGCTTCACGCATCATCGCTTCGTGTTGATTGGGATTGAACGGCTCACCCGTCTCGGGCGAGATCCGTTCGACGCCGGTGGTCTGAAGCGCCTTGAAGAGTTCATCGCGCACCATCTTCACGCCGCCGATCAGTTGGTCGACGGTCAACTGGTCGGTGTTCTGCCCGAGCGCAAGGTCGAAGTGATCGAGGACGGTCAGAATCGGCCGCACCGCGCGGACCGCGCCTTCCTGCAGCGCGCGGCGTTCGTTTTCGCTGGCGCGTCGCTGGTAGTTGGAAAAGTCCGCCAGCGCGCGCTGTCGTTGCTCGAGGGCGTCATCGCGCTCGCGCTGGAGGTCTTCGACCAGCTTCGCCGCATCTTCCGACAACTCGATCATTTCCGCCGATTCGGTTTCGACTTTCGACGATTCCTGCGAGTCGGATTCGGACGTCTTCGTCGGACGCTTCTTGTCTTCATCCTGATCGGGAGTCTGTGTACTCATGGTTCAATCACTCATTCCGCACAACGGGTAAAAACTGCCCATCGATCAGCCGTGACCCTTCACGGCATGCTTGATCTTGTCCCACAAGGACGGACTCTGCGCTTTGACATCCAGCTTCTCGGTCTTGGCGTATTCGCGCAACAGTTCGCGCTGGTCTGCGTTGAGTTTGCGCGGCACGACGAGCTGCGCGATCACCACCAGGTCACCGCGCCGGCCGCTGCGCAGGTTCGGCAACCCTTCGCCCGCGATCCGGAAAAGGGCGCCGTGCTGCGTTCCCGCCGGAACTTCGACATCCGTGCTGTCGGTCAAGGTCGGGACTTCCACCATCGCGCCGAGCGCGGCCTGGGTGAACGGCAGAGGCAGGACGATAATCAGGTCATCGCCATCGCGCTCGAAGCGGTCATGATCCTCAATGCGCACGACGACATGGAGATCACCGGGAATCCCCTGTCCGGTCTGGCTGATCTCCGGCGGGGGCGGTTCGCCTTCCCGGGCGACGCGCACCGCCTGGCCGTCGTGAATGCCGGCGGGGATTTTGACGCTCAGCTTCCGTTTCACCGACACGCGACCCGTGCCGCGGCAATCGGAACACTTGTCGGTCACGACCTTCCCGCGGCCGCGACAATGTGGACACGCGGTGACCATGCGGAACATGCCGCCAAGACCGGCCTGGGCGACCTGTCCCTGCCCGCCGCAGGTCTGGCACGTGGACGGGGAAGTGCCGGGCTTGGCGCCGGAACCTTCGCAGGTCTTGCACACGTCCAGCCGCTTGAACTCCACATCCCGTTCAGCGCCGGTGAGGACTTCCTCGAGCGTCAGTTCGACTTCGGTTTCGAGATCGTAGCCGCGCGGCACTCCGCCGCGTTGACGCCGTCCACCGCCGCCCATCCCGCCCCCGAAGATGTCGTTGAACATCGAGAAGATGTCATCGACATTCATGGAGCGGAAGTCGTGTCCCGGCGTGCCGCGCAATCCCTGATGACCGTACCGATCGTAGACGTTGCGCTTCTCCGCATCGGAGAGCACCTCGTACGCTTCGGCGGCTTCCTTGAATTTCGTTTCGGCTTCGGTATCGCCCGGATTGCGGTCGGGGTGATACTTCATCGCAAGGCGGCGATAGGCGCGCTTGATATCGTCACCCGACGCACTGCGTTCGAGTCCCAGCACCTCGTAGTAGTCGCGCGTGGTGGGCATGACGCTCCGTTCAGTTCCTCAGAGAATCGGGTGAAACCGAAGCCCACGTTCGATGAACGTGGGCTTCGGATGACTCTCGAAACAACATCCGATCAACGATCAGGAAATCGCATCTTCGATCGGCTCTTCATCGTCCTTCAGTTCCGTGACGATGACATCGGTGGTCAGCATGAGACCGGCCACGGACGCGGCGTTCTGCAGCGACGTGCGAACGACCATCGCGGGGTCGATAATGCCGGCCTTGACGAGATCTTCGTATTCGCCGGTCGCGGCGTTGAAACCGTTCGCGCCGCGGGCGTCCTTGATCTTCTCGACCACAAGGTCACCGTCGAATCCGGCGTTGGAGGCGATCTGTCGGGCCGGTGCTTCCAGCGCGGCGGCGACGATGTCGAATCCGATCTTCTCATCACCGCGTGCGTTCTTGCGGCCGTTGAGCACGGCGTCGATCGCGCGGAGACACGCCACCCCGCCGCCGGGCACGTACCCTTCCTTCGCAGCGGCGCGAGTTGCCGCCAGGGCGTCGTCAACACGGTCCTTGCGTTCCTTCATCGCAATTTCCGTCGCGGCACCGACGTTGATGATCGCCACCCCGCTGGTCAGCTTGGCAAGCCGTTCCTGCAGTTTCTCACGATCGTATTCGCTGGTTGAGCGTTCGATCTGCTTGGAGATCTGATCCGCGCGGGCGGTGATGTCCTTCTTCTTGCCGGCACCCTGGATGATCGTCGTGTTGTCCTTGGTGATGACGATCTTCTTGGCTTTGCCGAGTTCGGTCAGCTCGATGTCTTCGAGGTTGCGGCCGAGGTCTTCGGAGAAGAACGTGCCGCTGGTCAGCGTGGCGATGTCGCCGAGCATGGCCTTGCGGCGATCACCAAAGCCCGGCGCTTTGACCGCGCAGACGTTCAGCGAACCGCGCAGCTTGTTGATCACGAGTGCCGCGAGCGCTTCGCTCTCGACGTCTTCCGCGATGATCAACAGCGGCTTGTTCGAACCGGCAACCTTGTTGAGCAGTGGCAGCAGGTCGGCCAGGTTCGCGATCTTCTTCTCAAAGATGAGAATGTTCGCATCTTCGAGGACGCATTCGGCCTTCTTCGGATCGGTCATGAAGTACGGCGAGAGGTAGCCCTTGTCGAACGCCATGCCCTCGACGTATTCGAGGGTGGTCTCCGCGGCTTTGCCCTCTTCGACTTCAACCACGCCATCCGCGCCGACCTTGTGGATCGCCTCGGCGATCAGTTCGCCGATCTCGGTGTCGTGGTTGGCCGAGACGGTTGCGACCTTCTTGTAGTCGTCCTTGCCCTTGCACTTGACGGCGAGCTTTTCGATCGACTCACCCGCCATGCGTGCGGCATCGTTGATGCCGCGCTGCACGGCGGCGGCGTTCGCGCCGACGGAGGTGTGCCGTAATCCCTGTCGGTAGATCGCATCGGCGAGGACGACGGCGGCGGTCGTGCCGTCACCGGCAATGTCGGCGGTCTTCTTGGCCACTTCGTTGACCATCTTCGCGCCCATGTTTTCAAAGGGCTGCGGCAGCTCGACCTCCTTGGAGACGGAGACGCCGTCCTTCGACACGGCCGGGCCGCCGAAGGATTTCTGCATCACGACGTTTCGGCCGGTGGGCCCCATCGTGACGGCGACGGCGCGGGCGAGCTGGCTCACACCGTTTTTGAATTCCACCTGTGCGGCGGTATCGAATTTCATCTGTTTCGTTGACATGTTGATTCAGTTCTCAGCAGTCAGGTGTTCTTGGTGAGGAATCTCAAACCGGGGCGCCAGCCCCGGATCAAGGGTTCGGTCGCATTCAGCCCTCGATCACGCCGAGCAGTTCGCTCTCACGCATGATCATGTGCTGGTTGCCTTTGATTTCGATTTCGGTGCCGGCGTACTTGCCGAAGAGCACGGTGTCGCCCTTCTTCACGTTGCACGCGGAGCGCTTGCCGTTTTCAAGCAGCTTGCCGGGACCGACCGCAACGACCTTGCCCTGCATCGGGCGTTCCTTGGCCGACTCGGGCAGGTACAGACCGGTTTTGGTTTTCTTCTCCGGCTCGATGGGCTTGATCACAATACGATCTTCAAGTGGTTTGACGGACATTTCTGGGTTCTCCACGTGCTAAAGCAGTTTGTTGAATTCTTCGACAGTCAGACCAGCATCTCGAATCAATCGACGAAGCGTTCCGCGAGGTAGTTCGCGCCTCTCAGGAATCGAAAGGTGCAAGTGTGGCGGTTCACGTCTTCGCAGGATGATGTGGCTGCCGGTCTGGTGGTTCTTTCATATCCAATCTTCTCGAATGCCTTGATTGTTTCACGGCTTGAGATCAACGGGACGGGAGGCATTCACGCAGCCCCCTCAATCTGTCCGAGGTTGACATCAATGATCTCTTCCGTGATCGGCGACGGAATCGGGTCGCCGCTCTTT
Source organism: Phycisphaerales bacterium (assembly GCA_007693845.1). Lineage (GTDB taxonomy): Bacteria > Planctomycetota > Phycisphaerae > Phycisphaerales > SM1A02 > SKZB01. Next base: position 19,656 of record RECV01000154.1, read on the forward strand.
TGCAAGCTCGCCAGATATCCTTCCATTGCGTCCTTGATATTCGCAAGCGCCTCATCGCGCGTGTTGCCGTCACTGACGCACCCGGGCAACGTCGGGCACGAGGCGATGAACTTGCCGTCTTCGTCTTGTTCGATGACTACGCGAAATTTCATCACTCAGTCCCTTCGATTTCATGCCTCGCACGGACACGATCGTCCCGGCTGACGCGGCATCAGAAGCCCATGCCGGGCATGCCGCCCATGCCACCCATACCGCCCATTCCACCCATGCCGCCCATGCCGCCCATGCCATCCATGCCGGGGGCGCCGCCTTCACCAGCGTCATCCTCCGCATCGGGCGATTCGGTGACGATGCAATCGGTGGTCAGCAGCATGGCCGCGACCGACACGGCATTCTGCAGCGCGGTGCGATCGACCTTGGCGGGTGTGATCACGCCGTCCTTCATTAGATCGCCGTACTCGAGCGTCAGCGCGTTGAAGCCGAAGTTCGCCTGTTTGCTTTCCTGCACCTTGGCAACGACGACACTGCCCTTTTCGCCAGCATTATCAGCGATCGTGCGCAGCGGCACGGTGATCGCCTCGTGCACGACATCCGCGCCAAACTTTTCATCGCCGCGCAGATTTTTGCGGGTGCCTTCCAGAACGCTCATCGCGCGAATGAAGCTGACGCCACCGCCGGGGACGATGCCTTCGGCGACCGCCGCGCGGGTGGCGTGCAGGGCATCCTCGACCCGGGCCTTCTTTTCCTTCAACTCCGCTTCGCTGCCGGCACCGACGTTGATCTGCGCCACGCCGCCGGCGAGTTTCGCCAGCCGCTCCTGCAGCTTCTCGCGATCGTAGTCCGAATCGGACAACTCGATCTCGCGACGAATCTGCTCGATGCGCGACTGGATATCTTTGGTTGATCCGGCGCCTTCCACGATCGTCGTGTTGTCGGAGGTGATGGTCACCTTCTTCGCCTGGCCGAGCTGCGAGATCTTGACCTGATCGAGCTCAAGGCCGAGGTCCTTCATGACCGGTTCAGCGCCGGTGAGGACCGCCAGATCCTGAAGCATGGCTTTGCGACGATCGCCGTAGCCCGGGGCCTTCACGGCCGCGACCTGCAGCACGCCGCGCAGCTTGTTGATAACCAGCGTGCTCAACGCTTCGCCGGTGATGTCTTCGGCGATGATGAGCAGCGGCTTCTTGGAGTCCATGACCTTCTCGAGGAAGGGAACGAGCTTCTGCAGATTGTCGATCTTGTCTTCATGAATCAGGATGAGAGGCTTGCTCAGTTCAACTTCCATCTCATCCTGGTTGGTGACGAAGTTCGGGCTCAGGTAGCCGCGGTCAAATTGCATGCCTTCGACCACATCGACGTAGGTGTCGAGCCCCTTGCCTTCTTCGACGGTGATCACGCCGTCCTTGCCGACCTTCTCAAACGCCTCGGCCATGATCTTGCCGATCGTGGGATCGTTGTTGGCGGAGATGGAGGCAACGGCGGCGATGTTGTTCGCCACCGGCTTGGCCATCGACTGGATTTCCCTGACGATGGCTTCGGCGGCCTTGTGCATGCCGCGGACGACTGCGTTGGCATCCGCACCGGAAGCGATGTGCCGGAGGCCGGCCTTGAAGAGCGCCTCGGCGAGGACGGTCGCGGTGGTCGTGCCGTCGCCGGCATCGTCGCTGGTCTTGCTCGCCGCTTCCTTCACGAGCTTGGCGCCCATGTTCTCGACCTTGTCGCGGAGCTCGATTTCCTCCGCCACGGTCACGCCGTCCTTGGTGACGGTGGGCCCGCCCCAACTCTTGTCGAGCACCGCGCTGCGGCCGCGGGGGCCGAGGGTACTCTTGACAGCGTTGGCGAGCTTCTCCACGCCCGCCAGGAGGGCTTTGCGGGCGTCGGTGTCGAATGCCAGTTCCTTCACGGCCATAATTGACGATCTCCTCACATTGGGTGATGGGAATGACGTATCCAGCTTCAAACGGCGCGCACCCGTCGCCGGGGCGCCGCTATGCGAACAGTCAATGAAGGATCAAATTCCGCGCCATTCTCCCGCCGAGCCATCCCGACTGGACAAAACGCCGCAACATGCTGAAAAACATGGGTTTAGAAGGCGCATCGCCCGACACGCGGCCCGTCAGACCGCGCCGCCGCCTGACACGCTCGGATCCTGCGGCCGGAACATCTGCCAAGCTGGCAGGATCAACCGCTCGTGGATGGCGGCTCCGGATCGATCCCGCCGGAAGGGCCGTGGGGATTCGGCTCAACAAGGCGTTCCAGCACGGGCGGGGGCTTGCGCAATGACCGGCGTATCCACAATGCGTTGACGAGAAGATAGGCAAGCCCGATGAGCACCATCAGCATCGACACCCAGCTCACCACATGACCGAGCGTCGCCATGACCGCGAAGGGCTCAATCGTCAATCCGACCAGCCGAAACACACTGCCGACGATGATCCCGACAGAAGCGGCGACCATCGGCTCGATCCCCTGGCGACCGCCGCGCGCCTGGCGGTATTCGCGGCTGCGCTGGCCGATCAGATCGATCACGCTCCCCAGCGACCGCAGGCCGGCGATGGCGATCATCGCCATCAGCGCGTGAAAGAGCGCTCGGATCATGATGCCTTCGTTGTCCTGCGGCATGGTGCCCAGTTCCAACTGCATCCGCTGGCAGATCCAGTAGAGCATCGAGATCAGAGCCATCGCGCTGATCGACCACGAGAGAACCCGAACCGGCTTCACCACCGGGCGGTCGGCTTCCAGTCGCTCCGCCGGCTTGAAGGCGATCGGTGACCAGAGTGCCGCAAGGGCTAGGATCATCCCGAGCAGCGGCACTTCAAAAACGATGAAACGGACGATTCCCCCGTTGCGTACCAAACCGGCACCCTGCAGTTGGATCAGCATCACCTGCACGCAGAGCAGCAGCATGAAGAGAAATGCGGCGGACATCAGCCAGACCAGGCCGGCCCCAACCCGCCGCGGATTCCGAATGCGCGGCAGTTTCGATGCCGCCGGATCGATCAGATGAAGGATCGTGAGCCAAGCATCCAGACCGCACTCGGGACACTTCCGGTCCAGGCGCAGGCCGCGCAAGTCGTAGGAACAGCGGCGACAGAGGACCGACCGGCGAACCCGCAGGTCAGCCAGTTCACGCGGTTCAAGGGATGATCTGGACCCGTGCTCGGAGGTCATCAACGCCCTTTCCGGCCAAACCGCTTATGCTACTCGGAATTCAAACCTGCGCCCGCTGCGGAGAGTACACCGGGGCTGATCGCACCGGCGGCTTCCGTATCGATTGAACCGGATATCTGCCGCACGAACACCACGCCCGAACATTCACGACACGATCGATTCTCAATCATGCCGACCCGCGCCATTCAACGCCTTCGTGAGAACATAACCTCGGTGTACATGGGGAACATGGCGGCGGTGGACCGCGTTCTCACCTGCCTGCTCGCGCGCGGTCACGTGCTGATCGAAGACGTGCCGGGCGTAGGCAAGACGGTGCTGGCGCGGGCGATGGCAAAGTCGGTTCGCTGTTCATTTTCGCGCGTGCAGTGCACGCCGGACCTCCTGCCCGCCGACATCATCGGCGTGACGGTGTACAACCGTCAGGAGAACTCCTTCGATTTTCGGCCCGGCCCGATCTTCAACAACATCCTGTTGGCGGACGAGATCAATCGAACCACGCCGCGAACCCAGTCGGCACTGCTCGAAGCGATGAGCGAAACGACGGTCTCGATCGAAGGCGAGGTTCGTGAACTTCCGCTTCCGTTCATGGTCATTGCGACGCAGAATCCGTACGAGTTCGAGGGGACGTACTTCCTGCCGGAGAACCAGCTCGACCGCTTCCTCATGCGATTGAACCTCGGCTATCCCGCGCCGGATGATGAGTCGCGCATCATCAACAAGCAGCCGGCCCGCACCTCGCTGAACGAACTCAAACCGGTGCTCACGAGCGAGGAAGTGATCGAACTTCAGAGCCAGGTCGATCGAGTCAGGATGGATCAGTCGCTGGTCGATTATGTGATCGCGCTCGCCACGGCAACACGGGAGAACGAAAACCTGCAGATCGGAATCAGCCCGCGCGGTTCGCTCGCGCTCTCGCAGGCCGCCCGCGCCACCGCCGTGATGAACGACCGGGATTACTGCATTCCCGAGGACATCGTCTCCAACGTCGTCCCTGTCTGCGCGCACCGGGTCATCAGCAAGACTTACATGCACGCGGGCGACACGGCCACGACGCGCCGCATCGTTCAGCAGGTCCTCGAAACGGTTCCCAGTCCGGCGTAGCGAACGTCCATGAGTCAACTCGCCCGACCATCCGGTTCTCCAGGCCGCAGCTCCGCCCCGACAAAGGTGCTGCTCGTTCGCCAACCGATGAAGTCGGTGCGCAGCCGGGATCTGGCCGACCCCCTGCCGGTCCGGCTCGCGCTCGGCGTCATCATCGCCCTCGGCACCGTGTTCCTGCTCTGGCTGATCGGCACGCTCGGGTTCACCTTCGGCTTCGCCCGGTCGCTCGGCATGCCGGGGCTGCAGCATGAACAGGGACCATGGCTCGGCGGCGTGATCTTCGGGCTGGACATGCTCATCCACCTGCCCACTTCGATTCTGCGCACCGGACTGGTGTCCCCGCTATGGCTCCTGTTGGGCTTCGCGATGCTCTGCCTTCCCGCCGCCGGCCTGGCCGCCGCGCGCCCGCTGACGCCCGGTGGGCCGAAACCGTCGTCCCTGACCGTGGTGTTTTCAAACGTCGGGGCCATCGCCGCCGGTCTGTTCAGTGTCGCCGCGATCACCTGGACATTGCTTCCACTTCGGCTGGAGATGCTTCAGCCCGTGCCGCGGGTCGCGACGGGGGTTGAAGAGTGGCTGGAGACGATGCGCTTCGTGGCTGGACTGGACGCCTTTCTGGTCGCGACGCTCGCGCTGTGGCTCGTGCTCGCGATGCGGCTGGCGATCGTGAACTGGCTGCGGGCACTGATCGTGCCGGTGGTCATTCTGGCGGTGCTAATCGCCGGCCTGGGTTTCGCGGTCAGCCAGGGCTCGGTCGCGCGCGTTCTGACTCCGCTGCCCGTTCTGATCGACGCCGAGGTTGCTGAGACCGAAGATCAACGCCTGCTCCTGATCGGCGAGAGCTCGCGCGGCCCGGTCGTCATTCGCCGGTCGGGCGACGGACTGGCGGTCCGAGTCGAACCGACGCTTGATCAGAGTGCGCTACAGTTACTGCCGAGCCGATCCCTTCGGGATTTCGCGCGGCCATGATTTTCATAAACCGCTTTCAGGATGCAATTTACGAGTTCCGCCGGTGTCGTTGAGGCGATCATTTCGAAGAAAGTCGTTGACCCGGGCCCGATTGATGATAGGATTTTGTTAGGATTCTGATCCCGCCCTTCGGGCTCGATTTTTTCGATGGCTTCGATGGGGATGAAACGTCCCGCCGCGGCGGAGTTTGCCAGCGATGGCCCCAGACGACAGGATGATTCAACCCGCCTTGTACGTTCGAGCTTGCTCCAACAACATTTCCTCCAGCTTCATTCGGGGAGCGATCACATGAACAGACCGACTCGATCCGTGCACCACACTCGGCTCTTGCTGCTTCCGCTTTGCATTTGTGTCAGCTCGGCGCTGACGGCGTGCAGCCAGATTCCGCACACGCAGTTCGCGCAGTACACCAAAGCGTTCGACCAGACGCACGAAGCGGCGGTGGAACTGTTACACGATGTCGCGATCGTCTGGGATGAGTCCGCGCCGGTCGAGACCAACAACGACGCTGCGGACTGGCGCGCGTTCGATCCGGCTGCGGACGCCGCCTCCGCCCCGGCGGATGAAGCCCTGCTCGTTCGGCACGAATTGTGGCGGGCGCTCGACCACTACCACCGCGCCTTGGCCGCGCTTGCCACCAACGCGTCGCGGGCGACCATCGAAGCCGAAGCATCGCAACTGGCCGCGCATCTGCGCGCGATCTCATTGCCGCGCTGGGCCGGCCACATTGAACGACTGGTGAATCTTCCCCCACTGGCCGGAGAAATCCTTGATCTGATCGAACATCAATTGCGGGCCCGACAATTCGACCGCGTTGTTCGCGAAAGCGCGCCGCTCATCCGCGCGATCAGTGAAACCCTCGAAGTCGAATCGCGCGACTACTACGGCCTGTATCTTGCGGACTACAACACGAGACGACAGGCGCGACTCGAAACGCTCGTGTTCGATTTGCTGCCGCCCGTCCGCGCCGCCGCCGTGGCCTCGCCGCGCGAGGAAACACGGGATCGCGTGCAGCGCATCAACGCCGCTTTGCGCGATGCCATGGGATATCAGGAGCATGAGCTGATTGAGCTTTCAACAGCAGCGACGGATGAATCGTCAGCGCACGAGCAAGAGCCGAACCCGATTGAGACCATCATCGCCTCGTTGACGGTGCAGATCCTCGCGATCATCGAAGAACAGCGGAAAGATGATCAACAACTCCGCGCCCGGCAGGAGGCATTGACGGCTTACGTCGACTTGTTGCGCGGCTTGCGTCATCACGGCGATGCGCTGCTGGCCGCGCTCGATGAACCGGCCGCGCACCGTCCCGCCATCGATGAATTGCTCATCAACGCTCTGGTACTGCACCACCGGATTGCCGCCGCTCAACGACGCTGATGATGCGCTGTCAATCGCCATCGAGCTGACGACCGCCCCTCTGCGAAACCCATGCCGCACCATCGCGCCGAGATGGCGGCGTGCGGCAGAACGATCACGAAGAATCCCCGTTCAGGATCATCACCATGCAAGACTCCAGCGCCCATCAGGATCAGTCACTGTACGTTCAGGCCTTCGCGGAACTGGAAGCGGTGCTGCGCGACCCGGAGGTTTCACTTGCCGCCAAGCGCGAAGCCAGCCGGGCAATGACGGAATTGAACCGCAACTTCATCGAGCACACGCGCGAGCGGATCGAAGCGCGCACGCCGCAGTTGCGCGAGTTCATCGCCCTGCTCGATGGACTCTCCGATTCACTCCGTCGGCACCGCACGCCGGAACAGGTCCTGGCCAGACTCAACGCGGTTCTTGAGGAAGCCCGATCGCGGATTCCGGAAGACCGCAACGAAACGACCTGAGCGGCTGCAGTGCCACCGGCCGTTGAGACGTTCCGACATCCTACCGCCAGCCCCGTATCTCCTCGCGAATGCGTTCCCGGCGAATCCAGATCAGAAACGTAATCGGCAAGATGAGCGTCAACAGACCGAACACCATGCTGAAGGCCGCACCGATGAGTGCCGCGAAAACGGTGGGATCTGACGTGCCGTTCGTCCCAAGGGAATCGAAGAGCCGCGCGAGAAGGATCGCTCCCCAAATGGACCCGCCGATGGTCGTGACAATGTCGAACCAGCTCCAGAAGGCATAGAGTTTCACGCCGAGCACGCGGCGGCTGAGGAGCATTGCACCTGCGATGATCAGCACAATGGCGGCGAGGCCCGACACGATGGACAGTGTCATCGTCATCGGCGCCTGTTGCGCGGTCTGTTCATAGAGAAGACGTTCCGTTTCGCTCTGGGCGGACTCCGCCATGCCGATTTGAAAAGGCATCATCGCCACGGTGCAACCGACACTCAGCACGATGAACGCGCCCCAGGCAATGCCGATCACGCCGAATACCGTCGGCCACGTCGTCGACTTCTTGGCGACGTGTACCTCTTGTGGGCGGGTTGGCGGTGCGGCAGGGGGCTGCACCGGTGAATCTGAACGCTCGTCTTCCATCTGTCATACCTCCCGGGTGATCTCACCTTCACACAGATTCAGAACTGCCTCAGGAACCGTGCATCGTTTTCAAACAGCCAGCGGATGTCCGCAATGCCGTACTTGCGCATGGCGATGCGTTCGATCCCAAGGCCGAAGGCGAAGCCGGTCCACTCTTCCGGATCGTAGCCGACCGCTTCGAACACATTCGGATCGACCAGACCGCACCCGCCGAGCTCGACCCACTGGTATTCACCCTTGATCATCATCTTCATGTCCACTTCCGCGGAGGGTTCGGTGAACGGGAAGAAGCTCGGCCGCATACGCACTTCCGCGCCTTCGCCGAAATACGCCTTGGCGAACTGAAAGAGCGTTGTCTTCAGATCGACCATCGTCACCTTGCGGTCAACGTACAACCCCTCGACCTGGTGGAACATCGAGTAATGCGTCGCGTCATGCGTGTCCGGTCGGTACACGCGGCCGATGGCGATGACCTTCAGCGGCGGTTGCGTCTTCTCCATCGCGCGAATCTGCACGGTTGACGTTTGCGTGCGCAGCAGATGCAGCGCTCCGCCCGGCTGATTGGACGCATCGAGGTAGAAGTTGTCGATCGGCTCACGCGCGGGGTGGGATTCAGGAATGTTGAGCGCGGTGAAGTTGTGCCGCTCGTCTTCGAGTTCGGGGCCGTCCGCCACAGAGAACCCCATCCGCGCGAAGACCTCGGTGATCTCATCGATCGTGCGGCTGAGCACGTGCCGGCGCCCCTGTCCGAAGGGCAGGCCGGGCTCGGTGACATCGATGCGCGGGCCGCTCGGCGCGGCGGACGTGCCGGCCGCGGCTTGCTTTTCCTTGAACGCCGCCTCGAGCGCGGTCTTGACTTCGTTCAACCGCTTGCCGACGGCGGGCTTCTCTTCCTTCGGCACATCCTTCAACCCGGGCATGATCTGCTTCAGCCGCCCCTTCGTGCCGAGATACTTGATCCGCCACTGCTCCACGGCATCGGCGTCACCGGCCGCGTTCAGCTCGGCCAGGCCGTTCGATTCAATCTCATCCAGTTCCTGCAGCATGGCATCAGTGTACCGATCCCGATCGTGCCATGTCTCCATCGCCGACGAACTCGTTCGTTTTGACCGGGGCGCAAATGAACAACGGGCCCGGCGGTGCCGGACCCGTTGCTTGAGAATGCGCTGACTGATCATACGGCCGTCCGAAAACGGCGGCGACGTTGGATCAGTCCTTCTTTTCTTCACCGCCTGCGGCCTCATCACCGCCCGAATCGTTCTGCGATTCCGGCGCGGCGTCGGTCGGTTTGGTTTCTTCTGCTTCGTCAGCCACAGCTTCTTCCGCTGGCGCTTCGGCGATGGCGGCTTCCTCTTGGGTAGCCGCGGCGGTGCCGCCCTTGCGGAGCTTGGCCGCGAACGCGGCGCGTCGGTTGGCCTGCTGGCGACGGACGGGCGTGCCGCCCTTCAGTTCCGCGCCGTCTTCTTCGCCCACGAGTTGCAGGATCACAAGATCCGTTCCGTCACCGAGACGATGCCGGCCGGTCCGAACGATGCGGGTGTAACCACCGTCCCGGTCGGCGAAGCGTTCGGCAATGGCGGTCATGACGTGCTGCACGAGGCGCGGGGCCTTGCGCACTTCGCCGTACCGGTTGAACTCGATCTCCGACTCCTCGGGCAGGTCGAAGTAGTCGTTGTCCTTCTTGCCATCCGGCACGTTGGGATCGGCGACCCACGCGTGGATCTTGCGGTCGTTCAGCATCGATTCGATCCGACGCCGGGCGGTGAACCCGCCGCGCTTCGCGATCGTGATGATGCGTTCAACGAACGGCTGCACGGCCTTGGCCTTGGGCAGCGTCGTTTCGATTTCGCCGTGCTCGAACAGACCGGCCGCAAGATTGCGGAACATGGCGCGGCGGTGCGAGCTCGTGCGGTTGAGTTGTTTTCCGTAAATTCGGTGTCGCATAACGGGTGTCTCCTGACAACAAAGACCCGCCGATCGCTCTCACGATCGGCGGGAGATGGTTTGATCGAAACTACGCTTCACTACCCTGCGGCTGGTAGCCATCGGGCAGGGGCATGCCGAGTGAAAGTCCCAGCTCATCCAGCTTGCGCTTCACTTCACGGAGTGAGGTGCGGCCGAAGCTGCGAACCGTCAGCAGGTCCGACTCATCGCGATGCACAAGGTCAGCGACCGTGCGGATCTTGGCCGAGTCGAGGCAGTTGCTCGCGCGGACCGTGAGGTCGAGTTCGGAGATCGGCATGTTGAGCTTGCGGATGAGTTCTTCATCCACGCTGGCCGCGGCACGGGCTTCGGGTGAGACCTGTTCCGTCCCGATTTCGAAGAACTGTACAAACGGGTTGAGGTGCTTGCGCATGATCTTCGCCGCCTCGACGAGGGCCATGTCCGGCTTGACGGTGCCGTCGGTCCAGATGTCGAGGATCAGCTTGTCGTAGTTGGTCTTCTGTCCGACGCGGGTGCTTTCCACACGGTAGCGCACGCGCTGGACCGGGCTGAAAATCGCGTCGATCGGAATCTCGCCGATGACCTGTTCATCGCGCCGGCCGTACTGTTCCGACGCCGGCTCGTATCCGCGGCCGCGTGCGATGGTGAATTCCGCTTCGAAATCCACTTCGTCGGTGAGCGTGGCGACCACGTGTTCCGGGTTATGGATCGTGACGGCGGTGTCCGCCTCGATGAGTTCGGCGGTGACTTCGCCGGGACCCGTCGCCGCGATCTTCATGGTTTTGGGTTCATCGCTGTCCAGACTGACGATGAGTCCCTTGATGTTGAGGATGATGTCGGTGACGTCTTCGGTCACGCCGGGCAGGGTCGTGAACTCGTGTTCAACGCCTTCGATCTTGACCTTGGTGACGGCCGCTCCCTCGATCGAGGAGAGCAGGATACGACGAAGACTGTTGCCGATGGTCGTTCCGAAACCACGTTCGAACGGTTCAACGATGAACCGGCCGAATGTGTTGGACTTGGACCGTTCTTCGATTACGACTTGTGCGGGAAGTTCCATTCCTCGCCAACGAACATGCATGGCATTACTCCAACGATTCAGCAGATCCTGAGTTTCAGGAAACCCGTGGGTGAATCGGATGCGATGCTGAATCCTGCTGAACGATTCAGCCGCCCCTGCTGACCCGCGGGGAAACGAACATAAAAAAGTGCGTCCATCAGTCGGCTTTCGACGCCGACCTCATGATCGATCAGACGCGCCGCTGCTTGGGCGGACGGCAGCCGTTGTGCGGAATCGGCGTGTGGTCTTCCACCGCCGTCACGTTCAACCCGCTCGCCTGCAGCGCGGTGACGGCTGACTCGCGCCCGCCGCCCGGGCCTTTGATTCGGACTTCGAGTTCCCGCATGCCCATGCGGCGAACCTTGGAGGCGCAGCGTTCGGCAGCACGGGTCGCGGCGAAGGGCGTCGCCTTGCGTGCGCCCTTGAAACCGACCGTGCCGGCCGAATCCCAACACAGCGTTTCGCCGTTGACATCGGTGATCGTCACGATCGTGTTGTTGAAGGTCGCCTTGATATGGGCGATCCCCTTGACAACGTTTTTGCGAATATTCTTCTTGGCCATCCTTCACGAACCTTTCGTTGCAAGCGGTTCCTTCTCCCGGCGGATGCGCGGGCAGGAACCTGACGAAACTGCTGACTCTCCGGCTGAACGCGATGCCGGCAAACGAAAAGTCGTTCGCCGACTGAATCAGGATCAGCCCTTCACGCCCTTCTTTCCGGCGACGGTCTTCTTCTTACCCTTGCGTGTGCGGGCATTACAGCGGGTGCGCTGGCCTCGAACGGGCAGGCCGCGACGGTGTCGATCACCCCGATAGGAGCGAATGTCACGAAGCCGCTGAATGTGCTGCTGGGTCTGACGACGAAGCGCACCTTCGACGATCAGGTTGGCGTCGATGTAGGTGGCGATCGCGCTGAGTTGCTGATCATCGAGATCCTTCGCACGAAGATCCGGATCGACGCTCGCGTCTTTCAGGATTTCGTCCGCGAACTGCGGCCCGATGCCGTAGATGTAACGGAGGGCGTAGCGGATCTTTTTATTCTCGGGAATATCAACGCCGGCGATACGTGGCATGATCTGTGTACTCCAAACGTGCTTCACTCGGACGAAGGGCGGCAGGGCCGACCGATCGCCATTACCCCTGCCGCTGCTTCAGGCGGGGGTTCTTCTTGTTGATGACATACCGCTTGCCGCGTCGCATGACGATCTGGCAATCCTTGGTCTTTCGCTTGATGCTGCTTTGAACTTTCATCGGTCGATCCAATCCTGGGTGCGGTTTTGCTTGATAACTTCTTCGGGTACTTTCGAGCGGGTGAGCGAGGGCGGTCGTTCGTTCGGCGTTTACTGCCGGTATGTGATCCGACCCTTGGTCATGTCGTACGGGCTGAGTTCGACGGTCACCTTGTCGCCGGGCAGGATGCGAATATAGAACTTCCGCATCTTTCCGCTGACGTAGGCGAGAATCTCCTGATCGTTCTCCAGCCGGACTCTGAACCGGGCATCGGGAAGCGCTTCAGTGACCTCCGCCTCGAGGGTGATCTTTTCTTCTTTCGCCATGCGTTCTCAGTCCGTGGGGTCGGGGGATTTCAATCCTGTCAAACGTTCGAGGGAAACTCGGGAAAAATCAAACGGCAAAGCTGAGGCCTCAGGCGTGGTCCGGCCGAACGGATCGGGCCGGCCTGATCTCGGCATCGGGGTCCGGGATAATGTTGGAAATTTCGGCCGCGACCGAACCATCACGCTTCTTCTGCGGGTCCTTGCCTTGTCTCAGGCAGGGACCGGTTCGGACCGGCTGCGAAAGCGACCGGAACGACAAGTATAGCCGATTACCGACGACAGACAAGCGAACGGCGGGTTGGGAGGGAATCGGCCGCTTCATTTATCCACGCCGCCCTCTCACGCGCGGAGCCGAACCGCCCTGATCGCCGGAGCTCAGGAAGCCGGAATAGTTCCGCATCAGCAGGTTCGCTTCAATCCGCTGGGTCAGATCGAGCAGCACCGACACGACGATCAGCAGGCCCGTCCCGCCGAGAAAGCTTGCGACAAGGAACGGAATGCCCATCTGCAGCGAGATGATCGAAGGAATGACGGCGATGACGGCGAGGAAGCCCGCGCCGACGTACGTAACACGCTCAACCACGGTCTCCAAATACTCCGCCGTCCGCGGTCCGGGCCGCAGGCCGGGAATGAAGCTGCCCGAATCGCGCAGCTGCCGGGCCATGTCTTCGGGGCTGAAGACGACCGTGGTCCAGAAGTAGCTGAAGAAGTAGATCAGCGTGATTTCAAGTACCAGGTACGGATACGCCCCGATCTGGAAATTCTGGTTCAGGAAGCTGGTCGTGGCAATCCACCAGTCGGCCGCGCCGCCCATCGTCGCGTTCCGGCTGAGGTAGCCGAAAATTGAGGCCGGGAAAATCAGCAGTGAGCTGGCGAAGATGATCGGCATGACGCCGGCCTGGTTCACCCGCAGCGGCAGGTAGTGTCGCTGCCCGCCGAAGACCTTTCGGCCGCGGGTGTGCTTGGCCTGCTGAATCGGGATGCGCCGCGTCGCCACGGTGATCAGCACCGCACCGGCAACGACGATAATGAACGAGATGATCAGGAAGATCAGACCGCCCACGCCGATCCCGGCTTCGGCCTGGAGCGAGGGCTCGAAGTTGGCGACGATCCAGGTGATCGCCGCCGGCATTTGCGCAATGATCCCCGCCGTCAGAATCAGCGACACCCCGTTCCCGATGCCGAACTTGTCGATTTGCTCGCCGAGCCACATCAGGAAGATGGAGCCGGCGGTCAGACAGGTCACGCCCGCCATGAAGAAGATGACGATGCTGCCCGAGCCGAGGAATTCCGGCTTGACGATGTTGGAGTTGACGAGGAACTGCAGCCACATGAACGCCTGAATGACGCACATGGCGACCGCGGCATAGCGGGTCCACTCCGTGATTTTCGCCTGTCCCTGCGGCCCTTCGCGTCGCAGTTCCTGCAATCGCGGCACGGCGGACTGGAGAAGCTGGAAGATGATCGCGGCGGTGATGTACGGCATGATGCCGAGGCCGAAGATCGTCGACTGCATAAACGAGCCGCCGGAAAAGATCGAGGCGTACTCGAGGAAGCGGCCGAAACCGCCGTCTTCCGCCTCGGCCTGGGCCTCGGCGAAGAGCACCATCTGTTCCTGGCTGACGCCGGGAATCGGAATCCAGAACCCGATCCGATAAACCGCGAGCACGCCGAGCGTGAAAAGCACGCGGTTCCGCAGATCAGGAACCTTGAAGATGTTCAATACCGCCTGAAGCATGTGTCTTTCCGCTTCTTTTGCGATCAGATCAGACCATGGCTGTCGCCTCGATCAGATCGCGTCCTTGGGCTGGGTCAAATTACGCCTCGTCCTTCTGGCCTTTCCCGGCATCCGCCTTCTCTTTCGGCGCCTTGTCGCCGTCGGCCTTGCCTTTTTTCTGGCTGCGGTCGCGCATCCACTTCTTCTGAACCACTTCGGTGATGCTGCCGCCGGCCCTTTCGATCTTTTCCCGCGCCGAAGCGGAGAACTTGGCGGCGGTCACGGCGAGCTTCTTGGTCAAGTCACCTTCACCGAGCACCTTGAGCGGCTGCGTGGCGTCGCGCACGATCCCCAGCGCCGCGAGTGACTCCACCGTCACTTCCGCACCGTCATCCAGACGCGCTTCGAGCGTCTTGAGATTGACCACGTGGTAGTTCTTGCGGAAGGCGGAGTTGGAGAAACCGCGCTTGGGAATCCGGCGCGCGAAGGGCATCTGCCCGCCTTCAAAGTAGGCGCGGTAGGTGTTGCCCGCACGGCTGCCGGCGCCCTTGTGGCCGCGGCCGGAGGTCTTGCCCCAACCGCTGGACTCACCGCGGCCGATGCGCTTGCGGTCCTTGTACTTGCCGACCTTCTCGGTGATCTCGTGGATCATCATGGTGCTGTTCTCTCCAGCTCGGAATCGTTCCGTCTAGTGACCGTTCCGATTGGCCGGAACGATCTTTCGTAAATCGAGTCGATTGTCGCGTTTCGGCAACACATGCCGAAACGCCTCCATCATCCGTTGCTCTTGGACTGGTCGCCGCCGCCGGAGGATGACGAATCTCCGCCGCCACCGCCGCCGGATGCATCGGCCGGGGCCGAGCCACGACGTCCGCCGCGTCCCCCGCCGCCACCGCCACCGCCGCGTCCGCCCTTGCCGCCGCGACGTCCGCCGCGACCGCCCTTGTTGTCCTGGCCGACGACGTTCACCGGAGCGGCGGCTTTCTCGCCGGTACTCTCGGTGGCCGGCATAAACGCCTTGCCGCGTTCGATGGACTCTTCCACTTCGGTCGTGCCGAGCTCAACGCCGCGGAGCGATTCGATCTGCTCCTTGTGCCGGAGCTGTTCGAGTCCGTTGATGACGGCCTTGACGAGGTTCTTCGGGTTGGTGGATCCGAATGACTTGGTCAGGCAGTCCTGAATGCCCATCATTTCGAGGGGGGCACGAACGGCTGCGCCGGCAATGACACCGGTACCGGGTGAAGCGGGCAGCAGCCGCACTTCGCACGCGCCGAAGCGGCCGGTCACGGCGTGGGGAATCGTGTGCCCGATCATCGGGAAGCGCTGCATTTTGCGCTTGGCGACCTTCTGGGCCTTCTCGATGGCCTGCGGGACCTGATTGGCCTTGCCGTACCCCAGGCCGACACTGCCCTGCCGATCGCCGACAACCACGAGCGAACTGAAGCTGAAGCGTCGTCCGCCCTTGACCGTGGCGGCGGTTCGGTACACGCCGACCGTGGTGGACTCGAGTGATGATGTTGCGTCGAGGACTTCTGCCATGAGTACTGTCCTGTTCCTTGCCTGCTGAGCCGGATCGACCTGATCCGGCGGGTGGTTCGTTCACGTTCCGGTCTGACTCAGAACCGGAGCCCTCCTTCGCGGGCGGCATCGGCGATGGCCTTGATTCGGCCGTGATAGCGGAAACCGTTGCGATCGAAAATGACCGTCTCAACGCCCGCGCTCTTGGCGCGTTCGGCGATGGTCTGACCGACCTGCACCGCGGCATCGCAGTTGCCGCCGTGTGCGGCCTTGTTATCCTTCTCGACCGTCGAGGCGGACACAATGGTCTTGCCGTCCAGATCGTTGATCACCTGGGCGTAGATATGACGACTGCTTCGGAAAACGGTCAATCGCGGCCTTTCGTTGGTCCCGAAAAGGCGCTTGCGAATGCCGCGCTTGCGTCGGCTGCGTCGTAGTCGTCGGAGTTGATAGTTCTTCATGACGGATTTCCTCTTCCGGCTTACGCGCCGAAGACCTTACCCTGCTTGCGGATGATGATTTCATCCTTGTACTTGATACCTTTGCCGTTGTACGGTTCCGGTGGACGCTTGGAACGAATATCCGCGGCGAACTGGCCGACGGCCTGCTTATCCGGCCCGCTGATGGTGACCGTGTTCCCCTCGATGACGTACTCCACGCCCGCGGGGGGGATCATGTCCACCGGGTGGCAGAAACCGATGTTGAGCTGAATGTTCTTGCCCTGCGGCTTGGCGTTCCAGCCCACGCCGATGATCTCGAGCTTCTTCGAGTACCCCTCGGTCACGCCGGTGATCATGTTCTGAATGCGGGCGCGAACGGTGCCCCAGTAGGCGCGCATCTGGCGAATCTTGGCCTTCGCTTCGGGAAGCGTACAGACGATGGCGTTCTCGCCTTCTTCCCACGTCACGTCAACTTCGGGGCGATACTCGTATTCGAGCTTGCCCTTCGGCCCTTCGATCACGATCTGACGCGTCTTCGGATCAAGGTTGACCTTGACGCCGGAGGGGACGCTGATGGGTTTTTTTCCGATTCTGGACATGGTTCACCTTCACGAGCTGGGGTGCGATCTCACTTCTGGAGCGGGCTTGCTTGTTCTTGCTCAGGTCACGATGGCGACGACTTCACCGCCGACGCTTTCCTCGCGGCACTTGCGGTCACTGAACACACCGCGGCTGGTCGAGATGATGGCGATGCCCATGCCCTGCAGTGGCCGGGGCAGGTCGTCCTTGCCGCTATAGACCCGTCGTCCGGGCTTGGAGTAGCGGTCGATCGAACTGATCAGGTGTTCGCCGCGCGGGCCGTACTTGAGTTCGATCTTGAGCACGCCCTGACGACCATCATCAACGACGTCGAAACTCTTGATGTATCCCTCGTCCACGAGCACCTGAGCGACGCCGCGGTTGAGCTTGTTGTTGAGACACTTGACGGACTTGGCGCCGTTCCGACTGGCGTTACGGATACGCGTCAGCATGTCAGCGGTGAGGTCTTGCTGCGACATTGATCACTCCTGCAAATCGAGTCGGCCGTATCCAACGGAGGGACGTGCCGCTCGCGGTCTATCGTTCGTTACCCGTCGTGGTTTACCAGCTCGCCTTCCGCATGCCGGGGATCATGCCCTGCAGGGCGAGTTCCCGCAGGACGATGCGGCTGACCCCGAATTTCCGGTACACGCCGCGCGATCGGCCGCTGATCTGACAGCGGTTGACCTTGCGGCTCGAGAACTTCGGTTCTTTCTTCATCTTGGCGAACTTTGCTTTACTGGCCATACGTCTTTGCCTTCCTCAATGGGGGCGAGAATTCAGTGCTTGATTCAATCGGGTTCAACTCTGCAACTCGGCGACGGGCTTCTCGCCTTCCTTGCGAACGAACGGCATGCCGAGCTGTTCCAGCGCGTACCGGCTCATCTCCGGGTTCGAGCGTTCGAAAACGATGTTGATGTTCATGCCGTGAACGAAGTTGGTGTTGGCCATGTTGATTTCCGGCCAGACCGCCTGTTCGTTCAGGCCAAACGAGTACGTGCCCGCCTTGTCGAAGGAGGAATCCTTCACGCCGCGGAAGTCCTTGATCCGCGGGATCGCCAGATTCAGCAGGCGATCAAGGAAGTGCCACATCCGGTCGCGCCGCACGGTGACCATGAAGCTCGACGGTGCGCCTTCACGCACCTTGAAGTTCGCCACCGACTTCTTCGCGAGGACCATGACCGGCTTCTGGCCGGTGATCGTCGTCAGCGTGGTGATGATCGTGTCGCGGATTTCCGGCTTGAGCTTCTGGTTCTCAAGGAACCGGCCCACGCCGCAGTTCACGACGACCTTCTCGATCTTCGGCATTTCATGCCGGTTCTTGAGACCGAACTTCTCCATCAGCTTGGGCGTAATCGCCTCTTCGTATCGCTGCTGAAGCCGCGGCTTTTCGCGTTGTTGGGTCGGGGTTTCTGTCTGAGCAACCATGGTTATCACTTTCTTGCAGCACTGGCTTGCGGAACTGACTTGCGAGACCGGCTTTCACCCTCGGGGGCGAGAAACGGTTGAAATTACTCCGGGGCTTCCGGTGTGGCGGGCTTTTCCTTGACCTTCACCTGCGGTGGAGCGCTCTTCTCGCCGCGTAACGTGTGCAGCACCTGGCCGCCACGCGCAGCGATACGCACCTTCGTCCCGTCCTTGCGCTTTTCGAAACGCACACGGGTCGGCTTGCCGTCCACCACGGGGCTGACGTTGCTCATGTGGATCGGCGATTCCCGCCGCAGCAGGCCGCCCTTCGGGCTCTGCTGGGTCGGCTTGACGTGCTTGGTGCGGATGTTGACGCCCTGCACGACGACGGAATCCTTCTCGCCGATGACGCGCAGGACCTGGCCGGTCGCGCCCTTGTCGTTGCCGGCGGTCACAATGACCGTATCACCTTTTCGAATATGACGCGGCATGTTCAGACAACCTCCGATGCGAGCGAAACGATCTTCATGTAATTCTTCTCACGCAGCTCACGGGCGACGGCACCGAAGATGCGGGTCCCCTTGGGGTTGCCGTCATCATTGATGAGCACGCAGGCGTTGGAGTCGAAGCGAACGTACGACCCGTCCTCGCGTCGCGTGGGATACTTGGTGCGGACAATGACGGCCCGGACCTTGTCGCCGGACTTCACATCGCCGTTGGGCAGGGCTTTCTTCACCGAGCAGACGACACGATCGCCGACACTGGCCGATCGCCGGGTGAACTTGCCTCGGGCGGTCGATCCGCCGAGCACGCCGATCACGAGCACCTCTTTGGCGCCACTGTTGTCGGCTACGTTGAGTCGGGATTCTTTCTGAATCATAACTGGGGTCCTGAATCGTTCTTGCGAACGGCGAGCTTCGATCAGATAGTCGGGACGGCCGACTCCACCACCCGGACGAGCGCCCAGGATTTGGTCTTGGAAATCGGGCGGCACTCGGCGATCTCCACCCGGTCGCCCTTCTTGGATGCATTCTCCGCATCGTGCACGTGCAGCACCGTCCGACGACGGATGTACTTGCCGTACTTGGGATGCTTGGCGCTGTAAGTGATCGCGACCTTGCGCGTCTTGTCACGCGCATCGGATTCGACGACACCGACGCGACGGAGCGAACGCTCGGGAATGCTGATTTCTTTGGTCTTCGGCACGATGGGCTACCTCTTCAAACAAACGGGAGACCGGCTTACGCCTTGGCCGCCTTTTGATTCTGCAACGTGAGCACGCGAGCAAGTTCCTGCCGCAGCTTCTTGAACTGCGACGTATCGGTGATCTTCTCCGTCACCGCTTGGGCGCGAAGCTCGAAGTGCTTCTTGCGAAGGCGTTCCGCCTCGATCAGAAGCTCTTCCTCACTCAGCTTGCGTAACTCTTTGATCTTCAACTTCTTTTTCTTCATGATCCAACTCTCACGGGAGCACTGAACACTCTGTCTTCGCCAACGGCCCGGTTCCTTACACCGCCAGACGGCGACCGACGAACCGGCAACGCACCGGCATCTTGTGGGCGATACGCGCCATCGCCTGCTTGGCCGTATCCTCCGGCACGCCGGCAATCTCGAACAGCATCGTGCCGGGCTTCACGCGGGCGGCCCAGAAATCGGTGTCCGCCTTGCCCTTGCCCATGCGCGTTTCCAGCGGCTTCTTCGAGATCGGCTTGTCCGGGAAGACCCGGATGTACACCTTGCCCTGACGACGCAGGAAGTGCTGGGCAGCAATACGGCCGGCCTCGATCTGACGCGCGCTGATCCAGTGCGTGTCCAGCGACTGCAGGCCGAAATCACCGTACGCAACGTAGTTGCCACGCGTTGCGTTGCCGCGCAACTTGCCGCGCATCTGTTTGCGGAACTTGACTCGTTTCGGCATCCGGGGCATCGGATGAAACTCCTGTTACTCTCGGTCCGGTGGACCGACTGACTGACTCAATTCATTCAAACGTAATCAACGACGACCTCGGGCCCGGGCACGAGCGCCGGCTGCCTTCGAATCTGATTGTTCCTCTTCACTGTCGGTGTACATCCCTTTGTACACCCACACCTTGACGCCGATCGTGCCGTAGGTCGTATGCGACGCGACACAGGCGTAATCCACGTTCGCCTGCAGCGTCGAAAGCGGAATCGATCCGAGACGCGTGGCGAACGTGCGGCTCATTTCCGCGCCGCCGAGACGGCCGGAAACCTGGATGCGAACCCCCTTCGCGCCGTTCTGAATCGCGGCTTCACAGCGCTGCTTGAGCAGGCGGCGGAAGTTCGCGCGCTTCTTCATCTGCTCGCCGATCGCCTCGCCGATCAACCTCGCATCGGTGTCGGGGTTGGTCACCTCGATGATCTTGACCGAAACCTTACGGCCGGTGAGGGCCTGCAGGTCGGCGGTGAGTTTGTCGATCTCCGCGCCTTTGGGGCCGATGACAAGGCCCGGCCGCGCGGTCTTGACGATGACCGTCAATTCTTCGCGGGTGCGTTCGATGACAATGTCGGACACCGCCGCGAAAGGAGGCGTGCGGTTGAGGCGCTTGTCGACGTACTTGCGAATCTCGTAGTCTTCCACGAGAAGTTCGGCAAAGAGCGCCTTGGGCGCGTACCAGCGGGACTTGTGTCCCTCGGTAATCCCGACGCGAAATCCGAATGGATGGGTCTTCTGTCCCATAGAACTCAGTTCCTCTCGTCCAGAACGATGTGCAGATGACTGGTGCGTTTGTTGATCGGGTGCGCCCGGCCGCGATCCTTCGGCTGGAAGCGCTTGATCGTCGGACCCTCATCCACCCAGCTTTGCTTGACGTACAGATTCTCCACGCTGGCCTCGGACTCTTCCGCGTTGGCGATCGCGCTGTTGAGTACCGCCTTGAGGTACCACGCAGAGCGCTTTTTGGAGAACTGCAACTGAAGCATCGCCTCGTCGATGTCCATGCCGCGGATCAGGTCCGCCACGAGACGGGCCTTCCTCGGTGCAATGCGAGCGAAACGATGTGATGCCTGGTATGCCATGATCCGTATCCGTATCTCACGTGGTCCGGTGCTAACCGAATCAACGTAACTTGATGCCTTCCTTCTTATTCGTATGACCGCGGAACAACCGCGTCGGGCTGAACTCACCCAGCTTGTGGCCGACCATATCTTCCGTCACGAACACTTCCGTGAAGTGACGGCCGTTGTGAACCTGGAACGTGTACCCGACGAATTCCGGGACGATGGTGCACGCCCGCGCCCAGGTCTTGATGGGACGCTTGTTCGTCGCACTGGACTGCTTCTCCACCTTGCGGTAGAGCTTCTCGTCGACAAACGGGCCTTTTTTCAGTGATCGTGACATAAGTCCAACTCTCGTAAATCAGTCTTTCAAACCGGGCAGCCGTCGATGGCGAAAACCCGAGAATCCAATCCGCCCTTTCGCTCAGATCTTGAGCTGTCCGTAACGCTTGCTCTTGCGACGACGCAGGATGCGGTTGTCGCTCCAGCGGCCGCGGGGACGCGTGCGACCGCCCTTACTCTTGGTGCCCGAGGCGCTCATCGGCTCGCGTCCGCTCTTGGAACGTCCTTCACCGCCGCCCAGCGGGTGCACCGAGTGATCCTTCGCCACGCCGCGCGTCTTCGGGCCGCGGCCGAGCCAGCGGTTGCGGCCGGCCTTGCCGAGCTTCACGTTCTGATGATCGGTGTTCCCGACCTGCCCCACGGTCGCGCGGCACATGATCGAGACCTGCCGAATCTCACCCGAAGGCAGCACCAGCGTGGCCCAGCGGCCTTCCTTGTTCGTCAGACGAGCGCCGGATCCGGCAGCGCGGCAGAGCGATCCCTTCTTGCCCGGCTCGAATTCAATGTTGTGAACCGTCAAACCGGTGGGGATGAACTTCAGCGGCATGGCGTTGCCCGGCTTGGGCTCAATGGCCTTCGCTGAGCTCTGCACGACTTCGCCGTCCTTGATATGGCGCGGCGCGAGGATGTAGCGCTTCTCGCCGTCTTCGTACTCGAGCAGCGCGATGTGGCAGGTCCGGTTCGGGTCGTACTCGATCCCGAGGACCTTCGCGTCCATGTCATCCTTGTTCCGGCGGAAGTCGATCACGCGGTAACGACGCTTGTGACCGCCGGAACGAGCGCGAACGGTGATCTTGCCCTGATGGTTCCGGCCGCCCTTTCTCTTGAGCGGGCGCAACAGGGTTTTTTCCGGCGTCTTCTTCGTCACTTCGGCGTGCATGTTCACCGACGCGTTGCGGCGGCCGTTGGTGACTGGTTTGTACTGGCGAATCGGCATGGCTTCTTCTATCCAGAAAATGCGGAGTCAATCGAGCGATCAGAACAACTCGATCTTGTCCTCCGGGTGAACTTTGACGATGGCCTGCTTCACATCGCGCGACTTCCAGTAGCCGAAGCGATTGCGTTGAAGCTGACCCTTGCGAACTTTCGTGGCGACGCCGAGCACGCGAACCTTATAGAGCTCTTCCACCGCTTTCTTGATGATCGGCTTGGTCGCGCGACCATCCACCTCAAAGGCGATGCGGTTGTACTCGTTGGCGTAGAACGTGGTCTTTTCCGTCACGAGCGGCTTGACGATGACGTCGGTCTTTTCCATTACGCGGCCTCCTTCTCATCGACGCCGTTCTTCCAGACCGTGCCGTCGATGAACGCCTGCAGGCCGGCCTTGTCGACGACCAGGTACCGGTGGTTGAGCAGGTCGAATGCGTTGAGCTGATCGACGCGGATCGTGTCGACGTTTTCCAGGTTGCGGGCGGAGAGCGCCACGTTGCGATTGTCCGGGTCGATCGCCAGCAGACAGCTTCGGTCGATGCCAACCGCGTCGAGAACGGCCTTCATGTCGCGGGTCTTGGGCGCCTTGAAGTCGAACTGGTCGATGACCTTGACTTCCTGATCCACCAGCTTCGCGAGTAGCGCGTTGCGGTTGGCCAGGCGGCGCATCTTCTTTGGCATGTCCTTGCGGTATTCCTCGTGGGTCTTGGTCTTGGCGAACGCCACCCCGCCGCCCTTGCGGACGACCGTGCGTTTCGGACCCACTCGGGCGTTGCCGGTGCCCTTCTGGCGGTACAACTTTTTGGTGGAACCCTCGACCATGCCGCGGCTCTTGGTGCGGGCGGAGCCCTGCCGGCGGTTGGCGTGGAACATCACGTAGGCCTGCTTCAGCAGGACCGGGCGCACCTCGCTGCCGAGTTGCGCTTCATCAATGGCAAGGGTATCAACCTGCTTGCCCTCTTGGTTGTAGATGGGGACTTCAATCATAATTCACTCACCTGGCGGCACGGCCGCCTGTTTCGCCTTTGCCTCCGCGATCCGATGTGCGAAGTGTCCAAACTTCGCGGGTGGATCGGGGCAGGCCTCCGACTCGGTACGATTCATGCTGTCGTGATCGTGCGGTTCCCGTTGGCTGCGTCCATCGCATCCGCGGGGCCTTCACCATCGGGCCTTGGCATCAACCGGCCTTCGCGCGCTGGGTCTTGCTCCTGTTCAATCGCTTCGCTTCACGGATATACACAAGGCCGCCGTTCGCGCCCGGGACCGGGCCCTTCACCAGCAGCAGATTTCGTTCGGGGTCAACGCTGATCACGTCCAGCGAACGAACGGTAACTCGTTCATCGCCCATGTGACCAGCCATTCGCTTGCCCTTCTTCACTTTCGGACCGGTGCCGAGGTTCGTCGCGTGGCCGCCGATCGAACCGGCCGAGCGGTGCTTACGCTCCACGCCGTGACTGGCTTCGAGACCGGCAAAGTTATGACGCTTCATCACGCCCTGGAATCCCTTGCCCTTGCTCGTACCGGCAATGTCCACAAACTTGACGCCTTCGAAAACCGACACATCGAGCGACTGACCAAGTTCGTAGTTCTCCACGTCCTTGGCATCTTCGAATCGCACCTCGCGGTGATGACGGAGCGGTCCCGTACCGGCCTTGCCATCGTGCCCGATGATCGGCATCGTGCTGCGGCGCGGCTTGACCGGGTCGAACCCGATCTGGATCGCGCTGTAGCCATCGCGCTCGGCCTGTTTGACCTGAGTCACGGGGCACGGGCCGGCTTCAATCACGGTGACGGGGATGTTCCTGCCGTCTTCCGTGTAGTAGCGCGTCATGCCGATTTTTCGTCCGAGCAGTGCAGCGGGCATTTCGAACTCTCCGTTCGGGCCAGGGGTTGAACGCTTCTCGATCAATCAGCGGGCAACGTAGCCGGACACTCTTGAAAACCAGTCGTTCTCGAAAACAATCTGAAGAAAAACGGCCGCATACGCGGCCGCGGGGGCAAACACAAAATCACTACGCCTTGATCTTGACAAAAACGCCGGCCGGAACCACCAGACGGTTGAGTGCTTCAACGGTGCGGGCGTTCGGCTCGGTGATGTCGATGATCCTCTTATGCGTACGGATCTCGAACTGCTCACGCGACTTCTTGTCAATGAAGGGACTGCGGTTGACGGTGTAGACCTCACGGCGCGTCGGCAGCGGAACCGGTCCGGCCACCCGTGCGCCGGTGCGCTTGGCGTGGTCAACGATTTCCTTCGCCGACGCATCAAGTGCCTGATGGTCGTACGCTTCCATTCGAATTCGAATCTTGCCGCCGGTCATGGCTGACAATCCCTCGCTGGTAAAAACAAAGCGAAAATATGATCACTCGGGCCGCAGGCATATCCCACCATGCCAAGACGCAGCCCGAAGTGGCGAACCGGAGATCATACGTTTTCTGTAGGGGCTGTCAATAGACTCGGTCGAACCGGGCCAAATTTTCCGCCGCCGAGCCCCCGGCATACCACGAACCCACCGAGCGGGATACAGTGACCACATGATCGACTGCCGTGACCTGCCGTTTCGGAACCGGGTGATTTCGCCGGCCCGGGATTCCGCCTCCCGACCCGCCCCATCTGCCGACCGCCCGCACCGATCGGGCCGATCGGGCGTCGGTCCCCTCGCAGTGGTACTCATGGGATTGGGGCTCATGGTCGGCCTGCCCGCCGGCCCGTCAGCGGGAATGACGCCCCATGCTGCCGCCCCGGAAGAAGAATTCGTCGAATCAGAACGCGAAACGCTCCGCGACGGGCTTCGCCCGATCTCGCCGGACGAAAATGCCGTTCGCCACCTTGGCCGTCATGCCCCGCCGTTCATCTCCGAATCGCTTGGTGTGGCGTTTCACCGGCCGGCGGATTCGACCGTCACCGGCCAACGCGGAGCCGGCGAGATCGTGTACACGATCGCGGAAAACGCTGAATCCCCCAACTGGAACCTCTCTGTCCAGCACCTTTTTGTCACCGCCGGCCGATTCGATGCGGAACAGCAAATCGAGGATCATCTGGAGCAACTTCGCAGCGCGGAGCGTGATTTTCGCGTCCTGGAGAACAAATCCATTCTTGTGAATGGAATTCAGGGCCATCTCGCCTACGTCGAGCAGCGTCCGAACCCGCAGGCAGACCCGATCGTGAACGGCTGGCTGATTCTGCCCCAAGGCGAAAATGTGCTGCTGGTCTTCTCGATGCTTCTATTCCCGGAAGATTACGCCCAGTTGCGGCCGATGTTTGACGCGATGATTTCAACCGTCGCGGTTCGATCGGCGGAAGAATTGACCGTTCGCCGTATGGGGCGGATCGAAGAGGGTCGACGTTTTCTCGAAAATCTGGATCCGGAGAAGCTTCGCGACCTCATCGGAACCCGCGAATGGAGCCGCATTTACCGAGAGAGTGCCGATGGCGACCCCGATACCGAGGAAGAAGTCGGCTACGCGCTCCTCGAGATTCGGGAGGGCCGGCGTGGAGAGCTCAACCCCGACCGCCATCCCGATCGATACTCCGATCGCGAGCGCCAGGAAGGCCTGCTGGTCAGATTGCAGGGGCGGGCCATCGGCGATGCGAAGCGGAACATCTTTCTCGACTCCCTTGCCCTGTACTGGATGTCCTGGGACCAGACCGAGGAGGCCTGGAGCGTTCGAGGCACGCAGCGCCAGGGCGAAGCCACCCGCACGGAGATTGAAACCGGCATCCGGAATCCCGCCCGAACCGGCGCCCCGCGCCCCTTGCTGACCGTGGTCCGCGATCGGGGCAGTGAATACACCCGCGAGCCGATCGAATGGGAAGTGCCCGAGTCATATCTGTCCCAGGCGCTCGGCGCCATCATCGGCCGCCTGCTGCCGATGGACCGCGAAGAGACCGTCGAGTACGCCTACTACTTTTACAATTTCACCCTCTCGAATCCCCAGCTCTCCGTCCGTATCGACGAGTGGGGGCCGGCTGACGACGACTCGGGCAACTGGGTTCTTCGCACGCGCCTCGGTGCCGAATCGCCGGTCATCACCACCTTGTACTCGCCATCCCGGCAGTTCATCCGCCGAACCCGAGGCGATGGCACGATCACGGAGCCGATCTCACTCGAACGATTGCACCGCCTCTGGCAGCGAAAGGGCCTGCCGACTGGCCAGGAACGCGATTCATCCCGTCCCGCCGACCGCGGCCCCGGACGTCCACCCGGCCAATCGCCCGGTCAATCCCCCGGTCAATCGCCCGGTCAGGGCGGGAGTCGGCCCCCGCGATGAAGTGGCACATCCGCGCGTTCATTCTGACCGCCCCGCTGCTCACTGCGGCGGCAGGTTGTCAATCGCCCGCCGCGCCCGAATCGGCCTTCGAGAGACAGTCAATCGACGAAACGGCCGACGCCCCCCCGTTGAAACTGCGGGACCAGTACACGGCACAGGCGCACCTTCACCGATTTCAGCTCGTCACCGGCGGCAATGCCAGTGCCTCCACTATCACGGTGAAGCGGGAGCGTGCGACGGAACACCAAGCCGAATGGCGCGATGTTGAACAAGGCGGACGCGTTGATTACTGGCGCGTTGAAGACGGCCTCGCCCTGCTGACGGCGGTGCTTGATCCCGACGAGAACACGTTATCGCAGTTCGACCCGCCCCTCGTGGTCGGTTACGCCGAACTTTCGCCGGGCGAGCAGCGCGAGGCCACCGCCTCCATTCGCGTCGTCTACGCGGACCGTCCTGATCGGCTTCGAGATCGCGGCGCGGCAACACGAACGATTGAACACCTCGGCTGGACACAAGTGCAAACGGATCGCGGCACGGAAACTCTGTTGCACATCCGCACTACGTTTCGAGCTGAACTTCAGCGCGCAGAAGCGGAACGAACCGCTGACCTGTTCATCGAACCCGGAACGGGCATCGTCGCCCGCGATGAACGCGAACGCATCCGCATTCTCGGGCTGTTCGGCCCCAGATCGAGTCGCAGTCTCCTGCGCGTGCGCGAAACAGAATCTGAATCAGAAGACCGGCCGTAACGCGTCCACTCTTTCTTCCTGGCGACCGCGGCATCTCCCCGGCACCTCTCGTGGCACGCCTGCTTCACGGCCGGACGGCAAGGAATTCAATCGCGATGCGTCTCACCCACCGCCGCCATGCTGCCGCGCAGACGTTCGATCGCGGCGGGGATGAGTTCCACCGCCTGGTCGATCTCTTCGCCGGTGGTCTCGCGTGAAAGACTGAACCGGACTGAACCGTGCGCGCGTTCCTCGGGAACCTTCATCGCCAGCAGCACGGGAGAGGGTTCCAGCGAGCCGGATGAGCACGCCGCCCCGGCCGAGGCGCACACACCGCGTTCAGAGAGCAGTAACAGAATCGCTTCCGCTTCCAGCCTGGGAAACGCAATGTTGCTCGTGTTCCACATGCGTGGCGCTTCCACACTGTTCACGCTCGCCTCGGGAACGGCAGCCAGAATCGCCCGCTCGAACTGATCGCGCAGCGCGGCCTGTTGTGCCGCTCGCTGTTCATCGCGCAGCCACTCCATTGCAAGTCGAGCTGCTTCTCCCATCCCGAGAATGCCCGGCACGTTTTCCGTTCCGCCGCGCCGCTCGCGTTCCTGCGGCCCGCCGATCGCGCGTTTGTTCAGCCTCACGCCGCGACGAACGTACAAACCGCCGACACCCTTCGGGCCGTGAAACTTGTGTGCGGAAAAACTCAACAGATCAATCGGCAGATCGCGAACGCTCGTGCCCGCCTTGCCGACCCATTGCACCGCATCGGTGTGAAACCGCACGCCGTGTTCGCGGCAGAGAGCGACGATCTCTTCCACGGGTTGAATGATGCCCGTCTCGTTGTTGACCCACATGATCGAGACGATCGCGATCTCCGCAGCGCGCTGCTGCAGCACATCGCGCAGCGCGTTGAGATCGACGACGCCCCCGGCTCCGCTGGGAAGCCAGATGATTTCCCGCCCTTCTTCGCCAAGCGTTTCGACCGTTTCCCGCACCGCGCTGTGTTCGAGCTTCGAACTCACCACGACGCGACGATCGGGAAGCGCGGCGGTCGTGCCGAGAATCGCAAGATTGGCCGCCTCCGTCCCCCCGGCCGTGAAAATGATCTCCCGATCCCGCGCGCCGATGAGCTGCGCCACCTGTTCGCGCGCCAATTCGACCTGCTGACGAACCCGCTGGCCGGGGCGGTGCACGCTGGAGGGATTCTGCCACAACTCCGTGAGCGCCCGCGCCATGATCTCCACCACCGAATCAGCGGGTCGGGTCGTCGCATTGTTATCCAGGTAGAGCATACAGCAGATGATAGGAGACATGCCTGCGCGAGGGTGCTCGCAGAGACGGGGACTTTGCCGTTCGTGTCAGGCAAACGAACAATCACCTCATCAAAGCCAAGCCCATTTTGCCGCGTGACTTCCGGTCGAACCCGGTACTGTTGCCAACCGTGAATCAGCATGTTCCAATATCCCCCATGTGTAGCGCCCCGACATCCGGTTCTTCGTTCACCAGCCAGGTCGCGTATTCTCCCGATCGCATACATGCTGCCGCGGTGTACTGCAGTGACGGCCGCTTCGGCGATCAGGTGGACGACTTTCTCCACCACGGCCTAAGTCTGCCGCGATACGATCGAGTTGTGCTGCCCGGCGGTCCGGCCTCACTGGCGAACCATGCCGAGGCGAGCATTGCCCAGCGCAGTCTCGTCGATGAACTCAAGTTCCTGGTCGATGCCCACGAACTCGATCGCGTTGTGCTTATCGCGCACTCGGGTTGCGCGTTTTATTCAGCGCGCCTGAATCTTGCCGAGCCGAAACTGGAACAGCAGCAGTACGAGGACCTTCAGAGCGCGCGCGAGTTCGTGCGCGAGATCACCGGTCTGGAACGGGTCGAGACATTTTTCGCGCGACGGGTGGATGGTCAGATTCGCTTTGAACCGCTTGGCGAAAAGTGATTCACAAAGCGGATCGCGCCGGGTTGGAAAACCTGCGGTTTATCCCGCACCGGATTGGCGACTTCGGAAGAGCGCAAGCGACGCGGTATGGCCGTGCAGGAAACTGCCATCACCGATCGGGCCGAGCTCGCCGGCTGCGAAGAACCCCGCCACGGGCATGTTGCCCAGCCGATCGTGAATCATCGAAATGTCGTGGCTCGGCTCACCGAACAGACGCTCCCCCCGACCGTTGCATGTGAACAGCAATCCGCCGAAAGGAGGCGTGGAGAGCTGCTGCGCATCGAGCAGGAGTTGCAAATCTTCCGCGGCGGTGTCCTTGTCGCGCACGTGAAACTGAATCGTCTGACCAACCCGCGCGCGGTCGGCCACGGCGATCCCCTTGGTGCGCTGATCGAAACCGAGGACATTGCGGATCAGAAAATCCCCCCGTCCGAAGCGCGGCTTGTATTCGTTGATCACCGAGCCGACGAGCAGCCCGCTGCGCAGCAGATGTTTCTCGTGTTCGGACAACCCCTGCCCGAGTTCCTGCAGCACTTCGTACGCGGGGCGTGAACCGAGTTCGAGCATCAGGTTGTCTTTCGCCTTCGTCACCACCAGCGGTTTGCCGATCGGCCGGCAACCCTGGCTGACGACGAAATCGACATCGATGTCGCCGGAGATGCTCACGCCGATCCCGCCAACGCTGGTCACCTGATCATCGAGCACGAGCACGTTCATGCCGGGTTGCGTGCTGCCCGACGCAACGCCACCGACCAGCGGCACGGGCTTGCCTTCGCCGCACCCTGAAAGAGCGGGTACGAGGCGCGGCACGGGGCAACTGAATGGATCGGCCAGCAGAATCCCCACGCGGAACTCGTCATCGAAACCGAGTCGCTCGCGCATCATCGCCGGCTGCTTGAGCCGAAACGGATCATCCGGCGTGGTGGTCCATGTCTTGAGTTTCGCTTCACCCAGGTTGAGTGCGATCGCGGTCAATCCCGCGCCGCCGTCAAGTTCCTCATCTCCACCGAGCACGGCTTCGCCGGTCGTGCCGAGGGTCACGCTGGCGTCGATCGAGTGGCGAATGTACGACGCGCCGTCGGAAAAGGCGGCGCGGTGGTGATAGCTGCCGAAGAGCATGAGCAGATCGCATGAGTCACCGATGCCGTCGATCAGTTGATCGGCGACCTCCATCGCGGCGGTGCGGGTATCAGCATGCCGACTGACCGCGGAAGCGGCACCGAACCGGCCCGAACGCGGCGGGGACTGCGATGGCGTGGGTGAATCGGCCATAGCCCGTATGGTAGCAGGGGCGGAATCATGAGGAAGTCGCGCGTGATTTTCACACGCTCGTTCGGGCCGCGGCCTCACGGCATGAGCGGCTGCGGCTCTTCCGGCTGGTGGGTCATCGGCAGATCCACAAAAAACGTCGCGCCCCGGCCCGGCTCGGAGGCAAACGAAACCGTGGCGCCGAGCATCTGCGCCAGCTCACGGCAGATCGCCAGCCCGAGCCCGGTGCCCGCGTGCTGACGCGTGTGGCTCGCATCGATCTGCCGGAACTTCTCGAAGACCACATCCTGCATGTCCTCGGGAATGCCCGGCCCCGTGTCCGCCACGCTGATGCGCACGCCGAGCGAGTTATCCTGCCGGGTCACGCGCGCAGCGGAAATGGTGACCGTGCCTTCCTTCGGCGTGAACTTGATCGCGTTGGAAAGAAAGTTGTAAAGGATCTGCTGCAACTTGCCCGGATCGGTTTCGATCATCGGCAGGTTCTTGCCGATTCCCGTGCGCACATTGATCGACTTCGGCGCGGCCTGGGGGCGCATGATCGTCACCAAACCCTCAATGAGGTCCGCCACGCTGGTCGGTTCGATCGTCACTTCCATACGCCCGGCTTCGATCTTGGCCATGTCCAGCAGTTCGTTGATCATGTCCAGCAGCGAACGACCGCTGGAGAGAATGTTGTTGAGATACCGCGTGCGCTTGGGGTCCGCGTTCTCTTCGCTCTGCGCAATCTCGACGAGCAGTTCCGTGAAACCGATAATCGAATTGAGCGGCGTGCGCAGTTCGTGACTGACGTTGGCGACAAATTCGTTCTTCAGCCGGTTGGACTCGAACAGGCCGATGTTCGCTTCGGCAAGCTGATTGATCTTGAGATCGAGATTCTCATTGATCGCGCGGAGCTGGGCTTGGCCTTGTTCGAGGCGTTCGAGCATCGTGTTGAACGCATTGGAGAGCTGTTCAAACTCATCGCCGGTCTTGATATCCGAGCGAATTGTCAGGTCGCCCGCCTGCACCTTCTCCGTCGTCTCGCGCAACTTGCGCACCGGCGAAAAGATCAGTTTCGTCAGGATGAAGTAGAACACGAGAATGGCGGTGAGCGATGCGGTCATCCCGGCCGCAATGATGAAGATGCGGCTTTGCAGGAGCTGGCCTTCCGCCAGCACGCTGCGACGATCAATCACGAGCACCGCACGCAGCGGGTCGGACACTTCCGGCGCGAAGACGAACGGCGTGAAGTCCAGCAGCGCGGTGTCTCGGATCGCCCGGCGCTGCGACTCGCGGATCACCCGCGCGTAACGATACACCCGCTGTCCGTCCACCGTGGTCTGCTGCGATCGCTCGGTGAACGCCGGATCCTGACGAGCCCGGTTGACCACGGACGTAATGAACGGATCGCGTTCCTCCGCCAGCTCAATCTGATCGATCGTGAAGAGCCGTATCGACAGTGCATCACGATCGTCATCCTGAAACAGCTCTTCCATGGAAAGGGACGGCCCGCTTCTCATCTCGAGCTGGCCGAGCTGAATCTCTCCCGTCAGCCACGCCTCGGCAAGTTGCCGGGCCACTTCGATCTGACCCTCGCGAACGATGGACGGCGTGCGCAGCCAGGGCACCGCCAATGCGGCGGTAATGATGAGCACCACCGCGCAGCCGAAGAGAAGCTGACACTTGTTGGCAAGACTGATGCCGGAGACCATGATGGCATTGTCCCGTGTGGACCCGGAAGGGCAACTGACGCCGGCCTGATGCCGG
>RECV01000016.1 GCA_007693845.1 Phycisphaerales bacterium
GCGAAGTGGACCGTGAGGACAACCCGCTCAAGAACGCCCCGCATACCGCCCAGGCGGTCATCGCCGACGATTGGCCGCACGGCTACTCGCGCGAGCAGGCGGCGTACCCCGGGCCGTGGCTCCGTCAGCACAAGTTCTGGCCGCACGTCGGTCGCATCGACCAGGCGCACGGCGACCGAAACCTCTTCTGCACCTGCCCGCCGATGGAAGAAATGACGAACTGAACGAAACGATCCGATTGAGATCAACGGCCCGGCAAGCTCCGCCATCTCGGCGGATCGGCCGGGCATTTTTTCAATTTTTGCCTTGACGCCCCGCACTTTCGATGTATTTTGGGTTCTGTTTGGCCCGGGTCAGATCGGGGCGATCCGGGCTGCGTGGTCCAGGTGGGTGCGGTCAGTCTACTGCACGTTTCGGTGAGTGGGCTCAGGTCGGATTGTTTCGGGCTGAGTCGATCTTCCGGGCGAACGGCAGACATCGGCCGCCGATTCGTGTGGGGACAACATGAATATCATCACGAGTTTCCGAACCAGCCAATTGGCCCCTTTGCGATCCGTGCGCCGTCTTCTGCGCGTGCCGTGTCGGTACCCGTGCGGAGTGGTGCCCCGTGGCTCAACGGGCCGCTGTCGACATTTTGTTTGCGCGCCCCTTGGGCCGCACGACTATCCCGATGAGATTCCAAGCACCCGATTTTCGTCCGGAATCCGAAGCGGCCCATCCCGGCTCTTCGCAGCACTCCTGCTGGTGACCTTGGCGACCGTCGGTTCGGCTCAGGCGAAACACATGGTTACTGAGACGATCTCTGATGGTCAGGTCGATTTCCCCCCGCAGGCCAGCGATGCGCCCGAACAGTCAGCGCATCCGCTTGATTCAATTCGCCCCGGCCAAGGCTGGCGAGCGGGCGATGAGTTCGGTACGTCGTTTCTGATCATCGACCCGGTCCCGACGGGAGGCGCTTCAGCCGCTGATCCGGAGCCGATGATCGCCATCGGCGCGCCCGGAGCTCGGATCGCGTTGACCCGGCCGCAGGGCTGGTCGCATGGCGCGGTCTACCTCTTTCGCGGCCCGTGGAACGAGGAAATCGAGCAACTCCACGCCGATGAAGCCGTCATGGTGGTCACCAGCGATCTGGACGGTCTGGATGAGGATTTCGGCCGCGAGCTGCGCCTCGTGCCCGACCAGACCGGCAACGGATGGCCGGAACTGGCGGTCAAATCCGTCGTTGAACTGAACGGCGGCGGAACGAGCGAGCTGGCGCATCTCGTCGATCCCGAATCGGGGCTGGTTCACCGAACGATCAAGCCCGACCGGTCCGGCCACCCGAGCGTCTGGCGCCCACCGGGAGACCTGATCGGCGACGGCCGGGTCACGCCGCATGACATCGCGCTGCTCTCGCAACGGCTCGGTCGATGCGTTCCCGATCGCTGCCCGCTTCAGGGTGATCTGACCCGCAGCGGTCGAATCGAGCTGGCCGATATCACGCTCGCGCTGAGCCGACTGGGAACCGATTGGACCGAGACCTGGATTCACGCGAGGCCCGGGGCCGCGGCGATTTCTGATGGTTCTGATCGATGAACTTTCGCATCGGCGCGCGAAGTGAGCGCGTGTGGTAGCATTCCGATCCCGTGCAACCCGCTGTATTTCTGGATCGCGACAATACGCTGATCGCCAACGATGGAGACCTTGGCGACCCGAATCAGGTGCGCCTGATGGACGGCGTGGCCGGTGCGCTGAAGCGACTTCACGATGCCGGCTACCGCCTGATCGTGGTGACCAACCAGGGCGGCGTTGCGCGTGGCAAGTACACCGAAGAGGATGTGGACGCCGTTCACCAGCGCATCGCCGCGCTGATCGACGAAGCGGCGGAGACCGATGGCATGCTCGATCGGTTCTATTACTGCCCGTACCACCCGCAGGCCAGCGTCGAGGAATACCGGCGTGATCATCCGTGGCGCAAGCCCCACCCCGGCATGCTGCTGCAGGCGGCGCGCGATCTGCACATCGACCTGGCGCAAAGCTGGTTGATCGGCGACCAGCCGCGCGACATTCAGGCCGGCCGCGCAGCCGGTTGCCGCGCGATCCTCCTGACCAATGACCAGAGCCGGCACGAGCAAGCCGAAGAGGCAACGGAGGTGGTCGGCACGCTTGACAAGGCGGTCGAGGTCATCCTGAATGCCGCGCCGGCCCGAGCATCCACAGCAGCGCGCGGGTCCAATCTCGCCGACAACGTCGCGCCCACCCCGATGCCCGCCTCGCACTCTCCGCGCGATGTTCCCGATGACACACTGCGGCAGATGCGACAGAGCATGCAGGAACTGGCGGAGGAGATCCGACTTGAACGCATGCAGCGCGGCGATTTCACGCCGCTCATGATGGTGGCGGTGCTGTTCCAACTGCTCGCGCTGCTCCTGGCATTGCTCGGCATGCTGCAACTGGAGCAATCCACCGCGTTCATGAACTGGATGATCGGTGCCGGGCTCGTTCAACTTCTGGTGATCACAACGCTGCTGTTCGATGCCCGGCGATGAGTGCGCAACCGACCACGACGATCACGCTGCGCGCACTCAAGGGCGCGCCGCTCGCCGAAACACGCGTGCGCGACATGGTTCGCGCGAACGCTCACGCCATCGCTGAGAGACAGGGCGTGGAAGTCCTCGCACTGGAGAATCAACCGGACCGCATCACCGTCACCCTCCGTGCCGGGCGCATTGAGGCCTTCGGCTTTGCGGCGGAACTCCGGCGATTGACGGAAGCGTGGTACGAGAGCAAGTACGGCGGGACGCTGTGGGGTGAGGCCCCCCACGCCGATGGTGTCGATGAAGACGATGATGACGATCCCGCGGA
This sequence comes from Phycisphaerales bacterium, assembly GCA_007693845.1. GTDB lineage: Bacteria > Planctomycetota > Phycisphaerae > Phycisphaerales > SM1A02 > SKZB01. The sequence goes on from RECV01000016.1 coordinate 2,845, forward strand.
GGCGTGGAAGAAGGCATGACACGCACGGCGATCATCCCGCCCGATGCGAAACGTATCGCGATCATCATGCCCTCGTGGGTCGGGGATGTCGTGATGGCCACGCCGGTCTGTCGCGCGATCCGGAAACATGTCCCCGAGGCGCAGATCACCGCCATCGTGCGGCCCGCGCTGGAGATGCTCCTGAACGGCCTGCCTTCATTGGATCACATCACGCCGGGCGATCACGGCGGGCTGACCGGCCCGTGGCGCATCGGCCGATCGATTCGATCAGCGCGACCTGAGGTTGCGCTGCTGCTGCCCAACAGCTTTCGCAGCGCGCTTGCGGCGAGACTCAGCGGCGCACCGGT
>RECV01000140.1 GCA_007693845.1 Phycisphaerales bacterium
ATCGTGCGTACGAAGACTATGACGCCCTGCTCGACGCCGGCGGTGAGGCGTATCGCTCACTCACGCAGGAGATGCTCAAGTCCATCTGCAAAACGTCATGGCTCACGCCTGAAAATGAAACGTGATTCGTATGAGCCGCGGCGTTCCGATCGAGTCGCGCGGTGCGTTCAGGAGACCAATCCCTTGGTGAGGCGCATGAACGCCGTTTCGAGGTTGACCTGTTCCGGCTGCATGGATTGAAGGCGGAACCCCTGCGCGATCAGGCGGTTGGGCAGTTCCGAAGGCGTCAATCCGCTGTCGGGATCGATCGTCACGTCAATGCGCGCCTTGCCGTTGTACTCGTTGATGTCGACCTTCTTGATGCCGTTGACCTTGGCGAGCAGTTGGGCGGCATCCTCCATGCGATCTTCGACGTTAATGTGAACGACGAGCCCCATGCTGGCGCGGCGCATGATTTCATCGACCGAGCCGGAGAAGATCAACTCGCCCTGTTCGATGATGCCGACGGTATTACAGAGTTCGGCCAGCTCGTGCAGGATGTGCGAACTGATGATGATCGTTTTGCCCATGCGGCGAAGCTCTTTGAGCAACTCGCGGATTTCGATCCGGGCGCGCGGATCGAGGCCGGAGGCCGGCTCATCGAGCAGCAGCACTTTTGGATCGTGCAGCAACACGCGCGCGATGGACAGCCGCTGGCTCATGCCGCGCGACAGGCCGTTCACTTCGGAGTTGGCCTTGTAGTTCAGGTCGGTCAGGTCGAGCACATCGCGGACCACCTGCTCGCGCTGCTTGCCGTGGATGTCGTAGCAGGCCGCGAAGAATTCGAGGTACTCGCTGACGACCATGTCGTCGTACGCGCCCATGAAGTCGGGGACGTATCCGATGACCGGCCGGATCAGGTGATTCTGGTAGCCGATCACCTTGCCGTCGATCCGCGCTTCACCCCACGTCGGTTTGAGAAGGGTGGCAAGAATCTTGATCGTCGTGGTCTTCCCCGCGCCGTTCGGGCCGATGAAGCCGAAGCACGCGGCCTGTTCGATGGTGAGGTTCAGGTTGTTCAGCGCGACCAGTTCACCGTACTTCTTGGTGAGATTGATCGTTTCGATCATCGGCATGAGCGATCCTCGGAAGGCAGTTGAAGTTGAAAGAAAGGGAGAAGGGTCTGGGGACTCATCAACGGTTCAGTCTCAACGCTTAGGGTTCACGGGCGGCTTCTCCGCCCGGCGCACGCCGGTCATCCTGCGAGCGGACGAACGCCAGGTCGGTTTCCACCGGCAGCGGATACACCCAGCGCACGATGGTCAGGCCTTCACTCTCGGGTGTCTGATCCGATTGATTGACCCGCAACGGGATGGGCAGTTCCGAGTCCCGCAGATGGCCGATGATGATAATGCACGGCCGGGAGAACCACCTCGACAGATCAAGTTCCCGTCCCAAAAGCCGCTGAAAGGCGACATTGTTCGGCTCGTCCTCATCGGGCCGGGCCTTGTAATACGCCGGCGGCGTGAGTTGATTGAAGAAACTGAGCATCTCGAGGTATCGGTCGCGGTCGGTGGTGCGAAGCCCGGTTCCGGGAGCGGTGGCGAATCCCGTGGACCGGTAGTCCTCAACGTACCGTCGATCGATGCTGTTGGTCAGCAGGGCTCCGCCGGTGAATTGCGATTCGAGCTCTTCGAGCACCAGTTGTTCATTGGGGTTCCACTCCCGAAGTCGGAGCATGTAACCCAGATTGTTCATCTGGCCGGACATCATGCGCGGCATCCAGCGGAGTTCCTCGCCGTCGCGCTCAGCGTATCGTCGCGCGGGAAAGCGGGCGTTGCGCACCCAGATGAACGTCACATCGTGCAACGTGCCGGGCAGGTCATGCGTGAGCACGCCCTCGAGTCCGGTTTCGCGACCGCCGCCATCACGTCGCACGCTGATGGTGCGTTCCGGCATCTCGCGGATCATGCCGCCCCATTCGGCGCTGAGCCCGCCCAACCAGTGCGCCTGGAATTGCGTTGCCGTGGAACGTGACGGCATGACGAAGGACGATGCCGATGCGCCGACATCAATTGAATAGCGGTTCGCGTTGGGAAAGCGGCTGATGGATTCCCCCGGTGCGGCCCAGGTGCTGAGCAGGTTACGTTCGCCGCCCCCTGAGGGGATCGAGATCGGCACGTTCTGGTAGCCGGGCGTATAGAGCGTGAGCCAACTGACCGCTCGTTGCATCTGCGGCAGGTCATCCGGCGCTTCCCACGCCGGTTGCGCAATGTGATCAAGATACGTGAGATGCCGAATCTGCGGCTCGTTGATGCGAATGATGCTGACGGTGCCCCAGGCGATGGCGGTGAACGCGACGGCGCTGCCGGCAAAGGCGAGCCAGGCGTGTTGCGGACGCTTGTACATCCGAAGGAAGGCAAAGCCGCCCGGGCCGGCAATCACCCAGTACACCGTGAACAGCACCAGCGCGATCAACAACCCCAGCCCCGCCTGCGTGGACATCGAGATCGGCTGGGAGATCAGTCCGCTCGGTCCGACGGCGCGCTCGTTCGGCATGGCGCGCACGAGCAGATCCTCATCGCCCATCGCGTTGTATTCTGCCGCGGTCGGTGTGTCGACCCGCCGGCCGAGAATTCGGTTCCAGAACACATCCGCCTGCGGCAACCCGGAAACCCGATTGCTCAAACGCATCGAAGCCATCTGCCCCGAACTGACATCAAGTCCGCTGAGCGTCACCATGCCGTGCCCGTACCGGCGCTGGACGACGAGGACTCGGCCGTCCTCGAGCGCCATGTGCGGCACGTAATGTGGCCCGAGTCGGTCCAGATCAGCGTTCAGTTCCTTGAAGACGCGAACGGTCAGCGGAAAATCGCCCAACGCGCCGCGCGCTTTGCTGATCAGCGGCAGGACCTGCGACAGTTGGACTTCCTCATCCCGGCGCGGCGGTTCGGGTGGAAGCATATCTTCCAGCGGTGTCTGGGCGATGCCGCCCGTCTGCCAGGGATTTGTGTCTTCGGGCAGAACGATGATGAGATGTCCGCCGTAGCGCACATACTGCCGCAACGCGTTGGCCGTGTCGCTGGTCAACTGCAACGGCGAATGATCCGTGCCCCACACGATGGCTTCAAAGCCCTTCAGCGCTTCCCATCGATCGGGCAGTTCGTCCGGGCGAATGCCGAAGACGGTTCGCGTGTATTCGTGCGCTGCGGCCGGTCGGGGGTCCTGCCGATGGCGAACGCCGTACTGATTCAATCCCATGTGGCGCGATCCGATAATGCCGATGAGGTTGGCGCTGGGATCGACGAACTGCGCGCCTGCATCGGCCGGCCGAAAGCGCATGCCGCCCAACTCGCCGCGGCGCTCGCCATCGCGCATCTCGAAAACGCGGATCGACCAGATCGTGTCCGATCGCGCTTCGTAGGGCAGCGGGGCGGTGAGCCAGGTGAAGGTCGGTCGGCCGCGCGTGAGGGTCAGGTTCCGGCCGTACTCGAGGATGTCGCCGTCAGCGTTGGGGACTTCCCATTGCACCCAGACGGCGGTCGCCTCGCCGAGCGAACCACTTGGATTGCTCAACAGTTCGAGTCGCAGCCCGGTCCGGTCTCCGGGACGGGCGGTGGAGCCGACGCCGAACTGGTCGATCGAAATGATGACATCATCACCGCTGGACTGCGCTGCCGCGTTCGAGACGAACATGGCCAGCACGAACAACAGACAGAAAAGGCCTGCGAACCGTGTCCAGGGGGCGAAACCGGTCTGTGATCCGACCCGGATCTTGCTCAAGAAAATCATGAAATCAGTTTAGCAACCTCCGTGAAGCGGGGAGGACCGGAAAGTTCATCCGGTCGGCCGGGTCCGATCAAGTCAGCCCCCGAACCGGCCGATGCCTGCCTCATGCCGGATGTCGAGTCCCTCAGCTTCTGGATGATCATCGGTATCGGCTTCATGCTGGTGCTGGCGTGCCTGCGGGTGATCGCGGCGGCGATCGAGAATGCCCGCGCCCGGCACCAGCTCATGCTGGACGTTCGCGAACTGCAGATGCTGCAGTTGAATCGAATGCAGGCGCTTCAGGCAGCGCGGGAGGAGCGGGCAAGAGCGTCGATGGAACGCGGCGCGTCCACCGCGGCAAAAATGAAAAAGTACCAGGCCCAATCATCGGGAACGGTCGTCAAAGCCGATCCAAGGATGCAAGCTGAATCTGAATCCGAATCCGAAGCCCCGTCCATGGCGGAAGCCGCCTGATCATGATCATGATCATGGCAGACAGCGCGGCGTGATCGCACCGCAATCTGACATGCCCACGACTATGTTGTTTTGCCGGCCAGCCGCGCCATGATCGCCGCGTGTGACTTGATCCCGTTATCGAAACATCGCCGCTCGAATTTTTCGTTCGGCGAATGCACGCGGTCATCATCCAGCCCGAAACCGATGAGCAGGGAATCGAAACCAAGGATCTGCTGAATCGACCCGACGACGGGGATCGATCCGCCCGTTCCGATGAGCACCGCTTCCCGGCCGTACACATCGCCCAGCCCAGCCTTCGCCGCTTCGAGATGAGGTGAATCGGTCGGCACACGGATCGCCGGTGCCGCGCCGTGGTTGGTGAACGTCCACGTGCAGTCCGGCGGGGTGCGGCTCTCGAAGAAGTCGATCAGCGCGTTGTATATCTTGTTCGGATCCTGATGCGCGACCAACCGGCAACTCAGCTTGGCCCGCGCGTGATCGCCGATCACGGTCTTCGCGCCTTTGCCGGTGTACCCGCCGATGATGCCGTTGATATCGCACGTCGGCCTGGCCCACGTGCGTTCGAGTGTGGAATAGCCCTTCTCGCCGAACGGCTGTTTCATGCCTGCGCCGGCGAGGAATGCGGACTCATTGAATCCGAGCCGCTCCCACGCGCCGCGTTCGGCCGCGGTCAGTTCCTCCACATCGTCGTAGAAGCCGCGGACCTGTACGCGGCCGTTCTCATCGTGCAACTCACCAAGAATCTTCGTCAGCGCGTTGAGCGGATTGACCACCGCGCCGCCGTACATGCCCGAATGTAAATCGTGCGATGGTCCGTGGAGCGTCGCTTCCAGATACACCATGCCGCGCAGCATGTAGGTGACGGCGGGCGTCTCAATGTCCCACATGCCGGTGTCGCAGACGATGCAGACATCCGCCGCCAGTTCATCCTTGTTTTCCATCAGAAACGGATCGAGCGACGGGCTGCCGGACTCTTCCTCGCCTTCGAGCATGACGGTCACCTTGATCGGCAACTCGCCGTGCACTTCCTGCCAGGCGCGAAACGCTTCGATGAAGGTCATGAGCTGACCCTTGTCGTCGACCGCGCCGCGGGCCACGATCCGCTCGCCGTGTTCGCCCTTGACCACCTGCGGTTCAAACGGCGGGCTGTTCCACAACTCCAGCGGGTCCGGCGGCTGGACATCGTAATGTCCGTAGTACAGCACGTGCGGCACGTTCGCGCCGGCGTTCTTCGGATCCGGATGATGCGCGACCACCATCGGGTGGCCGGTTGTTTCGCGAACCGATGCGTTGAACCCGATCGAGCCGAGGTCATCCGCCAGCCACTGCGCTGCGCGCTTCGTCTCCGCGTCGTAATCCGAGTCGGTACTGATGCTTGGAATGCTCAATAGTTCAACCAACCGCGCGAGCGCCGGATCGCGGTCAGCATCAATTCGGGACAGGACGGCATCAAGCGTCTGGCTCATATCGGCTCCGTGTCGGGGCGGGAAACAGCGAGGAAACATCGGTCCGGAAAGGTTTCGCCCCCGCATCCTACCGGTCAGAGGCCGATCTGTGCCACGCGGACGAACGGCGGCTGGATTGAAAAACTTTTGCCTGAGCTTGGAACATCGTGCATCCCGGTGCGTTGAACGAAAGAAGTCGCCCCGACGCGACACGACCGGAATGAACCGAATCCTCGCCACGATTTGCGAAAGACTGAGGACCGGCTTGTGGGTGGACGATGAGTGGACGGTGGATGGTCATGTTCGTGGGCTCCGATGTGGGGGCCGTATTCGTTGAACTCCCGATGAGGTTCTTATGCGCATTCATTCAACCGTTTTGTCATCCTGCGCGCTCGCCGCTTGCCTGAGCAGTTCGCTGGTTCTCCACGCTCCATCGGCCCAGGCGAACGTCGCGCCGAACACCTCCCCTCAAACCGCGATCGATGATCGCCTCGGCACGCCGGTCTCACTGCCGATCACCCGGGCCGTTCTGTTCGCCAGCGGGGTGGGATACTTCGAACACACCGGCACCGTGCAGGATGACGCGGTCATGCGCCTCAACTTTCGTGAGGATCAGATCAACGACATCCTCAAGAGCATGGTGCTCATGGACCTTGATGGCGGTTCGATCAACAGCGTCAACTACGCCGCGAACGATCCGCTCGAACGCACGTTGAAAAGCTTCGGTGTGGATTTGAGCGGCGACCCGACTCTGGCGGAACTGCTCGCGGATCTGCGCGGTGCGGAGATCATGCTCAACGCGCCGGACCGCATCACCGGGCGCATCCTGAATGTCGAAACCCGAACGCGGGCGGTGGGCAACCCGCCGCAGAAGATCGACGAGCCGGTCCTGAATCTGGTCACGAACTCGGGCATCCGTTCCGTGCCGCTGTCCAGCGCGGATTCAATCCAACTTGCTGATGCGCGTTTGCAGGAAGAACTCGACCGCGCGCTGTTCGCGATGGTCAGCTCACGCGATACGGAACAGAAGGCCGTGGACATCCGGTTCATCGGCGAGGGAGAGCGGCGCGTTCGCATCGGCTACCTGATCGAAACGCCGGTGTGGAAGACCTCCTACCGCCTGGATATGACCGGCGATGAGCCGCTTCTGCAGGGATGGGCGATCGTCGAAAACACGATGAACGATGACTGGAAAGATGTGCGGCTGTCGCTCGTGAGCGGCCGGCCGATCTCGTTCGTGCAGGACCTGTACACACCCTTGTATCTGGCCCGACCGGTGGTCAGGCCGCAACTGTTTGCTTCGCTTCGCCCCAAGTCGCACGATCGTGCGGCACCGCCGTCGCCACCGGCCATGGATTCTCGGCATCGTGGCATGGGTGGAGGTGGAGGTGGAGGTGGGGGTGGAGGTAGTCGCGGCATGCTCTTCGGCGATTCCGGGCCGGATGACGAAGAACTAGCGTATGCATGGCAACAGTCCGGCGTCGAGAGCGTCGCCAGCGGTTCTTCCATCGGCGAGCTGTTCAGCTACGACCTGCGCCAGCGCGTCACCATGCCGCGCCGCCGGTCCGCCATGCTGCCGATCATCAACGATCACGTCGAGATTGAGCGACTGAGTGTTTACAACGCCGATGCGCTCAAACGTCATCCGCTCAATGCCGTGGAAATGCACAACAAGACCGATCAGCAGCTCATGGCCGGGCCGGTCACGATCTTTGATGACGGTATGTACGCCGGCGATGCGCAGTTCGATCATCTCGCGGCGGGCGAGAAGCGATTGCTCAGCTACGCGATTGATCTGGACGTGACGGTCAACAATCGGCCGTCCTCGTCCAGTCAAATGACGCAGATCACCATGGTCAACGGCATTGTGCGGTATGTGCGCAGCTTGAACTACACGCAGGAGTACCAGCTCACCAACGCCGGCTCACGGGACCGCACCGTGGTGATCGAACATCCGATCACGGGAAATGCCGATCTGATCGCGCCCGAGTCCTTCCGGGAGAAGACGGATGCTCTGTACCGGTTCGAGGTTCAGGTTCCGGCAGGGGAGAGCAAGACATTGGCCGTGCGCGAGCATCGACCCGTTCAGGAATCCATCCGGGTCCTGAATCAGTCACCCAGCGAGTTGCAGCAATTGATTCGCGGCGGCACGTTCCCGAAGGAAATCCGCGAAGTGATCGAACGCGCAATCGAGATGAAGTCGGAGATCAATGTCCTCGCCGCGGATGAGAAGAAAATGCGCAGCGAGCGCGATGAGATCATGCAGGGCCAGGCGCGTCTGCGCGAGAACCTTCAGGCGGTCGGAGCGGATACCAACATCGGCAAGCGGTATCTCAATCAACTCATGGATGAGGAAGATCGGATCGAGGAACTGCAACGAAAGATTCGTGAGATCGGCGAGACGATCGACGAGAAAGACGCGGAGCTGCGTGCGTATCTGCGCAGTCAGACGATCCGCTGATCGACCAAACGCTGCTCACCTGTCAACGCATGATCCCGGCGTGATGATCATCACGTCGGGATCATGATTTTTCATTGAGACCTGTGTGTGCCGTCGCGCGCGACCGCAGGGGAGTCAGACCGCCATCGCCGCCGCGCAGAGGTACGCGATCGCGAGCAGACCGACCATGGAGAGAAAGAGGAACGCGAGCCAGCGGTGAATCACGCGCTCCTGGTGTTCCGGATCGACGAACGGCGAATGCCCCGAAACCGGTTCGCGTTGCAGCCCTTCCATCTCGGCGTAGCTGCGGGGGGGACGTTCGTGCAGGTCACATCCGCAACAGGGACATTGGTCGATGCGCCCGTCTCGGAGCAGCGAGCCGTCATAGCCGCAAGCGACACAGCGCTTTTTCAGCAGCCGAAGGTCGAGGGTCTTGACTTTTTCAATCATCTCACCAGAAGCGTAGCACCGAGACCGCGTCCTTCCAAAGAGAAACTTTCGGGAAAGACGCAATGATTGCGCATAACCTTTCGGCGCGGTTCAGGATGAACAAGGCGAAGCAAGAGAGTCCACGTCCCAGTCACGGAAACCATCGTCGATGCATACACCCAGTCGTTCGGAATGGGTTCGTCACCTGCGCGGGTTGGCCCGGCCGGTGCTCGACGCGGCGCCGGGCCGTTCGGGGGTTCCATCGGAAACAGATTCCGGAGCCGGTCTGGGGGCCGGCGTGCTCAACGAGCCGTTTCTCGCGGCGGTGCGGCAGGCCCCGGTTCCGCCCGATGCCGCGCCGCCCGGCAGCAGCCCCGAGGTGGCTCTCTGGTGGGCCGTGGCGGGGGCGTCGGTCGATGTCGATGCCGCGATCGCCGAACCGACCGAGGGCTCGCTCCTGCCGCAGGGGCTTTATCGGGCGATCGAAGTCTGGACCGAATCGGATCTCTGCGCGTTGCATGCGCTGTGGATACTTGCTCAGCGGGAAGGCCGGGCCGACTGGATTGAACGGGTCGATCGTGTCCGCCAATGGCATTTGGAATATACACAACCCGATAATGCGACGAACCGGGCGTGGGCCCTGCACGTGTTTCTGCTCGGCTCGCCGCCGTTCGAGCTCTGCGAGCCGGAGTCCCGGCATTACGCGGAAACTCTCCTGCACAACACGATCGCCATGGATGGTCGTCCGACGCCGCTCAACGCGTGGATCCTCCTCGACGCAGCGCGGTGGATTGAATCGGTTCCCGAGCAAAACGAACAGGACGCCCATGTTTCATGAACCTGGGCGTCCGGTTTGGATTGATCGGATGGATACGCTGCAGCCGCGGAGCGTTCAGCCGTTTACACCCCCAGCAGCATGCGCTCCGGATTTTCGAGCATGTCCTTGATGTGCACGAGGAAGCCGACCGCTTCCGCGCCGTCGATGATGCGGTGGTCGTAGCTCATTGCGAGGTACATCATCGGCCGGAGGACGATCTCGCCCGGCTTGTCGGGGTGTTCGATCGGCCGGTTCTTGATCGTGTGCATGCCGAGAATGCCTGACTGCGGCGGGTTGAGGATCGGCGTGGAGTTGAGCGAGCCGTACACCCCGCCGTTGGAAATCGTGAACGTTCCGCCGGTCATGTCGTCGATGGTCAGCTTGCCATCGCGCGCCTTGACCGCCATGTCCTTGATGCCCTGTTCGACTTCCGCGAAGGACATCTGCTCGACGTTGCGCAGCACGGGGACGACGAGGCCCTTGTCGGTGCCGACCGCGACGGAGATATCCACGTAGTCGTGGTACTCGATTTCATCTTCGATGATGTACGCATTGACGCGGGGGAAGGCCTGCAGGGCGGAACAGCACGCCTTGGCGAAGAAGCTCATGAAGCCGAGCCCCACGCCGTACTTCTCCGCGAACGCTTCCTTATGACGCTTGCGCAGGGACATGACGGCGGACATGTCCAACTCGTTGAAGGTCGTGAGCATCGCGGCGTTGTGCTGCGCTTCGACGAGTCGCTGGGCGATGCGGCGTCGGAGTTTGGTCATCTTCTCGCGCTTCGTGCCGCGCGACCCGCCGCTGCGTTCAGCCATCACGGTGGAATCGCGATCGGACTTTTCGATCGCGCCGTTGCCGCCACCGCTGTCGTCGGACTTGAAGTTGAGCACATCGCTCTTGGTGATGCGTCCGGCGGGTCCGGTGCCTTTGACGCGGGCCAGGTTCACGCCGCGTTCATCGGCGATTTTCTTCGCCATGGAAGTCGCGCGGGACGCCTGGCCGTTGGAATCGCCATTCCCGCCCGCCGCGGCCGCGGTGGCGGTGGCCACCTCGTTGCGTGAGGCGTCCTCGTCGGAGCCACTTTCGCTGGATGCGGAGGATTTCTCCTTGGACTTCTCTTTCGATTTCTTTTCGGATTGATCGTCTTCTTCCACCTCTTCCTCAGCGCTGTCGTCGCCGGAGCCCTCGGGTTTGGAGGCATCGGGATCGATCGAGCCGATCACATCGCCGACGCTCATCTCGTCTCCTTCCTGGGCGGTGATTTTGAGCTGACCCGATTCGGGGGCGGGCACTTCGAGCGTGACTTTGTCGGATTCGATTTCGACGAGCGTGTCGTCTTTCTCGACCCAGTCGCCATCGGACTTGTGCCACGGACCGAGCGTGACTTCGGAGATCGATTCGCCGGGACTCGGGATGGTGATTTCAACGGCCATGCGGAAGGGGTCCTTCAGTCAGTCTGCTTCGGGTTCGGTACGAGCCGGGTGGGACAGATCAGTATTGGACAGATCAGTTTACTTGCTGCTGACGGCTTTTCGGCCGGTGCTCTTCTTTTTGCTGGTGCGTGACTTCTTGCTCGTCGTCTTTTTCTTTGTCTTGCCGCTGCGTTTGGCGCCGTTCTTGTCCTGGCTGTCATCGTCGCCGCCCTCATCGTCTTCAGAAGGCAGACCGAGCGTGTCGACCATGATCTTGCGCTGCTCCTGCTCGTGCATCCTGACCGATGCCACGGCGGGGCTGGGGCTGGCGTCACGGCCGATGAACCGCAAGTTCTTTTCGAACGCCTCGCGGAACATCGCGTCGGCGTGTCGCCACGCACCCATGTTCTTCGGCTCTTCCTGCACCCAGAGGATCTCGCTCGCCTTGGCGTAACGCTTGAGCAGCGGTTCGAGATCATTTTCGGGGAAGGGGTAGAGCTGCTCCAGCCGCACGATGGCGACATCGTTGCGATCGACTTCTTCTCGGTGCTTGATGAGATCGTAATAGACCTTGCCGGAACAGAACACGATGCGGTCAATCTTCCTGGGATCCTTGACCGTGGGGTCGTCGATCACGCGCTGGAATGTGCCTTCGACGAGGTCTTCGACCCGGCTGGTGGCGTTCGGGTTCCGCAGGAGACTCTTGGGGGTCATGACCACCAGCGGCTTGCGGAAGTTGCGCTTGATCTGCTGTCGGAGCAGATGGAAATGCTGGGCGGGTGTCGTGGGGTACACGACCTGCATGTTGTTCCGCGCGCAAAGCGTGAGGAAACGTTCCAGACGCGCGGAGGAGTGTTCCGGCCCCTGACCTTCGTAGCCGTGCGGCAGAAACAGAACCAGGCCCGACCACCGCTGCCATTTTGCCTCGGCAGAGGCGATGAACTGATCGATGATCACCTGCGCGCCGTTGACGAAATCGCCGAACTGCGCTTCCCAGATAATCAGCATGTGCGGATCGCCCAGAGAGTAGCCGTACTCGAACCCGACGCACGCGCTTTCGGTCAGCGGGCTGTTGTGGACGCAGAGCTGGCCCTGATCCTCATCGATGTGATTGAGCGCGATGTAACCATCGTTGGTCTCGGTGTCGAACAGCACCGCATGCCGGTGGCTGAACGTCCCGCGTTCGCAGTCCTGCCCGGTGAGGCGGATCGGATGGCCTTCCTTCAGAAGCGTGCCGTAGGCGAGCATCTCACCCATGCCCCAGTCGAGCGGGTCGTTGTTTTTCACGGCGTTCTTGCGGTAGTCGAGCAGCTTGCTGAGCTTCTTGTGTGAATTGAAGCCGTCTGGGACGCGGCTGAGTGACTCGGAAACCTTGACCAAATCGTCTTTGGACACGCCGGTGGGCGCGAGATCATCGGTGTATTCAGCAGACAGATTCTCCCAGCCCGACTGGAATGCGCGCACCTGCGGGTTGACCGGCTGTTCCTTCGTGCGCGTCTGCGATTCATCCAGCTTGTTCTTGAGATCCTTGTAGAGCTGATCCGCTTCCTTCTGGGTGATGTGCCCCTCGTCGATGAGCTGTTTGACGTACTGCTTCATCACCGGCTCGTGCTTCCTGATGCGCTCGTACATCACCGGCTGGGTGAACGTCGGCTCATCGCCCTCGTTGTGACCGAACTTGCGGAAGCACCACATGTCGATGACGACGTCACTCTTGAAGAGCTGGCGGTACTCCATCGCAAGCTGGGCGACCCAGGCGCATGCTTCGGGGTCGTCGCCGTTGACGTGGAAAATCGGCGCGTCGATCATCTTGGCGATGTCGGTGCAGTACTTTCCGCTGAAGAGATCCTTCTGGGTGGTGGTGAATCCGATCTGATTGTTGATGACGATGTGAATCGTGCCGCCGACGTCGTACCCGTTCAGCCGCGCCATGTTGAAGCATTCCGCGACGATCCCCTGGCCGGGGAAGGCGGCATCGCCATGCATGAGAATCGGAACGACCTTCTTGCGTTCGGTGTCCCGGCCGATGCGCTGTTTGGCGCGGGCGCGGCCGAGCACGACGGAGTTGACGAACTCCAGGTGCGACGGATTGGGTGACAGGGTGAGCCGGATCGGCTTGCCCTCGCTGGTGGTGTGATCGCTCGAATAGCCCCGGTGGTATTTCACATCCCCGCCGCCTTCAACGAAATCCTCCGTCCACGCCTCTTCAAACTCGGTGAAGATCTGGTCGTAGGTTTTGTTCATGATGTTGGCGAGGACGTTCAGCCGGCCGCGGTGCGCCATGCCGAGCGTGTACTCAACCACGCCGTGGTGCGGCCCGCGCTCGATGATCTCGTTGAGCATGGGAACGAGCGATTCCCCGCCGTCGAGTCCGAAGCGCTTCTTGCCGCGGTAGCGCGTGTTGAGGAAGTTCTCGAACGCATCCGCTTCGATGAGATCGCTGAGGATGCGCATCTTGTGCGACTTGGGCAGGTCCGGGCGGTTCCGCGTCGGTTCCATCATGCCCTGCAGCCAGCGCCGCTTCTCGCGGTCTTGGATGTGCATGTACTCCGCACCGATGTGGCGGCAGTAGGTGTCTTCCAGCAACTGGATAATTTCGCGCAGCGCGGCGGACTGTCCCAGCGGCAGGACGCCCGGATCGTACATCCGGTCCAAATCCCCCTCGCCGAGGTCGAAAGACTTCAGTTCGAGGTTCTCCGGGAACGGCCGCTTCGTGCCGAGCGGATCGAGGTCAGCCGCAAAGTGGCCGATGTCGCGGTAGTGATAGATGAGCGAGTCCACCCGACCCTGGCCGGAGTGGGCGACCTGAACCTGGCGATCGCTGGCGGCCGGTTCGTCATCTTCGGTCGGCACGCGGTAGCCGAGATCGAAGCCGCGGAAGAATTGCTGCCAGTCACGATCCACCGATTCGGGATCGGCGGACCACCGCTGGTAAAGCTCATCGACGTATTCGCTGTTCCACCCGTTGACCGAGAGATCCGTCTGCGGGCCGGGATGATCGGCGTTACTCATTGATATACCTGCACTTGCGGTCGTTTCTTTGGTTCGGTGTCCGGGCGCGGTCAGATCGGCCCGAGCGATGCCCGGCCCGTGCGTATCGGCCCCGACCGTGAAAGCCCACCATTCTAGCTTCCTCGCCTCAAAAAAGTTTATCGGCGGAGTTGAGAATGCAATGAATCGGGATTTGAGAATGAGTGGGCGGTGGAGAGAGAAGCGAAGAGCGAGTACCGACCAGATGTCCCCGTGCCCCCGTGCCTTGTATGTTTCATTCTCGGGTGGAAGGCGGTTTGCAGTATGTTGATTCGGTGGTCCGACGGAGTGAGCGTAGCGATCGGAGTCGGACCACCCTCGTCGCCGGCTTTGCTTTCGCCGGTCGCGTGATCGATTGTGCCTGGGCCTTCGCGGCCGTCACGGAGCTTGATCCCGGCCGGTTTCCTGGTTTTCGCCCGAACAGTCGCCTGGGCCTCTGATCCATCTCATCGAACCACGCCCGTATCTGCAAGGAAGGGTCACGACCATGTCTGAAGTATCGATAATGACCGCTGGAATCGATGTCGCCAAGGATCATCTCGATCTCGGTCTCAGCGACGACTCGGTCCATAACTTCGCCAACGATCCCGACGGCTGTGAGCAGGTGCGGGACCGACTGGCGGCCATGAACGTCAAGATCATCGTCATCGAAGCCACCGGCGGCTACGAACGCTCAATCGTCGCGGAACTTGCCACAAGCGGCCTGCCGGTGGTCGTTGTCAATCCCCGTCAGGTCCGTGACTTCGCTCGCGCCACCGGCCGACTGGCGAAGACCGACAAGATCGATGCCCTTCTCCTCGCCCGGTTTGGCGCCGCCATCGAGCCGCCGCAACGGGAATTGCCCGATGAACAGGCCATGGCGCTGCGCGAGTTGCTCGCCAGACGCCGACAGGTCGTCAACATGATCACCGCGGAGTCCAATCGACTCGGCCAGGCCCGCACTCAGCGCGTCAAGCGAAGCATCGAGTTGATGATCGAAACCCTCAAGCATCAGCTCAACGAGATCAATGATGATCGCGATGGGCAGATTCAGGACAACCCCGACCTGCGTGCACGAGACGCCGTGCTGCGCGATGTCCCCGGCGTCGGACCGGCGACGGCCCGCACACTGCTTCTGGAATTGCCTGAACTTGGCACCTGCTCGCGCCAACAGATCGCGGCCCTCGTCGGCCTGGCCCCGATCAATCGAGATTCCGGCACGATGCGCGGCAAACGGACGACGTGGGGTGGACGGGTCTCCGTTCGCTGCACGCTGTACATGGCCGCCCTGACCGCGTCACGCTACCACCCGGACATTCGGCCCTACGGTCGCCGACTGCGCGATGCCGGCAAGTGCGCCAAGGTCGCCCTCATCGCCGTTGCACGCAAACTCCTCACCATCCTCAACGCGAAGATTCGTGAGCACCTTGCTCAAACCAGAAATTGTTCAAACCAACCCTTGACATCCAACACAGTCGCGTCGTGCCTTCATCCCTCTCCGCCCTTCCCTCACCCTTGATGCCTCTCCGTTTTCA
>RECV01000015.1 GCA_007693845.1 Phycisphaerales bacterium
TCGTGATTCGGGGTCAAATCCGCGTCGGTCCGGACTACCCTCCGGCGGCCCGTCTTCCTACAATGGCCCATTCTTCAAGACCGGAACGCCCGCCGCACGGCAGCCATTCATCCATACGCCGGGCGGCGATTCGATTGAAGCATCGGCAGGCGGGCCAGACGGACGATCCCCGCCCGACGCCGCCGGAATTCACGTTTGAAGATCCGCCGGTTGACCATCATTGACCGACAGGAGGAGGCACGATCATGACCACCGCCAGCACCCCCAGTACCCTCACGGCCGAGCAGGCCAAGAATGATCCCCTGCACCTGATCGATGTCGATCACGTGCGGTTTTACGTCGGCAACGCCAAGCAGGCCGCCTACTTCTACGCCCACTGCTTCGGCTTCCAGGTCGAGCAGGTCAGCGATCTCACGACCGGCGAGCGCGAAGCGGCGAGCTACCTGCTCACGCAGGGCAACATTCGCATGGTGCTCACTACAGGCCTCGGCAAGGATCATCCCGCGCAGCGGCATGTTCAACTCTATGGAGACGGCGTGAAGGACATCGCCCTCAACGTCTTCGACGCGGAGAAGGCCTACGAACGCGCGGTCGCCAACGGCGGCGAATCCGCCTATGAGCCGATCGAATACAAGGACGAGCACGGCACGGTCACCATGGCCGGGATCAAGACCTACGGCGAGGTGGTGCACTCCTTCGTCTCGCGCTCCGGCGAGTACGAATTGCCGAAGGTCAAAAAAGGCGGCGTCTTCATGCCGAAGTTCCGCAAGTACGAGAACTTCGCCCTCAACGAATACAACAAGAAGCACCCCTGCGGCCTGAAGTACTTCGACCACTGCGTCGGCAACGTCGAGCTCGGCAAGATGAACGAGTGGGTCGCGTGGTACGAGAATGTGATGGAGTTCAAGCTCTTCAAACACTTTGATGACAAGGACATTTCCACCGAGTACTCCGCGCTGATGAGCAAGGTGATGAGTTCCGGCAACCACCTCATCAAGATGCCGATCAACGAGCCGGCGGAAGGCAAGAAAAAGAGCCAGATTCAGGAGTATCTGGATTGGCACGATGACACGCCGGGCGTTCAGCATATCGCCTTCCGCACGGATGATGAGCTTCACTCGGTCGCCGAGCTGCGCGGCCGGGGCGTGGACTTTCTGCAGATCCCCGACAGCTACTACGACATCGTCTGGGAGCGTGTCGAGAAAACGCTCAAGGAACACGGCCACGACTCGGTAAAGGAAGATCACGACCGCATCCGGGATCTGGGCATTCTCGTCGATGCGGACGATGAGGGATACCTGCTGCAACTGTTCACCAAGCCGCTGCAGGATCGCCCGACGCTGTTTTTCGAGATCATCAGCCGACGCGGCTCGCAGAGCTTCGGCAAGGGCAACTTCAAAGCGCTCTTCGAAGCGCTCGAACTCGAGCAGGAACGACGCGGAAATCTGTAGCCGCCAACAGCGACGCCTCCCTCGAAACGCGAAATCCTCAAACCGCGGAAGTGTTTTCCGCGGTTTTTCTTTCTATTCCAGATTGCGCTACTCGTGTTGCGCTGCTTTCACGCCTGCGTCCGCCAGCCACTCTTCGGCGGCTTTCTGCAGCGGCCGCCGATACCTTCGTCGCATGGAAGGCATGGACCATCCGCTGACGGCCGCTGCGAGCCCGATCGCGGCCAAACCGGTGAAGGCCGGCAGCCACCCATATGCAGGTGCTTCGCTGGTTGCGCCCGTGAAACCGCCCGCAAAGTGATTCAGTTGCACGCTCGAGAAATTCTGCACGCGCAATGACCGTGTGAGGACGCGCTGGATGTCCTGCAATTCACCTTGTATCTGCGCGTCCTCCACGTTCAGCCCGATCGACGCAGCCCAGGCCTTCAACTCACGGAGCGGCACATCGGACTCTTTCAGAATGCTCGGCGAAGCGTATTCACCCTCCCGCTTCGCAGGGTCGAACGCGTCCACTTCGTGGATCGGGCTTGACGGAGTAAAGCAGATCGCCGTTGATTCCGTTCCATCCGTGAACACCAGGTTCAGACAGACGGCGTGATAGGCAATCTGCCCCTGATGCTTGCGCTCATCAAACGTGATTTGCGCGGACCGATACGATCGCGACCCCGGCTGATCCCAGCTGAACTGATGAGAATGGACGGTACCGAAAGCATGGTTGTGCAGCAGATAGGCCCCGCTTATCAAACCGGCGATCCCGCAGAAGAGCGTCAGCATCAGCGCGGACGCGATCGCGCGTCGATTCGGGATGTAGGCGCGGCCCATTTCCGGCTTGAGGACGCCTGTTTCACAGGGATCGGCGCCGCACTCAGAACAGCGGCCTGCCGGGGAAAAGGCAACCGCATAGCCGCACCGGGCACAGCTCACCTGTTCGACCCGGCGGTACGTCGTCCACCGTGACAACACCAACATCAGTGAACCGAGCAGCAGCGTGATCAAAAGAATCAGAAGAAGGAATCCGAAGGCCATCGCGATACCCTTGAAGTAACCGGCCGTCGCTCAAAAATCGGAACCAGCGCTGCGAGCCGAGCAGAATCATATCGAAAATAGTCTTCCGACAACTCTGATCTCGACCCGCAGCGCGGTTTCTGGTCACATCTTGTTCTTCTGCCGCTGCTTGATGCGGCGGCGAATTCGTTTGAAGTACATGCGGCCGAACCGATCTTCAAGACGCGCAAGGCGGCAGGTCCGCACATCGAGCGTGCGCGTACGCCGACGGGCCGACTCCACCAGCACGAACGGCAGGCAGACGTCCAGCACGCGCAGCGGCTGACGATGTTCCGGCCGGGGCAGCCAGACGACGCGGTACGGCTCGCCGCGCTCAAGATCACTCTGCTCTGCGCAGAACATCGGCATGTGCTGGGCGATGACGTGCGTCACGGCAATGTACATCTCCGAATGAATGTCTTCCGGCGCAAGCGATCGCGCCACGATACTTTCGTGGGTCATCATTCCAGGCCGCCCTTTGCGGCCGATCGGGGGATCGCGCCACGCAACCGCGTCTTGCGATCCAAACACTATGAACAATGTGCAGTGAACGATCAGTTCGGTCGGTCGAGTGAACCCGACGGCGGAAATGCGCCGGCTAGCGTTTCGCGCACCAGATCCGCAGCCGAATTGTTCAGCCGACCCACACATGAGGGCAATCGGAATGGACGGAAAAGGAAACGCATTGTGCA
>RECV01000261.1 GCA_007693845.1 Phycisphaerales bacterium
GATCGCCTGACGCACCGCCTTGGTGGTGTATGCGTGCACCATCACGTAGGTCCCTCAGTTCTCCGCTCCGGCTCGCTCCGCTCGGTGCCCTCAACACACGATGAAACCTCAACCAACTCTCACAACGGCTGGTACATAAAACGGGGGCAGGTCAGTCACGCAGGGGAAAAATGTACGCTGGTGTCATAACCGCAACTGTGCCGGAATGATCCGTACATGCGGGATGAACCGAACAAAAGTCATCGATATGGGCAATGGCACATTGGACCAGCGGCAATTCTGAGCTAATCTACGAATATTGCAGACATCTGCAAGGGACTAAGCACTTATCGATGGTCATCAACGGGTGATGGGCGTTTGGGGATGCAGCTAAACAGGCCACAGAAAGCTACGGACTAGGAAATATGATGCCGACTAAGATCCGATCGGTGTTTCGTTATACGGTATGGGTGTTGGCGATCGGCATAATGTCTATGCCTTTACCTGTTTCAGCATCGTCCGGTGCCAGTGAATGGTATGTGTGCGCAGAGGCGGAATCCGGCGGAGACGGATCAGAATTCGGTCCACTCAACTCGCTCATTGATCTCATTGACGCGATCACGAACGATCCGAGCGAACACGTCATTGCGTATCTTTCTGGTACGTTTCGACAACAGCCCCTCATGTTATCTGGTAGTGACAAGCGAATCGAAGTGCGGCAATGGCCGGATCAGCCGCAGGCGTGGCTGCGCGGCGACAAGCCGCTTGAGTCGTTGACGCATGAGTTTGGCAATGTGTACAGCAGCAATATCGGCAGCGGGCTCGAAGGACTGGGCGGCATCGTCTCCGTTGTGTGGCGTTGGGATCAGAACATCGATGAGCACGGCCGGCATTACGGACATCTCGTGCCCGTTGACAGCGTCGCGGAAGTCGGCACGACGCTGTACGGTTGGCACTACGATCCAGAGACGGGCGTCCTGACGCTCAACACGGAAGGACTCAGCAATGATCCGGCAGACTATGCGTGGTGTATGGCCCGCGATGCACTGCGAGTCAGCAACGGGTCCTTTCATGTCGTCAGCGGGTTGCACTTTGCGCTCTTCATGGGTGCGCAGATCAACAACCAGGGGTACGCGGTGCGTGGTCTTGGTGTCACTGATTCTTTGATTGAAGATTGTGTCTCATGGGATGCCGGCAAACACAGCTTCGGCTTTGCCTCTGGAGCGCTCAACCAACGCAACACGATTCGGAATTGTCACGCTTGGGGTATTGAGCATGGCAACACTTCGCACTTCGTCATGCATGCGCAGAGCAGTCAGCACAACATCACCGACGGACTGCTCGAAGATTGCACATGTCACCTCTACTCAATTCTGCGCCCCGATGGTGAACCAGTCAATCCCGTTGCGTGGAGTACGTGCTACCTTGCACACGGCGATGCGGGGATGGTGAAGGTTGAATCCATTACGCTGCGACGGTGTAAATCGATTGGGTATGGGCAACTGGGTACGACTGGATTTTCCCTGAACGGCGACATCGCACCGGTAGATCCGAAAGACCCGAGCACGTATAACGTCGTGTACGAAGAGTGTGTGTCTCGCGGCCTGCAGGGTGGGCCGAGAGGCCGCAACGCGCTGTATAAGCGATGTTCATTGCACTGGGGGGCGGTCGATGAGTCCACGCCGGGCGTTGTATGGACCAGTGGCGGCGGTTTTCGATACTTCGAAGCGTGCGAACTCGTCGCGGATATGTCGCTGGCCACGTCCAGTCGTCATGCCATCAATGTCACGGACACGATGACGAATCAGGCGTTTTTTACCAACTCGTCGTATCTTGTCATCGGCGGGGGAAACATGTTTCGCGCGCCGAATCCATTTACGCACTTTTTTGCGCGGGGGTCGATCTTCGGTCATGTCGGCGAGAATGGCAATCTGTTCATTGGCAATCAGCCAAGTTTTGATTTCGATACATGCGCCTACCACGGCATCGACAATTATGCTGGGCCGGATACGCCAGCAGAGTGGTGGCAGAAGAACGTCGATGTCAACGCGATTCTGCTGAACGATCACCCCTACGCTGATCCGACCGGGTTAGTCGACCTGAACCTGAGTCCGGATTCGGAGCTGGCCGACTTTGCAGAATTGCTCTTTCCCCATGCGATGGCAGGGATCAACAGGCGCTGGTACAACGGAACGGTTGGCGCATGGCAATACGGCGACACGGTTGCAGATGGTATCGATCTTACGCCGGGGCAATATCCATTCACCGTAGCAGAGAGCAACAATGCATCAGGCGCGCATGAATGGATCGATCCGGAAGCAGCACGACACGGTTGCAGAGGGAATTGATCTTTCACCGGGGCAATATCCGTTCACCGTTGCGGAGAGCAACAATGCGTCAGGCGCGCATGAATGGGTCGAGCCGGAAGCAGCACTGGTAGAGTCGGGCTGGACCAGCGCGACTATCTCGGCGGATGAGGTGTCTCACATCCTTCTTGTTCGCCAAGCGCAGCCGCCGCTCGTGATTCTTGAGCTCAACAATGAGGCCGGGCTTGAAATTCCGGTGGTCCGCAGTTGGCACGGGGTAGAAGGTACAGATCAACCGCCACGCGATGAACAGGTTCGACTGTTTCTCAACGGCAACCTGATCGGACCGAACAAGGCGATGCCACGGCCATGGTCGGCTGATGGTCCAGAAACGGTGACATACACTTGGGACGCGGCCGAACTCTCCGCGATGGGCATCAACGAGATTGACCTGAGTGCGGCAGACATCGGCATCGGCATTCAAGTGGCGGCGGCGGAGAGTGATATTCATGCCCGCATCTATCGGGTCGGCGGTAAATCGGTCAACCTGCCAACAGACGACGAGCCGAAGCCCGACGACGGGGATCCGAACCCCATCGGCCCATTCAGCGCTGTGGATCTGCTGAATCTGCTTGCACAGTGGGGGCCTTGCGTCGACTGCCGACAGTGTCCGGCCGATCTAAGCGGCAACTGCAACGTCGGTATTGCGGACCTCCTGTTACTTCTGGCCAATTGGCAATGATGAGTTCCATCGCTGGAATGCAATCGCCTACTATCGTGCCCGGCCCGGTGGATTCGGCAGCCGCCCGGTCCTTCTTGGTGCGAATGAGGCATCACGCATCGGCAATCGCATCGAGAGTCTCGCCGCGCGGGAGCATCTTCCCGATGGCAGTTTGCGGATCGAGAGGGCAGGTATGTATCATTCGCAAGTGGTCGTGCAGGGTGCGTTGAGCGGCAGCGAAAGTTACCACGTCGAGATTGTTTTGATAGCACGCGGACCCGGTGGGTGCCGCTCCTTGCATCGCTCTACCCACGTTTCCTGCTGAATGATTCATCTACCGAAGGAGAAGGGCTATGAGACTCGTCGGCGGACTTGTTGGTGGAGTGGGCGCGGGCTTGCTCGGCGCGATCGTGTGGGCAGCGGTGGTGTATTTCACCCATTACGAAATTGGCATCATCGCGTGGGGAATCGGCATCCTCGTCGGTTTCGGGGCGATGCTCGGCTCCCGGCGCGAGGGTGGACCAGCGCTTGGCGCCGCCGCAGCGGTGACAGCAGTCGGCGCGATTCTTCTTGGCAAGTGGATGTTGGTGAGTCTGACACTGGGTAGTTCCTTCAACGACGATTTCATGATTTCCGAAGTTGCGGACATCATTCTTGAGGAGCGGCTCGAGGCAAATCAGCCGGTCCCGCCGCTTCGCTCTGCGGAGGAGAGTGGGAGCTACGAGCAGATGTATCCGCAGGATGTTTGGCTTGAGGCCAAGCGCCGATGGAATGCGTACTCAGCCGAGGAGCAGAGCGCGTTTCGCAGAGCCCCGTCGATGCTTAATGCGGATTTGCCACTGGTGTACATGGCGGATGAAATCTGCTTTGAACGAATGGATGCAGGGCAGACGATCGAATGGCCAGGCGAGCACACCATTGAAACCGCATGGCGCCAGGCGCATTATCCGGAGTACATTTGGGCCGAGACAATGCAACGCTGGGATGCATATTCTCCCGATGAACAGGACCAGTTTGTTGCATGGGTGTGGCAGGAACAGGAACAGTACTTCCTCGCGTTGACTTCAGGTCTGCAACCGATGTTCTTCTTCCAGAGTTTTGCGTTGTTCGATATCATCTGGGTCCTCCTCGCACTCGGCAGTGCATTCCAACTCGCCAGCTCGTGCAGCGAGAAAACGAGAGACAGTTCCGAACACCATGAAGCAAAGCGGTGAGTCACTTTGTGACAACAAGTGAGCGAGCCCACGCCATTCGTGGGTCACTTCATCGTCAAAGGGAAGCACCTGTCCATATTGTTTCAGACTCGGTCGATCGCGCTGATTCCTTGCTGGGCATCCCCAATGCAGCCCTCGGCAGCCGCGTGTGATGCCTTGGCATCCGACCGACAAACCTGGGAATGCGGTTTGCATTCCCAAGTCTCCACAACGCATTCCGAGGATGTCGCGCGTCAATCCCCGGTTTTCACCGCCGAGACCGAGGTGTTTGCATCGAACACCTCGGTTTCTCGCGCCTTTTTCGCATGTTCACTTATGTAACGGACGTTTTCGGACGATCTGTCGGCGTTGTGATTTCGTCTTACGACACACGCGCGATCAGAGTGTGCACGATCGCGCGGTGAACATACCGGTTTGCACGATCCCTGTACGCTTTCAATATCTCCAAGAGTTGCCGCCATGCCTGACCTTTCCATTCCACAGAACGATGCGCCGTTTCTCTCGTGGGCGAGCGGGTTTCTGAAGACCATTCGCAAGCGGCCGAGCGCGTTCGGCGTCAGTCAGGCCGATGTCGACGCGATCGAACAGGTCGTTGGCGAGTATCGCGATGCCCTGCGACTGACCGAAGATGAGGGAACGCGAACGAAGGTGACGGTGATGGCGAAGAACAACGCCAAGGTCTCCGCGATGCAGCTCATGCGTTTGTACGTGAGCGTCATTCAGCCGAACAAGGGCGTCAGTGATGAAGACAAGGTCGCATTGGGGCTGCACATTCGTTCACGGGGGTTGACGCGACGGGAAGTGCCACCGTCTTCGCCGCTGCTGAAGTACATCGGCAGCACGCCGGGCAGTCACACGCTGGCGTATGCGGATTCCGCAACGCCGGCGAGCAGCCGCAAGCCGTACGGGGCTGCGGGTTTGCAGGTGTTCATGTCGATCGGTGATGAGCCGGCGTACAACGCCAATGATGCGCGGTACGTGGGCGAGTTCACGCGCAGCCCGTTCGGCGTGCTGCACGAGCCGGTCAATGCGCGGAAGGTGGTTTCGTACTTTGCGCGGTGGATCGGACATCGCAAGGATGTCGGGCCGTGGTCATTGCCGGTGCACGCGGTCGTGCCGTGGCCGGGCGGGGCGGAGGGTGAGAGTGAAGCGCAGGCCAGTGAAGATGGCGAATTGCGCCTGGCGGCGTGAGGCGGTGAGTCGCACTATATTGCTGGCATGGACCAGTTCGCAATCGAGTTCGCACTCAAGGCCGATCTTGAATGGCTTGTTCGCCATGACAAGCATGTCGATCGAGCAATTCTTGAAAAGAAGCTTATTCGTCAAGAGGTCCTCGTTGCACGCTCCAATGATGGCATCATGGGATGGTTGCGATACTCGCTGTTTTGGGATTCGATCCCGTTCATCAACATGCTTGTTGTACTGGAGAATCATCGCCGCCGAACGGTCGGCAGTTCACTCGTTCAGTACTTCGAAGCGCATATGAAAGAACAAGGCCATTCGCGCGTGATGACATCGACGCAATCTGACGAGAGCGGGCAGCACTTCTTCCGCAAGGTCGGGTACGAAGATGTTGGATCATTGCTGCTGCCGCCGGAGCCGCTCGAAATCATGCTGATGAAGCGACTGTAAGTAGCAAGACGCAGCAGGTGGTCGGCGTTACGCGATCAAGGCGCACGGCAGCGATGCTTCGCACAACTTGCGAAAGGCCGCGATCTGCTCCTCTTTCCATGCCGGTGATCGTCCCAATTCCTCTGCGAGGCACTGCGCGACCGGTTCCGCCATCGCCCAGGCCGCGCGGGCGTTGACCGGCAACGCGCGCAGCCGACGTGACAGGACATCTTCCACCGATCGGGCCATCTCCTCGCGCACCGCCCAGAGCACCTGCGCCTGGATGTAAGGCAGATCTGCATGAAGTCGCTCACCCAATGCGGGATCGTTCTTCGCCATGCGCAGAATCTCCGGCGCATCCGAGCCGTAGACTTCCAGCGGTCCGAACTTCGAAGCGTGTGAATGAAAGCCGTGGATGTTCAATCGCTTGGTCACGCATTCCTGTTCATCCAATCGGCCGAGGGTGGCGGCCTGATCGACGCAGTCCTGCGCCATGTTGCGGTAGGTGGTCCATTTCCCGCCGGCGATCGTGATCAGGCCGGAATGATCGATGTGAATGGTGTGATCACGTGACAGCGCGGCGGTGTTGTTGCCATCGCCCGATTTCACGAGCGGCCGAATCCCCGCGAACATGCTGAGGACATCCGCCTCGGTGGGGGACTTCTCCAGGTACTGCCCGGCCGTCGTGAGAATGAACTCGATCTCCTCTTCCATGGGAACGGGTTCGAGCGGCGTCTCTTTGAGCGCGGTGTCGGTCGTGCCGACGAGCGCGTGCCCGTGCCAGGGAATCGCGAACATCACGCGCCCGTCGCGCGTGTGCGGGACCATGATCGCCGAATCGCCCGGCAGGAATGAACGGTCGAAAACGAGATGAATCCCCTGGCTCGGGGCGATGATGGATTGAATCTCTTCATCCTGATCCGCCGCCAGCTTGCGCACGCTGTCGGCGTACGCGCCGGTGGCGTTGATGACGACCCGCGCGCGGATTTCGTACTCCCGTTCGGCCTCCTGATCGTGCAGGACCGCCCCGGAGATAAAGCCATCATCATCGCGCTTCAATCCAGCGCATTTCATGTAGTTGATCACCGTCGCACCTTGTTCAGCGGCGGTGGCGATCAGACTGATCAGCATCCGCGCATCATCGAACTGACCGTCGTAGTACACCACCCCGCCGCGCAATCCCTCGGTCCTGATGGTCGGCAGCCGTTTGAGCGTTTCGCTTTTGGAGAGCCGCCTGCACGGCCCGAAGCCGTACTTGCCCGCGAGCATGCTGTAGATCTTCAATCCGAAGCCGTAGAACGGCGCTTCCCACCAGACGTAATTGGGGACGATGAACGGCACTTCGCGCACGAGGTGCGGCGCGTTCTGACGCATCAGGCCGCGTTCCTTGAGCGCTTCCATGACGAGCGAGACGTTGCCCTGCTCGAGGTAGCGTACGCCGCCGTGGGCGAGTTTCGTGCTGCGGCTGCTGGTGCCCTTGCCGAAGTCGTGCTGCTCGACGAGCAGGACGGCGTAGCCGCGTGAGGCGGCATCGACGGCGATCCCCGCGCCGGTCGCGCCGCCGCCGATGACGAGCATATCCCACGGTTCGCTTCGGCCGTCAAGCCGATCGATCATCTGGTCGCGTTGCATGATTCACCTCTGCCGGTTTCTGGATTCGATGATGATGGATGATAGTTGCGGATTCGAGCCAATGCGTGCCCCGAAGCTGATGTTGTACGCCCTCACTGTTGGATCGCGCCGGCTTTCGGGATGCGAAAGCCGTCGGTTCTGCCTATGATCGCGCGTTCACGATTTTCTCGATAGAGTCCCGTCGTTTTCGAAACGGAGCCCGATTCCATGCCGCTCAGCGCTCAGGATGTCAAGAATGCCCTCGCCACAGTGCAGGACCCGGATCTGCACAAGGATCTGGTCACGCTCAACATGGTCAAAGATGTGAGCGTGGATGGCGATGCTGTCAGCACTGTGATCGAACTGACCACGCCGGCGTGTCCGATGAAGGACAAAATCCGTGGCGACATCGAAGCCGCCATCCGCGCGAAGGGGGAGGAGACCGGCAATCCGGTCGCGTCGATCGAGGTCGAGTTCACCGCCGACGTGCGGTCACCCAACGAAAAGACGCGCGATCGCGGCACGCCGCTGCCGAACGTCAAGCACGTGATTGCGATCGGTGCGGGCAAAGGCGGTGTCGGCAAATCCACCGTGGCGGTGAACGTGGCGGTCGGACTCGCCAAACTCGGCGCGAAGGTCGGCCTGCTTGACGGCGATATCTACGGCCCGTCGATGACGACCATGCTCGGGCTGGAAGACATTCAGCCAACCGCGCGCGGCAACATTCTGCATCCCTTCGAAGTTCACGGCATCAAAGCGATGACCATCGGCAAACTCGTGGAACGTGACAAAGCACTGATCTGGCGCGGCCCGATGGCGCACGGCGCGTTCAAACAACTTGCCACGCAGACCGACTGGGGACAACTGGACTATCTGATCGTCGATCTCCCACCCGGAACGGGTGATGTGCCGCTTACGTTATCGCAACTGCTGCCGCTCACCGGCGCGGTGATCGTCTGCACGCCGCAGCAGGTGGCGCAGGACGATGCGCGGCGGGCGGTGCGCATGTTCCAGCAACTCGGCGTCGCCGTCCTCGGCGTGGTCGAGAACATGAGTTACTTCATCGGCGATGACGGCAAGGAATACGACATCTTCGGCCGGGGCGGCGCGGAGATGCTCGCTCAGACGATGAACCTGCCGTATCTCGGCGGCATCCCGATCAACATGGACCTTCGCGCCAACAGCGATGCAGGCACACCGCTGGAGAACTGGAACTCAATCCCCACGCTCGGTGAAGACATCGACCGCGTGTGCAAGAATCTCGCCAGCCAGATCTCGATCGCCACAATGTCCGGGCAGTACGTGCAGCCGACGTTGTCGGTCAGTTGAGTCTGGAAGGGGAGAGGCATCGAGGCAACAGGGCACGGAGGTGCCCAGCGAAGTGAATCACCATCCACCGCCGGGAAATCCGCATGAACCAGTACGCCATCGACTGTCCCGCTACGAAGTCCCAGGTCGTTGACCTGTACTTCATGGAGCACCGCGCCAAGCTGCTCGACATCGCCGCGTTTCTCGACCGCTACGATCGCGCGCCGTCCGATGATGATGCCGCGGCGGGCGAAGACTTTCGTATCGCGGCGTTGCGTGATGCGCTGCGCATCCTCAGTGAAGACGGCCCGGAACGCGCACGGCGCATTCAGGAACACTTCAGCGACATGACCGAGCAGCCGATCGAGAAGGCCCCGATGCAAGGCGCGCTCGGCGTGCCGCCGGCTTCCAACGCCTGAGTCCGAACACCTCGAACCTCATTCCCGCCATCCATGCCCTACATCGATCCGCACATTCACATGGTCAGCCGCACCACGGATGACTACGCCCGCATGGCGCAGGCCGGCTGCGTCGCCATCACCGAACCCGCGTTCTGGGCCGGTTACGACCGATCCTCGCCGAAGGGGTTTTACGACTACTTTCGGCAGCTCACGGAGTACGAGCCGGCCCGGGCGGCTCAGTTCAACATCAAGCATCACTGCTGGCTCTGCATCAACCCCAAGGAAGCCGAGGACCCCGGCTTCGCGCGCGAGGTCATGACGCTCATCCCCGAGTTTCTCGATCGGCCCAACGTGCTCGGCATCGGCGAGATCGGGCTCAACAAGAACTCGAGGAACGAACTGGCCATCTTCGAAGAACATCTCGGGCTGGCTCAGCAACTCGATCAGCTCATTCTCATCCACACGCCGCACCTTGAAGACAAACTCAAGGGCACCAAGCTGATCATCGATGCGATCAAGCGCAATCCGAAGCTCGATCCGGGCCGAATTCTGATCGACCACGTCGAGGAGCACACCGCCAAACTCGTGCTGGACAACGGTTTCTGGGCCGGCATGACGCTTTATCCCGACACGAAATGCACGCCGCAACGCGCTGCGGACATCATCGAGATGTACGGCACGGAACGGCTGTGGATCAACTCCGCCGGCGACTGGGGCATCAGCGATCCGCTCAGCGTGCCCAAATGCCGCGTGGAAATGAAGCGTCGCGGGCACACCGAAGAGACGATTGAGACGATCAGTTACCGGAATCCCCTGACGTTTCTCAGCCAGTCGAGTAAATTCTCCACGCATGGCTGAACCCACCCCGGCCCCGCGGCGGACCCGCCACCAGGCCACGCCCTCCTCCGAGCGCGTGCTCGGCTACTGCACGAACGTCCACGCCGGCGCCACCCTCGAACAGACCAAGACCAATCTTGACCGCCACGCCACCAGCGTGCGCGATCTGGTCTGCCGCGATGATGAGCCGCTGCCGATCGGGCTCTGGCTCTCCGCCAAAGCCGCGCGATCGCTCGTCGATTCCGGCCAACTCTCGCGCTTCCGCGACTGGCTCGATGAACGCCGCCTGCGCGTCTTCACCCTCAACGGCTTTCCTTGGGGCGACTTCCATCAACCCGTCGTCAAACACCGCGTGTACTCACCGCGCTGGTCGGACCTCGCGCGGCTGAACTACACGCGCGATCTCATCCTCATCCTCAGCGAACTCATCGATCACGATGAAGAAGGCAGCATCTCCACCCTGCCCATCGGCTGGGGCAAACTGCAGGACGCCACCGATCTGCACGCCGCGGCATCGCTGCTGCATGACATGGTGAAAATGCTCGCCGAACTCGAACATCGTCAGCAGAAACTCATTCACCTCGATCTCGAACCCGAACCGGGCTGCCTACTCCAGACCAGCGAAGATGTCGTCACGTTCCTTCGGCGGTACGTCTTCTCCCACCCGGATTCCAAGCTCGCCCGCCGGCACGTGCGCATCTGCCACGATGTCTGCCACGCCGCGGTCATGTTCGAGGATCAACGCGACATCTTCGAGCGTTACGCTGCGATCAACGCCAAGATCGGCAAGGTCCAGCTTTCTTCCGCCGTCTGCATCAACTTCGATGCGCTCGATGAAAACGACCGCGCGACCGCCATGGATGAACTGCGCCACTTCGGCGAGGAACGCTATCTTCATCAGACCATGATCCGCAACGGCCGCGGCGAGCTGACGTTTCACGAAGACCTGCCCGATGCGCTCGCCCGCGATGCAGCGCCGGCGGGGGAGTGGCGCGTGCACTTTCACGTGCCGATCTTCTGCCGGTCGCTCGGCATGCTCAGCACCACGCAGGAGACGCTTCACACGTGCGCGGAACTGCTTAGTGAATACCCCGACATTCACCATCTCGAAGTCGAAACCTACGCATGGGATGTCCTGCCCGAAGCGCACCGCAAGGGCGAACTCGCTGAAGACATCGCGCGTGAACTCGCGTGGGCCGCGGAAGCGTTCGGCACACCGGGCAGCACCATGAAGCACGCCGCCGAAGAGGATGGGGACGATTGAGGCATGTCGACGTTCCGTGACTACGCCCAACTCGCCCGGCTGTCGAACCTGCCCACCGCATTGAGTAACGTGCTCGTCGGCCTCGCGATCGGCCTCAGCGTGACCGGCGAGCCCTGGCCGATTGACACGACCATCCGGCTCATGATCGGTATCGCCTGCTTCTACATCGGCGGCATGGCCCTCAACGACCTGGCTGATGTCGAACACGATCGCAAACACCGGCCCGAACGGCCGATCCCCTCCGGCCGCATCACCCCACGCAGCGCGCTCGTCTTCATCCTCGGCTGTTTCACGCTCGGCGTGATCGCCTGCTTTCTCACCTCGCTCGCCGCCGGTCTCGCTTCGCTCGGCCTGCTCGCCGCGATCGTGCTCTACGACCTGCTGCACCATCGGCTGGCGATCTCGATCGTGTTCATGGGCCTCGCGCGCGGGCTGGTCTATCTCACCGCCGCCCTGGCGATCACGGCCGACCTGCCGCCGGCCCTCATCGCGCCGATGGCCCTCGCGATCACGATCTACATCATCATGGTCACCGTTGTTGCGCGCGGCGAAGCGGCCAACCGGCTCGGCCGCAGCCGCCGACTCTCCATGACGATGATTCTCATCGCGATCGCGCCCGCGCTGTTCATCTTTCCCCAGCAGCAGGTTGAAGCGGTCATCCTCTCCGGCCTGATCCTGATCGGCTGGCTGGTCTTCAATCAGCGTCATCTTCTGCAGCACCCGCCGCGCATGCCCGCTGCGGTCATGGGCATGCTCGCCGCGATCTGCCTGATCGATGCGTTCTACCTCGCGCTGCTCGGGCAGCGCAATATGGCGACGATCGCGATGATCCTCTTCATCGTGACCATCCTCGGCCACCGCCGCATCGCCGGCACCTGACCGCCCGGACTCGGCCCGGCCCCATAAGTCACCCGCATTCAGAATGCGTAGCCCCGACGCGGAGAACCTCCTGCGCTGTTGGAAGGCCATCGCTAAAGGACGCTCGATCCCGTGGGGTCCGGATGCGTTTATTGACGCGAATAAGTGCAGTCGGACCCACGCTGCGCTGAGTTTGGAAGTTCCTGCGCCAGCGCAGGAAGTTGCTGCGCCGTGTTTTGTAGCCGCTGCGCCTGCGCAGAAAGTCGCTGCGCCAGCGCAGGAGTTTGCTGCGCGGAGTTTGGAAGTCGCTGCGCCCGCGCAGGAAGTCGCTGCGCGGAGTTTGGAAGGTGCTGCGCCCGCGCAGGAAGTCGTTGCGCGGAGTTTGGACGGCGCTGCGCTGGCGCAGGGGGCCATTGTCAGCGACCGTCCGGGTAGTGCCTAAAGAGTCACAAATACATTATGAGAACCATGAGCATCACCAGCGGAACAAGAGCAATCACCGCTGCCGTGGCGATATGGTACGGAAGCTCTCTCGTCGGTCGCTGCCAGATGCGTGCCCGTTGCCGTACCAGCATGACGGTGTAGACGATCCCGGCGATGAGATTGATGGGATAGGTCGCCCAGACAATCCGTTGTCTCACGGGCATCGGGCCGAAATCAAAGAGGCCGAGACCGGCGATCAGAAACGAAATCCCGACGCCCATACTCGTCGCAATCAGCGCGAAGACCCACACCTTGAAGCCGGGCGTTGATGCCTTGAGCCCCAGTTCGAATGCGATGCCACACTCCGGACAACGATCGACCCGCAACCCGCGCAGGTTGTACCGGCATGCCGGGCACCACACATCCCGCCCCGCCAGCCACGCCAGCAGTTCCCGGTCGGGGCCGTCATCACGATCATCATCATGCGCATCGTGTTCGATCTGCTCATCGGCCATGGCCGCCAACTTACCTTGCCGGTGATCACGGTGCAACGATCACTGGTCAACAGCTTCGAAGTCGGCGGCCGTCATGATGATGATGATGAGAAGTCCTTCGACGCTCAGCATCATCCCCAGCTTTCCAGCAGGATGAGCAGGTCGAAGACATTCACTACGCCGTCATCGTTCAGGTCGGCCGGGCAGTTCTCTTGATCAGCGCACGTTCCCCAGTTCTCGAGCAGTGCGAGCAGGTCGAAGATGTTCACGACACAGTCGCCATTGAAATCCGCGGCCTTGCCCGTGTTGATCACAAAGGAGTACGCACCCGTAAAGTCGTTGTTCGCGTTGAATGCGAAGATGTACGTGCCGGGCTCGTCCAAGTCCACCCGATTACCGGTGGAATCACACCACGGCTTGTTCGCGACGATCTGCTCACCATCGGGGGCCTCAACGGACCAGCGCATCGAGCAGATGAAACCGATGCCGAAGGTTTCAACACACGCGATGGCCGGCTGTGTGATGGTCAGCTCGTACAGATCAACCCGGCCGGGCTTCTCGATGTTGCCCGCGCCAGGGCCGGGGACACCGTCGGAAACGACCTGATCGAAGTCAATGACAAACTCATCCGGTTCGCCGACATCCCAGATGGTGAACGAGTACGTGCCGGTCGCGCTCTGGTTGCCGTACACCTCGATGATGTAATCACCCATCTGATCGAGCATCCGCAGGCCGGGATCGTTCGAGCACATGACGTCATTGTTGAACAGAAGCGAGCCATCGGGCGCAATGCACCGCCATTGAATGTTGCAGGGGCCGGCCAGTTCATCGAAAAACACCAGCGTCGGTGTGTTGATCGAAAGCGTGTAGCGATCAATTGAACCGGGCTGTTCGATGTTCCCCGCGCCGGGGCCGGGGACACCGTCGGAAACGACATCCTCCAGTTCGATCACGAACTCATCGGCATTTTCAACGGTGAGGACGGCAACGGAATAGGTACCGGTGGCCGTGCTGTTGCTGGCAGCGCTGACCGTGATGAGGTAGTCGCCGGTCTGGTCAAGCAGGAACTCGCCGGGGTCGTTCGAACACAAGACGTTGTTGCTGAACAGAAGCGTGCCATCCGGCGCCTCGCAGCTCCACCGCAGGTTGCATGGGCCGTAGATCTCATCGAAGTACACCAGCGTCGGCCGGGTGATGGAGAGGGTGTACTCATCCCGGCTGCCCGGCTGCTCAATGTTCCCCGCGCCCGGCCCAGGATTGTCGGGGCTGACCGTCTCATCGACGTTGATCACGAATTGATCCGGAGGCGGAACCGTCCAGACCTTGAACGAGTACGTGCCGGTCACGGTCTGATTGCCGACGACGGAAATGGTGTACACCCCGGCCTGATCAAGTTCACGAACGCCGGGATGGCCGGAACACATGGCATTGTTACTGAAAATCATGGTGCCGTCCGGTCGCTGTACTGACCAGCGGATGCCGCAGGAACTGTTCTTGTGGTCGAAGAAGACCGTCAACGGCTCAGCAATGGACAGCGTGTAGATGTCAACCGCGCCGGGCTGCTCGATGTTGCCCGCGCCGGGGCCGGGATCATTCAGCGAAATGACCTGGTCCAGCGTGATCGTGAACGTATCCGGCTCGGGGACGGACCAGACCTTGAAGGAGTAAGTGCCGGTGGCGTTCTGATTGCCGAAAACGGTGATCGTGTACTCGCCGAGCTGGTCCAGTTCACGAAGGCCCGGGTGCCCACTGCACATGGCTTGATTGGAAAACAGGAAGCTGCCATCCGGGGCTTCCGCGGTCCACCGAATCGCGCAGGAACTGTTCATGTGATCGAAAAACACCGTCGTCGCTTCCGTCACGTTGAGGGTGTAAAGATCCATGGCGCCGGGACGCTCGATGTTGCCTGCGCCGAGACCGGGCACGCCGTCAGACACGATTTCGTCAAAGCCGATGGTGAATGTGTCCACCTGCCCATCCGCGTACGAAGCGGTGTTGCCGGTCAGCAAAAGCGCTATCAGCGCGACCGTGGCTGCCATGACCAGATTGATTGTTCTCGTGATCTCTTGCGTGGGTTGCATCATTGATATTCTCCACCCTTGTTCGACAAGGGCGTTTGACAACAGGTTTCGACCTGCTTCTTCTGCGGGTGGTGTTCAGTGGGGTCATGGCTCGTCACACCGAGCCAAGTCAGAATACTGAAGACTCGCAGCCAGTACAAACAAATT
>RECV01000300.1 GCA_007693845.1 Phycisphaerales bacterium
GATTGCCTGCAGATCCGGGAAAAGGACATGGATGGGCAGGAACTGCTGAACCGAACGCGCGAGATCATCGCGCTGGCCCGGCCGCGCGGCGTGAGCGTGATCGTCAATGACCGGACGGATATTGCCATGGCCGCCGACGCCGACGGCGTGCATCTCGGCACCGGTGATCTGCCGATCGCCGAGGCCCGGCGCATCGTCGGCAGCACGCTGCTGATCGGGGCGAGCACGCATGATCTGACCGAGGCACGTGCCGCGGTCAACGCCGGCGCGGATTACTGCGGGGTCGGCGCGATGTTTCCCACCGTGATCAAACCGGACCGGAAACCCGCCGGGGCGGCCTACCTCCGCGCGTTCGTTGAGCACTTTCCGCAAGTGCCGCATCTCGCGATCGGCGGCATCACGCCGGAGAACGTGCACGCTCTCGTTGACGCCGGCGTGCAGGGCATCGCTGTCAGCGGATGTGTCTGCGACAGCCCGCAGCCCGGTGAGGTCGTGCGTGGACTGCGTGAAGCGCTCTCCGGTGCGGTGAAGGAACGGGTCGGCACAACACCGGATTGATCAAGCGGTCGGTCGTTCGGATTCACGATTCATGCCGGTCGTCATGCCGGTCGCTTTCGTCATCCTGATCGAGTGGCGCCACGCACCGGGCGGCGTGCGCGATGGCATCTTCCCGCTCGTTGGGACAGGGCAGTCCCGGCCCGCGCCACCGGCGTCCGTCGTAGACGAATGCGACATAGCCGTATCCCTGTCGATCGGTGCCGTTGTCGGTGATGATGACCGGCATGAAGCCGAGGCGGATCGTGTTGACGATTTTCGTGAACGGCTGCCGATCGTGCGCTGCGTGTCGATCGAGTCGCACCGAGTACCGGTACCGCATGTTGCGCAGTTGCAGACTCGTGCCGCGGATCAGTTCCGCGATGCGTGATGCCTCCAGCGTTTCGAACTGCTCGGGTTCCGCCGGCTTCGGCTGCTGAAGTTTCCTCGTGAGATAAACCGCGAGCAGAACGACGCCGACCGATCCGAGGGTGAACGGCGCGACCCATCCCAGGTGGTGGGGGGCCAGCAGCGCGACGAGAACGATGGCCACCGATGCTGCAGCCAGCATCGCCGTCAGTCCGCCCCACAGCATGCGCTCCGGAATCGGCATGGTCATCACTATACTCTGCGGCGTTTTGCATCGCGAAAACCTGAACCTGCGCGTACGATGACGCGATCCTGACCCAGCCGGCCTCGGGAGTCGATACCCTTCATCATTGCCGACTCCGCGCCTGCCGCCCGCCACCAGAACGATGCCCATCCGCGATCCTGTTTTCACCATCCTCGGCTCGGGAACATCAGCCGGCGTTCCGATCATCGGTTGCGACTGTGCGGTGTGCACCTCCGACGATCCGCGAGATCGGCGCTTGCGCTGTGCCGGCTGTCTGACCTGGACCGACCAGATGGGCGATGAACGGGTCGTCCTGCTCGATACCTCCCCGGATCTGCGCGAACAGGTGTTGCGCAAGGGATTGCAGCGGTGTGATGGGATCATCTTCACCCACAACCATGCGGACCACACCTTCGGGCTGGACGACGTGCGACGATTCAACGCGGTCATGCGCGCGCCGATCGATATCTTCGCCGAGCGCAGCACCATTGAGCACCTGCACCGCGTCTATCGCTACATCTTCGAGAAGCACAACAACGTCAATGACTCGTTCGTCGCCACGCTCGTGCCGCACCTGATCGATCCGGCGAAACCCATCGATCGGTTCGGCGTGCGGTTTACGCCGTTGCGTTTTCTGCACGGCCGTCTGCCGGTTCTGGGTTACCGCATCGAAGCGCTCGATGAGAATCACCGGATCGCAGTGGATCAGCCCGACCCGCTGCCGCTGGCGTACTGCACGGATGTGTCCGCCGTTCCCCCCGAGACGTGGCCGAAGCTCGAAGGTCTCAACACGCTGGTGCTCGACATGCTCCGGTACCGGCACCATCCGACGCATCTCACCGTGGATCAGGCGATCGAGATCGCGGAGCACGTCGGCGCCTCGCGGACGTTCTTCACGCACATGACGCACGACATTCGTCACGCGGAGCTTGATCCGCAGTTGCCCGAAGGCATGGCGCTCGCGTACGACGGGCTGGACATTGCCGGGCGATAGCCGGCCGATCCGCGCCATTGGCTTGGGGGCGCGGATTCCCGGATTACTCTTGGAGATTCATTTGTCGGCCGCAAAACCCTGAACGGCTGATTGAGCGAAGTCGCTGCCATGGTTCACGATGTTGACGGTTTACCGATGTTCGTGCTGAAGGGTTCGCCGGGTGAGATCGGCTTCACCCACGGACGCCTGGTGCGTCATCTCTTCAACGAGCTTCGGCAGCCGTACCTCGACGCGGTGCAGCGGGTCAATCGTTACGACGAGGGCGGCCTGACCGAAAGGGCGCTGGACTGGGTGGCGGATCTGCCCGTGCATGTGCAGGAGGAGATTGACGGCATGGCGGTCGGGGCGGAGGTGCCGGTCGGCCACGTGGCGGATGTGCTCTTTGCCGACATCGCCACGTCGGAGACAAATCCCGCCGCCGCGCCGATGTGCAGCGGCGTCATGCTGCCCGTTGACCGCCGACCGTGGATCGCGCGCAACTGTGACTGGCTCATCGCCACGCTGATGCGCGGCACCTCGGTCGTGGTGCACGATCTGCCCGGACGGATTCCCTGCCTCGGCATGGGGATCAACGGCGATATCGATGTCGATACCGGCATGAACGCTGAACGGTTGTGGCTGCACGTGCACACCCTGCCGGCAATGGACCGCGCGCGATCCGACCGGCCGATCATCTCCTGGCTCTTCTGGGTGCGGGAAGCGCTGGAGACCTGCGCGACGTTGGAGGAGATCGAAGCGATGCTGGAGCGGGTCGACCGGGACCGCGGCATGTTGCTCTTCGCCGCCGAAGGTCGCACCGGCCGGTCGGCGCTCTACGAGTGCGCCCGTTCGACGTTTCGCCGGATCGATTCGCCGGACGGCGTGACGATCGCGACCAACCACTGTGCGCACCAGCATCCGGATGCGCAAAGACTGGAACGGTCGCGTCCGGGTTCGACCCTGCGGCGTTACGGGCGACTGCGCGAGCTGATGGCCGATCGCCGGCCGGAGCGCGGGCCGGAGGATCTGATCCGAATGCTGGCCGA
>RECV01000014.1 GCA_007693845.1 Phycisphaerales bacterium
TTCGTTGAGCTGCCCTTGAAATCGCTCCTGAATATGCGCGACCAGATCGCGAACGCGGTCCGGCCAGGACGCTTCAATCCGATCGACGGCCTCCAGCCATGCGCCTGGCTGACTATGCACAGCCGCCGCGGCGGAATAATCCCCGACGAGCAATGCCACCTCGAACCGCACTTCCCGGGCCATCCCTTCGAGCGGCCGTTCGTTCAGAAGTTGCATGACCTCGTGCGCCCGTGCCAGATCATTCAGGCGAAGCAGTGTCTGAGCGTATCGCACAACGAGCTGCTGCCGGACATCTTCATCCTCGATCTCAGGGTACAGATCTACAGACCGCTGCAGAATTTCCGCGCGCAGCGACTCCGTCACATATGCCGTGGCGATCAGTTGGTTATCCGCATCCAGCAGCGCTTCACCATCCAGACGAGCCGCGGCACGGAGAACGGCTTCACGCCATCGGGGTTCGTGCGCTTCCGGCGGGGCGAGTCGGACGACGGCCCGAAAGCGGGCCGCATCGCCCTCAGTGCGTTCAGCGGCCCGGAGCGCGAAGGGGTAAAGTTCCGGATCGCTCGCCCGGTCGAGCAACGGCTGCAGCAGGCCGCGCACGAGCATGCCTTCAGCCACCGCGAGGCGCACCGGCACATCATCGGCGTCGAGCAGGGCCTCGACGATCTCCAGATCGCCGTTCGCAAGCGTCGCCGCCACCAGTCGCGCCAGAGTGGGCGTTCGCGTCCAGTCCTCGTGTGCGCGGACCGCATCATGAATCGTCTGACGGTCCACTTCATCCGGATTCGCCTCGCGCACGATCGCCCAGAGCACGCGGGCGGCCGGCTCTCGGAATTCGGATTGTTCAAGACGCGGCAGGACCGCCGGGATGACGTGGGCGACGGGACGTCGTCTGAGCAGTTCCAGAATGCCGGTCACCACCTCGGGCTGCGTCTCTTCCTGCAGTCGCGTGCTGAGATGCTCAACCGCGCCGTCCACATTGAGTTGGTCGAGGATCTGCGCGGCCTGGATTCGCAACACGGGCTCGTCATCATTCAGGTGGGCGATGATTTTCTGCTGCAATTCCTCGGGAATGCGCACACTGTCGCGAAGCAGCCGCGACACCGTGTCAAGCGCAAAGCCGCGGACCGTCGGCAGGGCGTCATCCAGCAACTCGGGCAGCGCGCGAATCTGTTCGTCGATCGAGTGACGCGGGAAGAGATCCCGGTAGGTCTCCGCGAGCCGTCGCTCGATGCGTGCGGCTCGTTCCCGCTGTTTCTGAATCTCCCGTTCCTTGGCGAGCAGTTGCTCAGCCAGTCGCTGCACCATATTGGTCAGCCATTCTTCATCGGGCAGATCCCGGGCCTGCTCCCACCAGGCGCGCCATCGTTCGGGTTCGACTTCATACGGCAGGCCGGTCGCCCGTTTGAGCGAGAGGCAGGCCGCTTCGATGATGGCTTCGCTCTCATCACGCGCGGGATCGAGCAGGCCGATCAACTCGACGGCTGCGCCACGACTTCGGAAGCTGCCGAGACTTTCGATCGCCTTCCGCCGGACTGAAGTCTCTTCGTCTTTGTCCCGAACCAACTCCGCCAACGCGGGAAGCGTGGTTCGCTCGTGTTGGGCGAGCACCACCGCCAGGGGCTCGATGCCGCTTTCGGGGACATCGCGAATCGCCTCAACCCCGGCGAGGAGCAGTTCCCGGGGCAGGATCATTCGCCCTCGCATGACGGACAGCACTACACGAATGTGTGACTCATCGCCGGATCGTAGGGCGCGCTCCAACGGCTCCATCGCTTCGGGATGATTCATGTTGAGCAGCCGCGTTGCCGCACCGGCGCGGGTCTCATCTTCGTTGGCCGGATTTTTCAGAATGCTGCCCAACCACGCCACATCTTCGCGATCCTTCTCGGAAAGCGGCTGAATTGAGGCCGTTTCGACTGCGGCAACCGCTTCGGGCATGGTTGAGCCAGCTGCCTCGGCCGGTGTCTGCTCGGACGGCCCTGACCATGCTGCGAATGCAGCATCCAGTTCCGAAGTGCCCGACTCGGGGGAAGCTGCGCACCCCATGATCACGGGCAACAGGGTTGCGGCGAGTATGAACCGAGCACCACCGAGGCCGGTTTCAGTGAAGATTGGGCGTTTCGTTCTCATGGATCGTCAGATAGGAGACACGCGGGGCGGGCGGACACTTCCCTGTATCGTATCGGCTATACTGTGTGGGTCGATAGATTGCTGTGGAATCTTTCCGCCGGAGTTGTCCCGAATGAGCGACTGGATGGACGCTGAGTCACACGCAGACCGCGCTTTTGAAATGTATGAGCGCGGCATGTGGGCGGAAGCGGAATCAGAACTCCGTAAGGCGTTGTCGCTCAATCCTCACCAGGCCGATTGGCATTTCAACCTGGGATTGACCCTCGAAGCGGCCGGCCGTGATTTCGACGCCCTGGCCAGCTATGAGCGCGCCATCGGACTGGCGGACGAGTTTCCCGAACCGCTGATCGCCGCGGCGGTCGTCGCCATGCGGGTCGGCCGGGTTGAGTCCGCGGTTGACTGGCTCCGCCGGGCGATCGAACTGGACGGCACGATCGAGGCGGCGCACGCCCACCTGATCGAAGCGCAGGTTCGTCTCGGCCAGCACGAAGAGGCGGAGACGAGCTTCTACATTGCCCAATACGCTTTGCCGGAACCCAGCGCCCTCTGTTACGCCGCTGTGGCCGAAGCGCTGCTGCAGCGTGAGCAGTACGAGCGGGGCGGGTGGTGTCTTCGCGAAGCGATGCGAATCAATCCGACCCTGCCGCGTTTGCGCGCCCGGCTCGGCAATGTGTACGCGGCGCTTGGCGATTCTCGCCGCGCGCTCCACCTCTACCTTCGTGACCTGCGTGATGATCCGGGCAACGTCGACACCTTGCTGGACTACGGCGAGTTGCTGATGGAATTCAATCGGCACGGGGAGGCCGCCGAGAAATTCCGCCGCGTTCTGGAACTCGAACCCGCCAACGTCGACGCTCACTTCCGCCTCGGGCAGATTGCATCCCGGACGAAGCGATTCGAGCGCGCCATGGTCGAGTTTGAGCTCGTGCTGAAACTCGATCCGAACTATCCGCGCATCCGGCTCGCGCTCGCGGAAGTGCTGATTGCACGCGG
>RECV01000100.1 GCA_007693845.1 Phycisphaerales bacterium
CTACCCTCGCACACCTTCAAAGCTGACGATGGCGGCATTTCGCAGAAGTGCCCGACCGAAATTGCTATCACGGAGCGTCGTGAGAAAGAGTTGAGCGATCTTGGATTCTTCCCGCTCAGTCACTACAAGTACACCGATTACGCCGTCTTCTTCGGCGGGCAAACGGTGAAAAAACCGAAACTGTACGAGGGCAAAGACGGCGACATGGCGACGGCAAACGAGGCAATCATGTGCCGCTTGCCCTACAACATTGCAGCTGGGCGCATCAGTCACTACCTCAAGATGATTGCTCGAGACAAAGTTGGTTCTTTTATGGAAGTTGAGGATTGCCAGGAATGGCTGAATGGTTGGATTTCGAATTACGTCCTCGCTGATACGAAGGCCAAACAGGATATGAAGGCCAAGTTTCCCTTGGCTGAGGCAAACATCGCAGTGGAGCCGATTCCTGGCAAGCCCGGCGCATACCACGCTGTGGCTCATCTTCGTCCCTGGCTTCAGATGGAGGAACTTCGAGCGTCGATCCGTATGGTCAGTGAGATACCAAGCGGCAAGTAACCAATCATGAAATCGGTACGGATCGAAGTGGGTTCACCGACTCGATAGAACGGATCTGCGTTACCTGTGCTGGACTCCGATCTGCACGTTGTCGCTGTTGGAGGTCGAAAATGCAATGACAGTGCCGAGGATGCAAACCGAAGGAGCAACGCCCGTTCGGCTGTCAGATGATCAGCCGCATCAGGGCAACGGTCTGGATTCTTCCGGCACGGTAGACGGCACACTAGCGCGCGAATCTGATCGAGCGACGACTGAACATCGGAAGTTCGATGAACATGAGCGGGCTGCCTCGGCTACGAATGATGAACGCGCGGTTGATCATCGCGTGCCACCGCTTGTTCATGAGATTGAGAATGTCTCCATCGAGGACTCCGGCGATTTAGCCAAGGTTGTCCTTGACTGGCTTGGCCCAGATACGGTGCGATCATTTGTTTCGGATCCCGGAGCTTTTAGTCTGTTTCTTTCGCGTTTGTTGGCGATGTTTGATCGCCAACTTCGGGATCAAGTGAATGAAATCATTCACCATCCGGACGTCCAGGCACTTGAATCTTCATGGCGCGGCTTGCGATACCTCGTTGAACAGGTGAATCGGGATGAAAGACGCCGAATCCAAGTGCGTGTGCTCAACCTGAGTTGGGATGATCTCCGCCGAGACATGCAGTTGGCGAACGAATTTGATCAATCCGAATTGTTTCGCAAGGTGTATGAAGAGGAGTATGGTATGCCGGGCGGTGAGCCGTATGGCCTGCTGATCGGTGACTATCAGATTGAACGAACAAACGACGATCTTGAAGTCCTCGAACACATCGGCGGTGTGGCACAAGCTGCATTCGTACCATTCATTGCTGGAGCGGCCCCTTCGCTGATCGGACTTGATCGGTTTGATGAACTCTATCGTATGCGAAGCATCGGCGATCTTGCTCCTGATGCAGTGACCGCGACATGGCGAGGATTGCGTCATCACGAGCATGCCCGCTTTATCGGTCTGGCACTTCCGCGCATTCTACTTCGTCGGCTGTACCGGGATGATGGTAGCAGGGAAGACGGTTTCCGGTTCTGGGAGGATGCAGGCGGCGTGTCGGACTATCTTTGGGGCAACGCTGCCTGGGGGTTCGGTGCGGTTGTTCTCCGTGCGTTTGATCGTACGAACTGGTTGGCTGACATCCGCGGGGTGCAGCGAGGTCGTGAGGTTGGTGGACTGGTTCCGGCTTTGGAACCCGAAGCATTTCAGACCGATCGCGCTGAGCCTGCCGTATTCAAACCGCTGACGGAGGTGATCCTGACGGACCAGCAGGAAAAAACTTTGGCGGATTTAGGCTTTCTCCCCACAGTACATCTGCGAGAATCCGGTCGTGTCGCATTTTACAACACGCACTCGCTTCACCAACCGAAGCAGTACACCGATGAATCGGCATCAGCAAGCGACCGATTGGCTTCTATGCTACATTACACATTATGCGCTTCTCGCTTCGCGCATTATCTGAAGGTTATGATGTGTGATCGCATAGGGAGGCATGAAGAGCCGGAGTTGCTACAAGATGAACTGAACCGATGGTTGAGCAAGTATGTACGTCAAGATGACGATGCGACCCCTGATATGAGAGCAAGATTCCCATTGCGCGAAGGGCGGATACGAATCTGGGAAACGCAGCCAGGTCGTTTCGCTAGTGAAATCCATCTACAACCACATTATCAACTTGACTCGCTTGCTGCGTCGGTTCGCTTTCTGACGAGGGAAGCCGATGGATTGCCGAGCTAGAGGGTCTTGAAATGCTTAATATCAAACGCCAAGGAGAAGGCGGCAACTTCGGAAGACGACTACTATGGGTTCCCTAATCGCGCACGAACAGTTTCAAACCGGACGGTTGAGGGAAGCCTTGAGGACGGCAGTTGAGGAAGTGCGCGACGATCCGACAGACTTGGACAAGCGGTTCCTCCTTGCACAGCTGCTCTGCTTTGCCGGCGACTTTGAGCGTGCCGACAAGCAGTGCGAGGTGATCACGCAACAGGATGCAGAAGCAGTCGTTGTG
This sequence comes from Phycisphaerales bacterium, assembly GCA_007693845.1. Taxonomy (GTDB): domain Bacteria; phylum Planctomycetota; class Phycisphaerae; order Phycisphaerales; family SM1A02; genus SKZB01. The sequence continues at coordinate 2,586 of RECV01000100.1, forward strand.
ACCAACCTGCTTCGCCAATTGATTCGGGCGGAGAGCAATCGACAGTCTTTTTTCACCGATGGCCGTTTGCCCGATTTCATAACCCCGCCTTCTGACGCCATGAAAATGCGCATCGAGGTGTCAGTGCTAATACGAGATGGAGATGAGAGTGCTGCCGCGCAGCGCCTTGGGGAGGCCAATCAACAACTTGACATTAGCGCGGAAGTTGACGGCATGACCTGTGAAGGATTTCGGGACCTTGATGACCTGCTTGCAGGAGTGCTTGAAGCGCATTCAGCGAATGGCCATTATTACTGGTTCGAATTGAAGCATGTTGAACATCTCACGTTCCAGCGCCCGGAGCAGCCGTGTGATTTGCTCTGGCGGCCTGCCGACGTCAAGATTCGCAATGGTCACGAAGGCAAGGTCTTTGTTCCGGTATGCTATCCAGGCACGCAGTCAGTTGCTGATGATGATGAAATCCGTCTCGGGCGAGCGACGGAGTGGTTTGGGGAGGAAAATCTCGTAAGGGGGCGCGGCCACCGCATGTATCTGGTTGGTGATGAGTGTCAGGGACTGATCAACCTGGAGACAATTCGGATAGCGCAGCCAGCAACGGTTGGGCAAAAGGCGAATGCGACATGAGTTCGGATCAGGTTACACTCTCAGTGTTTGATCGCCTTGTTTCGCGCTCCCGAACAAATGGGCTCCGTCATCCATCCGGCGGTGAAGTTGATGAATATCTTCAGCAGGTCAGACGTGATCTGGAGAATCTGCTTAACAGCCGCTGCTGGTGGTCTGACTATGCTTCTGATTTACACGAACTGGATCGATCGATCGTTACCTATGGTCTGGTGGATTTTAGTGCTGAACACCTTGGCCATGGAACGCGACGAGAAGAGTTCCGGCGTTTGATTGAGCGCGTGATTCGCCGATTTGAGCCACGGATACATCATCCTCGCGTGGAATTGCACGAGAATGTTGATCTGTCAGACCGTACACTGCGTTTTCGAATCGAAGGAGTGCTGAAAGTTGAACCTTTGTCAGAGCAGATTGCATTTGACACATCAGTTGAACCCACCAATTCGAGTTTCGTGATCGATGGCGTTGACGTATGAGTGAAGACCTGCTCCAATATTATAATAGTGAATTGAATTATGTTCGACGGCTGGGGGCAGAATTCGCTACGGCACATCCGGAAGTTGCTGAACAGCTTCGATTGGGAGCAGATTCCTGTGACGATCCTCATGTTGAGCGGATCATTGAAGCATTTGCCTATCTGACCGCGAGGATTCGAATGAAACTCGACGATGAGTTTCCACTCATCGCGGAGGCAATGCTGAATGTCCTGTACCCGCACTACCTCTCTCCGATACCATCTATGTGTGTGGCGCAATTCATTCTTGATGATGGGCAGGATTCCCCATACCGGGTAAAGCGTGGGACGAGGGTGGACACAGATCCGATCCAAAGTGTTGGTACTGCGTGCCGATTTCGTACATGCTATGACTTGACTCTTTGGCCGATTCAGACTGCTGCCGTCAGACTTGGTCCGCTTGAGGCACAATTTAATGATTTTACTCCACCAGTTGGGACGACAGCGATGCTTAGCGTCGTCTTGCGCACGACCAAGGCGGATCTCACCTTTGAGAATCTGGAGTTGGAAATGCTCCGCTTCTTTCTGCACGGTGAATCAAGGGCAAAGACGAATGCGCTGTACGAACTGATGATAAATCATGTTCTTGGTGCAGCGGTTCGCCCCGGCGCCGCTGATCATTCAGTCTTGCCAATTGAAAAAGTTGGCAATGAGAATGTTATTAGGCCTGTAGGATTCGTCCAAGACGAGGCAGTGTTGCCACAAGATGGTCGTTCTTTCGCTGGTTATCGCTTGATGAGTGAATACTTCGCGTTTCCGGAAAAGTTTCATTTCGTCGATGTTTGCGGGATTGAGCCGCACCACAGGCAAGCAGCGGGGCGGGAATTGGAACTGCTGTTCTTTCTAGATCGATCAATGCCCGAACTTGAACAGACGATGTCACCGAAGACGTTCCGCCTTGGATGTACGCCGTTGGTCAATCTGTTTTCGAAGCGGGCGGATCCGATCGAATTGACCGAGACAGCAGTGTCATACCGCGTGGTGCCAGATGCAAGGCATTCGAAGGGTGTCGAAGTCTATTCAGTGGATCGAGTGACCGCAACCAATAGATCCGGCAATGCGCAAGAATATCTTCCTTTTTATTCCCTCCGGCATGATGCAGATGGCCTCATGAGCCGTAGCACGCCGCAGCAATACTGGTATGCGACACGTCAACACCCTCAGTGGTCGCAGAGAGACGATAGAGGTACCGAGGTTGATATAAGTTTTGTGGATCTTGAGTTTAATCCCGCTAATCCAGCCGAATCGGTCGTACAGGTGGAAGTCACCTGCTTGAGTCGTGACCTGCCGCAACAATTGCCGTTCGGTGGGGGACAGCCGCGATTACAAATGCCTGATGGTGGACCGCTGCATATTTCGTGCTTGACTGCTCCCACCAAGACGCATCGTCCGCCGCTGCGTCAGGGCACGATGTGGCGACTGATTTCCCACTTGACGCTCAATCATCTCTCTATTACGGGAGGTGAAAATGGTGCAGAGGCAGTTCGTGAGATTCTTGCCCTTTACGACATGGTCGATACCCCGGAAACGCGTAAGAAGCGATCGAGCGTTACGCGTATAGCGACACGTGGCTCTGTTTTCCGTGCGGGAGCCCAATTCGGCGGCGCGGTGATTCGCGGTCTCGAAGTAAGTGTGGAACTTGATGAGAGAGCGTTTTCTGATCACGGTCTATTTCTGTTTGCCAGCGTCCTTGAATCGTTCCTCGGTTTGTATTGTTCCATCAATTCCGCTGTGCAGTGTGTCGTGAAGACTCGACAACGAGAGGAGGTATTGAAACGATGGCCGCCCCGAGCCGGAGAGCGAAGACTTCTGTGATAGTGCGGCTGCGTGAGGACGCTCAGGAGTTCGAATTCACGCAAGCCGTTCGCATCCTGCAGCGGATTGGCGGTATGGCCGAGCGGAGCAGCAGCAGCGACGCGGGCGGCTTTGCTTCAGACGCCGCCCTGCCAACTGCAACTAAGCCAGTCGGTAAAGATGCCTTTCCGAATCGAGAGGTTGTGAGATTTCGTTCCTCGCTTTCTTTCACATTTCCTGCCGGCGAGATTGCTCAGGTTTCGCTGCGGGACAACGGTGTACATGAGACGAGAGAAGCATCGGCCTCAGCCTTCGACGGCAGAACGAGACACAATGGCGGCCTCATTCCGAATGACATGACCATCTCATTCCTCGGGATAACTGGGCCGAGCGGCGCGCTTCCACTGCATTATACTACTGAACTAATGAGCAGGGCCAGGGAGCGAGACACCGCAACCCAAGAGTTCTTCGATCTGTTTCATCATCGGCTCGCTTCGTTGTTTTATCGTGCAGCTGAGAAAAATTGCACTCCATTGCGCATTGAACATGAAATGCTTCGTGGCCGTGAGCACAATGATGTGTTCACAAAGTGCTTGTGGGGCATTGTCGGATTGGGCACCAATGGGCTTCGAAACCGACTTGGTGGCAACGAGCAAAGCGTTCTTTATTTTTCAGGACATTTTGCTCGGAGTCCAAAGTCGGCGGCTGCGCTGAAAGGATTGCTCGTGGAGCGGTTTGGCGTTCAGGTATCAATCGAACAATTCCGAGGGCAGTGGTTGCCCCTACCTGCCGATGGCCAATCGTTTCTCGGTGAGGCACCAGGATCAAGTAATGGCATCGGCGTTGATCTGATTTGTGGTGAGTGGGTGTGGGATGTGCAAAGCCGGTTTCGAATTCGTTTGGGACCGCTTCGTCTGAAGCGCTTCATCGATTTTACGCCGGCTGGTCAAATGTTGCGAGATCTGTGGACACTGGTCCGTCTGTACGTTGGTACAGAGTTCGATTTTGAAGTTCAGCCGATTCTTTATCGCGAAGACGTGCCGCTGACACAGTTGGGTAGCGATCGTTCTTCAACTGATGGCGCTCGGCTCGGATGGACGACATGGCTTCGCAGCCACAAAGATGTGATCAGTCGTCATTTTGATGGCGCAGTATTTGAAATCAATGACATGAACAATCAGATGTAATCTGCTAATGTATCAGTAATCGAAGCGATGCAGCCGAGCGAATCGGGTTCTACGAAAGTGAAGCGGCCGTTTCCGACGATTTGATGTAAGATGAAAGGGCGCGATCATGACCAACATCCGCAATCTTAAAGCACTTGCCGCTAAACTGAACGAGACCTGCCGATCTGCACTGCATGGTGCCATGGGGATGTGCGCGGAGCGAACCAATTACAATGTCGAGATTGAGCACTGGTTGCTGAAGTTGCTTGAAGCTCCGGGCTGTGATATTCACGACATCTTTCGGTTCTACGAAATCGACGTGTCACGCGTCATGCGCGATCTGATGCAGACCATTGATGCATTCAAGTCCGGAAACTCACGTACACCATCGATGTCTGTTCAGACAGTGGAAGTGATGGAGAAGGCGTATCTGCATGGCTCAGTCGAGTATGGGGCGGCGCGTGTTCGATCTGGTCATTTGTTGTATGCGCTACTGGCGGATGACGCACTGGCGCGACTCGCAAGGGAAATGTCAGACGAGTTTAGTCGCATCGCTCCTGATGATTTGCTTCGAGACATGCCGGATCTCGTCGCGAAAAGTATTGAGTCACGCACCGAGTACCACACCGGTGAACCTGCGGCAGAAGATGTTGCAGCAATGGACGGGTCTGCCGACCATGCTACGGGTGGCTCTCTCGAACAGTTTACCATTGACCTCACAGCCGTGGCACGGAATGGAAAACTCGACCCGGTAGTTGGTCGGGAGTCTGAAGTCAGACAGATCGTGGACATATTGACGCGCCGTCGGCAAAACAATCCAATTCTCACGGGAGAAGCTGGCGTTGGTAAAACGGCTGTTGTTGAGGGCTTTGCTCAGCGCGTTGCCAACGGTGATGTGCCGCCCACGCTTAAGGATGTCGTAGTCCGCACACTTGATCTCGGCTTGTTACAAGCCGGTGCTAGCATGCGCGGTGAATTCGAGAATCGCCTGAAGTCTGTCATTAGCGAAGTTAAGGCATCTCCGAAACCCGTCGTTCTGTTTATCGATGAAGCTCACACGCTCGTCGGTGCGGGAGGACAGGCTGGACAAGGGGATGCTGCAAATCTCCTGAAGCCGGCACTGGCGCGAGGCGAACTACGGACCATCGCAGCAACGACATGGTCGGAGTACAAGAAGTATTTCGAAAAAGATGCCGCTCTTGCGCGTCGGTTTCAGGTCGTCAAGGTTGAGGAACCGACAGAAGAAATAGGTAGCAACATGATGCGCGGTCATGTTGCGATGCTTGAGGCACATCATGGCGTCCGCATTCTTGATGAGGCGGTTCATGAATCGGTGAGATTATCGAATCGATATATCTCAGGACGACAGCTTCCTGATAAAGCAGTGAGTCTGTTGGATACGGCTTGTGCGCGAGTCGGCATTGGACACTCTGCCACACCGCCCGCGATTGAAGATGCGCAACGCCGGATTGAGCACTTCGAGACATCGATTCGAATCCTCACACGTGAGGAAGCTGCTGGCGTAGACCATTCGGAGCGTCTTGCTGAACTCCACGAGCATCGCGATAAGACGGTCGAAGAATTGGAAGCATTTCAGGCGCAGTGGCAAGAGGAGCGAGAACTCATTGGTCAGCTATGCGAATTGCGAACACAACTTGAATCGGCCTTAGAGGAGAAAACCGCTGCAACTAGTCCGCCCGAGGAATTGGCGGCAACCATGGATGCAGAAACGCAGACGGTCGTTGCTGAGCCAGCCACATCGAGCGATGGTCACGTGGACCGTCAGACCCTCACCCGAAGCTTGCGCGAGTGCGAAGATCGACTGCGCAAGGCGCAGGGTGAAAGACCGCTTATGCATCCATGCGTCGATCGGCAGGCGGTTGCAGAAGTTGTATCCGGCTGGACCGGCATTCCTGTCGGTCGGATGGTGAGTGATGAAATTCAGACGGTGCTTTCGCTCCGGGAAAGACTCCAAGAGCGCATCATCGGGCAGGAGCATGCTTTGGAGGCGATCGCCCAGCGCATTCGCACCTCGCGCGCGAATCTCACCGATCCGCGGCGCCCCATAGGCGTGTTTCTGATGGTTGGAACCAGCGGCGTTGGCAAAACTGAAACTGCACTTGCCTTGGCGAATCTGCTCTATGGCGGTGAACAGAATATGACAACCATCAACATGAGCGAATTCAAGGAGGAGCACAAGGTCTCCCTGCTCATGGGATCGCCTCCAGGATATGTTGGATATGGCGAAGGTGGCGTACTCACCGAAGCTGTGCGACGAAAGCCATACAGCGTGGTCCTGCTTGATGAAATGGAAAAGGCCCATCCCGGTGTGCAGGACATTTTCTATCAGGTTTTCGACAAGGGTACCATGAAGGACGGCGAGGGGCGGGACATCGACTTCAAGAACACGGTCATCATTATGACCTCAAATGCCGGTACAGATCTGATCACATCGATGTGCGCGGATGCGGAGACGCGGCCAAAGCCAGAGAAACTGGCCGAAGCGCTTCATCCCGAACTGATGAAGACCTTCAAGCCGGCGTTTCTCGGCCGGGTGACCATCATCCCTTACTTCCCCTTGACAGACGATGTGATGCGGCAGATCGTCGAATTGCAACTCGGTCGCGTCGCTCGCCGTATTCATGAGCACTATCGCGCAACATTCTCGTATGCACCTGAACTCGTCGAGCAGATCGCAGAACGCTGCCGAGAGGTGCAAACCGGTGCTCGCAACGTGGATCACATCCTGACCGGCACGCTACTGCCGGAGTTGTCCGCCGAGTTCCTTGCACGCATGGCGGAAGGCAAGGCGATCCAGAGCGCTCATGTGACGCTGGATGCGCAGGGCAGTTTGTGCTACGAAATCAATTGATGAGAAAAACGGCAAAAAGTACGCAACTTTTAGCCGCCGCCTTCGAGAATAGATGAGTACAACGCAGCGCTCTTGGGGGACGAGCGGGCGGGGTCATCAGCTCGTGTTGCCAATCGTACTGGTCAACGGCTCCGCCCTGTGCGGCGGATGGCCATAATGTCTATCAGTGAAAGGAGTTATGTTATGCCTGCCTACATGAAGATCGGAAGCATTCAAGGAGAAGCAACGGAAAAGGATCACAAGGACTGGATTCTGGTCCAGTCAATGAGCTCGCCAATCAGTCGGACGATCCCCAGCGGCGCGAAGGATCAGCAGCGGACGAAGGGAGAGACCATTTTGGGTGATGTGGTGGTTGTTCGAGACCTGGATAAATCCTCACCAAAGCTCGCGGAAGCCTGCGCCAACGGCACATTCTTCCCCGAAGTCGAGATTAGCTTCTGTACGCAAGTCAAGAACAAGCAGGAACCGTACCTGACCTACAAGCTGAAGGATGTGATCGTCAGCAGTTACAACTTCCACGGCAACGCCAAGGGTGACCCGATTCCCACTGAGCAAGTCTCCCTGGCCTTCAGCGAAATCGAGTGGAATTACGTGGTCGTTGATCCCAGAACCGGCGACCCCAAAGGCAACGTGCCCGCGAGGTACTCCCCCGGTGAAGGGCACAGCTAATCCGTCTGCATCGCCCCCCACACCGACCGCACTTGAGGGGCAGGGCCGAGGGAAACCTTGGTCCTGCCCATTGGAGAATGAGCAGGAATCATCAAGTTGAATTCGATTGCTCCGCCTGATGGAGCGAGAAGGGGATTACCATGCCACTTTCAATGGGTGTAGCAGCGACAGCCGGAGGCCGCCTCGGTAGCGGTGCTGTGTCAGAGTGGAATCGCCGTCGCGGTGAACCCATTCCGCTCTCGCCTGAACATGGCGGTGCGTGTCTCGGCCGACACGCTCTGCACAAGGCCGACATCATCGCCTCAACGACAGCGCACAGGACTTCACGAGTCATTCGATACTGGACACGCTCGGATGTTTCGCATGTGATGCTCTATGTTGGCGAGGGACGCGTTATCGAAGCGGTTGGAGAGGGTGTGGTCACACGATCGCTGGATATCGCCTTGCCTATTTGGTCTGCCGCCCATATGAACCACCGCCTCCACATCATCGGCAACAGTTGCTCCGGCAAGAGCACACTTGCCGACAACTTGCCGAGGCGCTCGGCGTGCCGTTTGTGGAACTTGATGCGCTCAACTGGCAGCCAAACTGGGTTGGACTGCACGACACCGATCCGGCGGAGTTCGAACGGCGGATTTGTGAAGCGACGGCGGGTGATGCATGGGTCGTGGCTGGCTCGTACATGGACTTTGCCCAACGCTGCTTTTGGGACCGTGTGCAGGCCGTTCTCTGGCTCGATCTGCCCATGCTCGTGCTTCTCTCTCGCATGCTCCGCCGATCATGGCAAAGATCGCGCACCAATGAATTGCTCTGGGGCACGAACCGTGAACACTTCTGGAAGCATCTGAAAGTCTGGAGAAGGGATGAATCGTTGCTCTACTGGATCATTACACAGCACAATCACAAGCGCCGTGAGATGCGGTCGGCAATGGCCGACCCGCGCTGGCGACATATCCGCTTCTTGCGCAGGTCTTCTTCGGCGTTCGATCAGTCACTTCTCGAACACGCGCAGGCACAAAGCGGCGGAATGGGCGCCGGGCTTTACACATCGGACACGCCGCAGCGGTTCATGGCCGCCGGCAGCAAGATCTGCCAGGAAGAAACTCTTGACCCGCGAGCGGTAATGATCGACAATGAAGTGTAGAGTGCCTAGGGAATTGAGCCCGGCGATTGGTTGGGATTTCAGGTACGACGCTGAGAAGGGGTAACGTGCTCTTCGAAGGTGATTGGGAAAGGGAACAATGGCGACATTCACACAACAGCATCGGCACATCGCAATCTTCACGCCGCTTGGAGATGACGCGCTGTTGTTGAGCGCGGTCGCTGGCGAAGAGTCCATCTCCGAGCTCTTCCACTTCAATCTCGACCTGCTCTCCGAATCCGACTCCATTGACCCGCGCGACATTGTCGGCAAGAACGTCACCTTCTACATCAAGAATCGCGATGACGAACCGCGATACTTCAACGGCTTTATCAAGAGATTCACCTACTGGGGGCGCGATGATCGGCTCAGTCATTACCGCGCCGAGATCGTTCCCTGGCTTTGGTTCCTCACCCGTCGAACCGACAGCCGAATCTTCCAGAATAAATCCGTACCCGAAATCATCGAGAATGTGTTCAGCGAACTCGGCTTTACTGATTTCGAGTTCCGCCTGAGCGACGACTACGAAACCCGCGAGTACTGCGTGCAGTACCACGAGTCTGATTTCAACTTCGTCTCGCGTCTTCTCGAAGAGGAAGGCATCTTTTACTTCTTTCAGCATGAAGACGGCAAACATACGCTCATCCTTGGCGACAACAAGGGCGTCTATGAGCAGTGCACTGAGAGTGAAGTTGAGTTCCTCTCCACCATCAGCGGGAAGCAGGAGTCCGATGATCTCCGCTCGTGGGAACATTGCTACGAGTACACTTCCGGCAAGGTCGCTCAGAAGGATTACAACTTTGAGAAGCCCGCCGACCCACTGCTCACCAACACCCAGACGCTGGTTGATCTGGACAACATCGACAAATTCGAGTTGTACGACTTTCCAGGCAAATTTGAGAACCGCGGTACAGGCGATGCGCTGACCGAGCGCCGCATGGAGGCTGAGGAGTCTCGCTACGATCGTGTCGAAGGCAGCGGCATCTGCCCGTCGTTCAGCTGTGGGCATAGCTTCACCGTCGCTCGACATCACCATCCTTCCGAGGAAGGGCGTACATACGTGTTGCTGTCAGTTCGCCATGAGGCAAGTGCCATGGGGGTGTATGAAACCGGAGCGTCCGACGAGGGTGAGCCATACACCAACGTGTTCACGTGCATACCCAGCAAAGTGATCTACCGCCCCCCTCGCCGCACACAAGAGCCGCGCATTGCCGGCGCCCAGACCGCCACCGTTGTTGGCCCCGAAGGTGAGGAAATCTACACCGACGAGTACGGCCGGGTAAAACTCCAGTTCCACTGGGATCGCTACGGCGAATCCGATGAGAACAGTTCATGTTGGGTGCGTGTCGCGCAGGAATGGGCCGGGAAAAAATGGGGCGCGATGTTCCTGCCGCGCATTGGCCAGGAAGTCGTTGTCACCTTCCTCGAAGGCGATCCCGATCGACCGCTGATCACCGGCCGGGTGTACAACGCCGACCAGACCGTGCCCTACGAACTGCCCAACAACAAAACGCGGTCGACGATCAAATCGCGCACGACCAAAGACGGCGGCGGCTTCAACGAGATTCGATTTGAAGACAAAAAAGACGAAGAGCAGATCTTCATTCACGCGGAGAAGGATCAGGATGTTCGCATCAAGAATGATTCCCGTGAATATGTTGGCAATGATCGGCACATGGTTGTCAAAAACAATCAGCAGGAACTCGTTGAAAACAACAAGCACCTGCGTATCAAGGGCAACCACGAAGAAAAGATCGACGGCTCGATGCGGCTCACCATCGGTGAAGGCGACGAGACGCAGGAAATCGTTCTCAAGGGCGATCGACTCGAACACATTCAAGATAACTGCCATCAGGACATCGGCGGCGACCGAGTCGATAGGATCGGCGGTGATCATTCGCTCGACATCGCTGGCAGCATGGACGAAAAGGTTGGTGACAGGCATGCCGTGGATGCTGGACAGGAGATTCACCTCAAAGCCGGCATGAAGGTCATTCTTGAAGCCGGCACGCAGTTGTCGATCAAAGGTCCCGGTGGCTTCGTCAGCATCGATGCGAGCGGCGTGACCATTCAAGGCAACATGGTCAAGATCAATAGCGGCGGCGCGGCGGGCTCCGGAAGTGGCGCATCGCCTGCCTCGCCGGATTCGGCGAGTGAGGCCGAACCGGCCGAACCGGCCGAAGCTGAGGAAGGACAGCCACCGTAACCTGGGAGCATGCAAGGCCCAGGGGTAGAGAGCCCTTGGGTAGGGTTCAGCAAGTAACAGTAGCGACTGATCTTTGCGGGAAAAAACTTGTCCCTATCAATCTTCAAGAAACTGTTCGGTCCGGGAGGTGAAGCCGGCAAGTCTGCCGGCAATGCGGCCTTGGGTACGTTGGCGGACCCGGAGTTCTATTCGCTCGCCGCGATCGACAAACTTGCAGAGGATCTTCCCGCTCGCAAGGGCGTGTGGTGGTCTGCGGAGGCGGCGAAGGAGGTAGAAGACAAACTACCCGAAGAAGAGGTCAAGGCCGCGGAGGCCGCCGCCGAGTGGGCGATGGAGCCCAGCGAGGAAACCGAGGCGAAGGTGAAGGAAGCTTTGGAGGAAGTTGAGTTTCAGGGGCCCGGCTCGTGGGCGGCTCAAGCGGCTGAATGGGCGATCGCCGCCGGTGCAATGGGCATAAGCGCGGTTCCCGCCGTGGTTGCCGGTGGGGCGCCGACCGCCGCCGCGCTCGTCCCGCAGGCCGTCGCCGGGTCGGTTAAACTCGCCGCTGCAATGGCCGCCGATCAGATGCCTGAGCCGGAAGACGGCTCCCTGCCTGAATCGCCGGAGAATCCGCAAGATGCGTTGCCTGATCCCCGTGACGAGGATCCCGCCGCACTGCTTGACGCTGCTGGCGACAGCGAGAGCAATGGAGATGACGACGTCCCCTCGCCCGAGGAGTTACACGAGCAGGCCGAGGCCCTCAAGCCGTTCATCGACAAGGGCAACGAGATCGCGGAGATTGATGAGCCGTGGAAGGACATGGTGGGCGATGGTTGAGTTGGCGGCACAATCCGAGTTGCTCCAAGTCGAGCCGATCACGCTCGATGATCTTCGCGCGCTGGCGGCGGAGGGCCGTCTCTACGCCGTGATCGATGCCTGTGATGCTGATCCCGTGCCGGAGAAGATGCAGGAACTCGGCGCGAGCGATTCGGATGACGATCCGCCGGATGCCCGTGCGGTCTGCCTGTATCGCGGCGACTCGCGCCGGGATTTCTTCACCTTCGCCCCCTTCCTCGCCCATGTCGATGAAGCGCTGCTCGACTGGATCGCGGACACGCTCTGGGCCGAGCCGTGGGGCATTTTCCTCGTCGCCGGTCCCCACATAGCCCCCGACTCGCCGGGGGCGACGACGGAAGCCGCACACGCGCCGCGCACGGCAACCTTCCCTGATACCCCGCCAGCCCCATCCCGCGTTCATCCGTGTCCATCTGCGGTTTCATTCGACGCCATCCGCCGCCACCTGCGCAAGTTCCTGAAGGTGAAGTCGCCGGAGGGCAAGACGCTGTACTTCCGCTACTACGACCCGCGCATCCTCGCCGCGTTCCTCCCCGCGTGCAATGAACAGGAACTGCGCCAACTCTTCGGCCCGCTCGAATCGTTCATCACCGCCGGGGCGTGGTCGGGCGAAGAGCAGATCATGCGCCATACGTTCGCAGATGTCGTCGGCGACACCC
>RECV01000098.1 GCA_007693845.1 Phycisphaerales bacterium
GGCTTGGAGCGCATCTTGCCGCGGATCGACGGAATGGTGCAGAACGCGCACTTCTGGTTGCACCCTTCGCTGATGCGCAGGTAGCTCCAGTGACGGGGCGTGAGTCGAAAACGATTGGAATCATCTTCGAAGTAGCCGACCCCTTTGCCATCGCGGCCGTTGACAGTGAGTCCGACGGTGTTGACGCCTCGATCCTCCGCGGCCTGCAGCGCGTTGCCGGCGATCCAGTAACGTGGCGCTTCGGCGAGCGCGGCGGCGCTTTCCTGATCATTCGCAGCGCGGTTGCCGCTCACGGCCTCGATGACATGATCGCGATCGAACACGCCGATCATCGCATCGATTTCCGGCGCCCATTCGAGCAGTTTCGCGCGGTGGCGCTGCACGAGACAGCCGGCCACGATCACGCGTTTCAACTCGCCGCGTTTCTTGCGGCCGATCGCTTCGTTGATCACATCGAGCGATTCCTGCTTCGACGCTTCGAGAAAGCCGCAGGTATTGATCACGATCGCATCCGCGGCGTCATCGGCGCTGACCAGATTGAAGCCGGTCGAACGCAGCGTGCCGAGCATTTTTTCCGAATCGACGAGGTTCTTCGGGCAGCCGAGACTGACAAACGCGACCGAATCGATCTCGGTCGAATCGTCGCGCGTGTGCGTCTGATCGGGTTGGGTGGGGGCGGTGCTCATGCGAATCGGTCATCTTACCCGCGCGGCGGGGGCGAATCAGGGTCGATTGCCGATTCAGGGCTGTTCCTGCGGCTGATTTGGTGCGGATTGGTCATCGGAAGTGATGATTTCCACAGGATTCTCAACGCGCGGGAAGAGCGCGACCTTCCGGATCGGCGTGCCGGGCTGGAGCCCACCCCAGGCGGCCAGGTCAGTCAGATCGCCCTTGGCCGGGTCGATCGTCTGGCCGTAGGCATCCCAGAGCTCAGCCATTTTGATGGGCAGGACCGGGCCGAGCAGAAGCGACGCGATTCGGACCGTTTCCGCGCATTGGTACAAAATCACCGCAAGTTCATCGCGTTTTGACTCATCTTTGGCGATTTTGAAGGGCTCAGTCGTGTTGATGAACCCGTCGACCTTTCGGATGAGAGCAATCCCCTGCGCGATGGCATCGTCAAGCTCGAACGCTTCGGTGGAATCTCCGGCTGCTTGCACCGCCTGCGCGGTCCATTCCGGCCAATTGTGATCGGCGATAACGCGGCTGCGGTCGGCGGTGGACAACTCGGGAATCACGCCGTCGAAGTATTTATTAATCATTGCCGAGACACGACTTGCGCAATTGCCCACCGTGTTGACAAGGTCGGTGTGGTAGACGTTGTGGAAGTGGTCGGAGGCAAAGTCGGCATCGGTCGCCCCGAGCGGGCCCTGCGTCACGAGGTAGTACCGTAGCGCATCGAGGCCGTAGGTATCAAGATACCGATTGATCGTGTCCAGATCGATGAAATTGCCGAGTGATTTCGACATTTTCCGACCTTCCGCGATCCAGAAGCTGTGGAAATAGAGCAGCTTGGGCAGCTTGGCCCACTCGTAGCCGGGGCGGTTCTGCAGCGCGAGCAGCATCGCGGGCCAGATCACCGCATGAAACCAGAGAATGTCTTTGGCGGTGACGTGAACATCGGCGGGCCAGAAGTGACGCCGCCCTTCGTCATCGACGGTACTCAGGTAGTTGAACAGCGCATCGATCCAGACGTAGATCGTGTGCTCCTCGTTGCCGGGCACCATAATGCCCCAGTCGGTGGAACCGGTGCGGCTGATCGGTACATCGTTCAGGCCGTCCTTGATCCGGTTGATGATTTCGTTGCGGCGGGAGACCGGCTCAACGCGGAACGACTCGCCACGCTCCAGCAGATCAAGTAGCGGCTCGGCGTACTTGCTCAGCCGGAAGAAGAAGTTCTCCTCCTTCTTCCGCACCAACGGTTTCCCATTGAACGGGCTGGTGAAATCAAGCTCCTTGGCGCGATTCTCGGGAATGTACTCTTCCTGACCGGCGTCGTACCACCCCTCATATTCACCAAGATAGACATCCCCCGAATCGAGCAACTCCGCGACGTATCTGGTGACCCGTTCGGTGTGCCGCGCCTCGCTCGTGCGGATGAAGTCATCGTTCGTCAGCTTGAGCAGGCCGAAGACCTCCTGGAACACTTTCGCGTTCTGATCGGCCCAGTCCTGGGGGGACAGGCCCCGCTCGGCGGCGGCGTCGACGACCTTGGCCGCATGCTCATCGGTGCCGGTGAGGAAAAAGACCTCCCGGCCGGCGAATCGCATCCACCGCGCGTACACATCGCAGAGCGTCGTCGTGTAGACATGCCCGATGTGCGGCTTGTCATTGACGTAATAGATCGGCGTGGTGATGTAGCGTTTTTCGCGGGTCATGCGGGCTCAATTGTACGGGCAATCTCACGGCACCGCAGCGGTCTGTTCCGAATGCCATGTCGCTCAGCAGGGCGATAATATCGCTTCTCATGTCCGCGAATCGGCGCCGCGCGCCAAAAATGAATCTCCCACGACGTGGGCAAGTTGTATTTGTCGTGGGAGAGTTGTATTTGACGTGGGAAAGTCGCAGGCGTCGCGGGCAAATCGCAGACGACGTGGGGAAGTTGCTGGCGTCGTGGGAGAGTCGTAGGCGACGTGGGCGAGTCATTGACGTCGCGGGCATGTAGCAGGCGACGCCGGGAAGTCGCGGGCGACGCGGGCAGGTTGCCGGCGATGCTGGCATACGGGGGTGTCCCCCTCTTCGCGGCCACTTTACGACCAGTTGATTACCAGCTTGCCGAACTGTTCTCCCGCTTCAAGCCGCTCGTACGCCTGCATCGCCTGGTCGGGGCTGTAGACGGTATCGATGACCGGCTCGAGCGCGCCGGAGACGAGCAGGGCCGTGATTTCGCGGAATTCATCCATGTCGCCCATGGTGGAGCCGAGCACGGAAAGCTGGTTCCAGAAGATACGGGCGAGGTCCGTCTCTGGGTCGAAACCGCTCGTCACGCCGCAGGTGACGAACACCCCGCCGCGGGCGAGCGCCTTGATGCACGAGGTGTGGATGGCCTTTCCGACGGAGTCAACGCAGACATCCACGCCGCGCTTGCCGGTGATTCCGCGCACTTCGCGCGACCAGTCCTCGCCGGAGTCGAGCACGGCATGGTCCGCGCCGAGCTCCTTCGCCCGGTCGAGTTTGGCCTGATGACGACTGGTCACGATCGTTCTGCACCCGAGATGCCGCGCGATGTTGAGCGCAGCGAGCGCGACCCCGCCCCCGATGCCGGTGATGAGCACCCACTGCCCCGGTTGAACTCTTGCGCGGCTTTTCATCATGCGCCACGCGGTGAGGTGGGTCAGCGAGAAGGCGGCAGCGTGAACCGGATCCGTCTGCCCGACATCAAGCACGTTGGCAGCCGGGGCGGTGAACTTGGCGGCCATGGTGCCGTTCGTGTGTTCGCCGATCATTTGAATGTCCGGCCGGGCCGGCGCGATCTCGGGGTGCGAGGGTTCCGGCACGGGGCAGGCGGCATTGAGCACCACGCGCCGTCCGATCCAGAGGTCATCCACGCCCTCGCCGACCGCTTCGACGATGCCGCAGCCGTCCGATCCGCCGATGCGGGGATACGTGAGATCGATGCCCGGCAGGCCGCGGCCGACCCAGAGATCGAGATGATTCAGCGCGCTCGCTTCGGTGCGCACGAGGACTTCGCCCGGTTGCGGCGTGGGTTCGTTCCAATCGTTGTCGATAGCAACGTTCGGCGCGACGGGACTTCCCTGTTGACTGATTGTGATGGCTCGCATGACGCGGAGTATAAGGGATGCGTGCCAGACCATCGCCTGAAATGGCCTCGTCGCGTTCGGGGCGTGGTTGATGTTTCGACGGGCCTGTTCAATGGGCGTACCCTAGTACGGAGATGTCACGGCCTGACACAGGATATGTTGGAGATGACCAGTCGAAGCCGCCGCTTGCGCCGCAGGGGGTGACGGATGTCGCGCCGCGCCCGCTCGTCATTTTGCGCAGTCTCTGGCGTCCGCTGGCGGTCATCTGTATCGTCGCGCTGATTATCGTGATCGTGCAGCCGGCCCGGCTCGTCGGCGAAGTCGAGGAGATGCGCGAGTGGCTGCAAGGCCAGGGTGTTTACGGGATCGGGTTGTTTCTGCTGATATACATCGTCGCCGCGGTCGCGATCGTGCCGCAGGCCGCGCTCAAGATCGCGGCGGGGGGGTTGTTCGGCTCACTGCTGGGGCTCGTCATCGCCAGCATCGGGTCCACGTTGGGGGCAGCGGCGTGTTTTCTCATCGCGCGGTACGTCGCGTCCGGGTCGTTCGTACAGCGCATGAAGCAGAAACGCCGCTACCGCAAACTCGATCATCTGACGAAGCGGCACGGTGCGGTCATCGTCGCGATCTCCCGGCTCGTGCCGGTTCTGCCCGGCAATCTGGTCAACTACGCTTTCGGCCTCACGCAGGTGCGCCTGGCTACATTCGTGTTCTGGTCATGGCTCTGCATGTTGCCGGGCACCGTGGTGCTCGTGGTCGGTACCGATGCATTCGTGCAGGGGATGCGAGAAGGACAGGTGCCGTGGGGGCTGGTTGGTATCGTCGCCGGTGCGCTCGGGCTTATGGCGGCGTCTGTGGTCTTCGCCCACCGTCAGTATCGCGCCCACCAGCAGGATGAAGGCGACTACGCGGATCTCTGAGCAGCAGCAGTGTCCTATAAGTCGAAACGTGCATCTGCTGAAAATCAAATCCGAAAAGTGCGTCACCTGATTCCATCGGCCCGAATAACAGGGTGTCCGAACGCCACACGTCGAGCATCTCGGCGGGGTGAGGGGTTCGGGAGGTGAGTACAACTCAACGAGGGACCGCTTCGGCCGACCCACCTGGATCATGCCACTTCCCGAACCCCACGCCCCGCCGCTCGATGCGGGGCCGCACAATCACGCGGATGAAACATCGAAGCGTTCCCCGGCCGTGATTCGGCCATATGATTGATGTATGACCACCGATGCTCCCGCTGTCGCCACCGCCCCGATCCGACTCGGCGTGGTCAGTTTCGTCAACACCCTGCCGTTGATTGACGGACTGGAAGATCTGGACGGGCTTGCGCTCAAGCACTCCGTGCCGAGTCTTCTGGTCGATCAGCTTCTGGCCGGTGAAGTGGATATCGCGCTCTGCTCCTCGATTGACTATCAGCGCAGCAGGGAAGAACTTCTCATCCTGCCGGTGGGGATGCTCGGCTGCGACGGGCCGACGTTGACCGTGCGGTTGTATTCAACCACGCCGCTTGCGGAGATCACCGATGTGTACTGCGACACGGACAGTCACACATCGGTTGCGCTCCTGCGCATTCTGCTTCGCGAACGGCTCGGCATTGACCCGGCGGTGCACGATTACAACGCCCGGGAGCACACCGCCGATCACAAGCCGCTCGACTGGCCCGATGCGATGTTGCTGATCGGCGACAAGGTCGTGACTGATTCACCCCCGGCGATCCGGTATCCGCATCAACTGGACCTCGGCGCCGCGTGGCAGGAATGGACCGGCCTGCCGTTCGTCTTTGCCGTCTGGATGGCCCGCGCGACGATCGACCGCGAACGACTGATGCTCGCCGCCTCGCTGCTTGATCGCCAGCGACGCCACAATGTCGAGCGCATTGACCGGATGGTGCACCACCGCGCCGTGCCGCGCGACTGGCCGGCGGATCTCGCTGCGGACTACCTCAAGCAGAAACTGCGTTACGAACTGGATGACCGCGCGATCGCGGGCCTCGAACTATTTTACGATGAGGCGAAGAAGCACGGGCTGATCGAAACACGTCGCCCGGCTCGAATCATGTCGTAACGAGATCGAACCAAAGACCGCGTTGTCGTCCGACGCGGTACGCTGTCAGCATGCCTCGGCGATCGCGGTTCCAACTTCAGACCCTCGATGAACTCCTGCGACAACTCCGGTACGCGCCGGTGTCGGCGCGTCATCGCTTGATCGACGCCGCCGAAGCATTGGCCCATGACATCGATCCCGAGCGTATGTATCCGCACGAGTTCGTGATCTACCGAATCACGGGCTACCGGCCGGAACAGGATGAGGAAGCGGTCGACAGCGGCGCAGCGCTGCTCGCTGATCTCGCGGCATTCATTTCGCGCCTCAGTGAAACCGCGCCGCTCAACGAAGCCGAACGCGGCTGTCGCGCGCTTAGTATCGAGGATGTCAGCGCGCAACTCAACGTCTCGCTGCGCACCGTGCAGCGGTACCGAAAGCAGGGGTTGATCTTCCATTACGTCAGCGCGGACGATGGGAATGCGGGGGAGATCGGCCTGGCGTGCTTTGAAGATGCGCTGCAAGCGTTTCGCGACCGTCATGCCGGGATGATTGAAAAGGCCGCTCGGTACAGTCAGATCACAGCAGATGATGAGCGCAAAGCGATCAGCGCTGCAGAATCGCTGCGTCATGAACGCGGCTGGTCACGCCATCGCGTTGCGCGCCATCTTGCCCAGCAGTTTCAGCGCTCGACCGAAACGATGCGCCTGCTGCTGATTCGGCACGATGCGGATTGCATTGCAGAGGGGAAGACGCCCCTCTTCAATGACACCGGGCCGCTGACGACACGGGATGCGCGGCTGCTGGAACGGGCGTGGCAACGCGGGATCAGCATGACGCGACTGACCCGGCGGTTCGGGCGGACTGCATCGGCCCTTCACCGGATTCTGAATCGACGTCGCGCCGATCGGTTGCGGCGACTGGACCTCCATGCCGTGGAACTGGCCACCTTTCGACTTGAAGAAGCGGATGCGATCATTCTCGCGCCGCCCGCGGTGAATCAGTTCCCCGAGATACCGTTCGTGCAGCCGCGAGTCAGCGACCTGCTGCGCGCAGTGCGAGAGGCGGAGCCGGTCCCGGCCGCGGAGGAGGAGGCCCGCATCGCAGCGTGGCATTACTTCCGCTGGCGCGCTGCGGCCGCGATCGCCGAACTGCCCGAACATCCCGGCGCAAACGCACTCGATGCGATTGAAACGGATCTTCGCTGCGCTTCCAAACTCTTCCGCCGCCTGGTCTTTGATGCGCTGCCCGTGGTCATGCGCCGGATCGACGCCGCGGTCGGGCGCCCGGTTGAACAGTTGCCGCAACGAGAATTGTCGCCGCTGATGAAACGTGCGGTGGCCGTTTCGGCGCGCGTGCTGGAGAACATCGATCCGAGTCGAGGGCAGCATCTGGAGCGCGTCGCGGCGTACGCCATGGACCGCGAGCTCGCGCACACGCCGCCCGCGGTTGTGCCGGAGCGCGCGATAGCGCGTCACCTGGCGGACGGCCCCGGCGGCAGCGAGATCGTTGAGTTTCGGACCCCGTGGGACGAATCACTGCAACCGCCGAAGGTTGTTCGTGAGGGATGCGATCGTTTGGATGAAGAAGATGCTGATCTGCTGCGGCTACGGTACGGGTGGGGAACGGAATTGCCGCGATCGATTCCGCAGATTGTCGAGAAAATCGGTGGCACCTCCACGACCGTCGCGCGAAGACTTCGACAGTTGGAACGTCGCGTGCGAACGCACGCTTTCCGCGCATCCGCCGGCGAGTCCTGAACCGGACGCACGAGAATTTGACCGGGAAACGCATCAGGTGCACCACCGCTTTCGCTCGTACAATCAACGGTCATGAATCTGCGTTGGCTCGTCTTTGATTACGTTGATCCGGAGTTGACCCTGTCCCGGCAGGAGCGGCGGGAGGTGCGACGGGCAGCGCGGCGAAATGTGACCCTGACGCGACGAAATCTGCTGATCTGCGTCTTCATTATTCTGCCCCTGCTCGCGTTCTACATCTGGGGCGTCGTGCATTATGGCGGGCGGTATCTGACCGATGTCTGGCCCGTGGCAAACACCTTTATTCGCGTCGCCCTCGTTTACGCTGCATTGTGGATCGTCGCGGCGTGGCTCGGGCGCACCATGTACCGCCCGTTCGTCCTGCGCGCGGTGCGCGAACACGGCTACGATGTGTGTCTTCATTGCGGCTACTGGCTGCGCGGACTCGAAGATGATGAGAAGAGTTCGCACTGCCCGGAATGCGGCACCCGGCGAGATCCCTGGCCGTCGTGCGATGATGTGGTGAAGAGAGAGTCATCATGACCCTACGCTGGCTGTGGCGAGATTTTTTCGATCCGCGACTGGAGTTGACGCGCACGCAGAAGGAAGAGATCCACCGCCGGGCCAGGCGCATGATGTTCTACCGTTCGCGTCGCTCCATCATGGGCGACGGCCCGGGATCGCACGTGCCCGGCCGGGATGTCCGCCGTTTGCGATTGTTTCAGGTCCTCTCCATCGGCCTGATCTTCATTCTGAGTCTGGGCGTGATGTACGCTGTGGTCAATCAGCCGTGGTACGTCTCGTTGATGACTTTCGGACTGGTCTTTGCGGCGATATGGGTGACCTTCTCTGTGCTGACGGCGCGGGTGATGCAGCCGTGGTACCGCCATGCGATGTATGAACTGGGGTACGCGATCTGCGCTAAATGCGGCTACCCGCTGGGTGGTCTGGATCGGTCGCCGCGCTGTCCCGAGTGCGGGTGGCGGAAGACGCACCAGGACGATCCCGAGCCGGTCAACTGGTCGCCGGCCGATCGGGAGGTTCTCCTGCAGTACGGCTACGACGCCTGCGGTGAGTGCGGCGGCATCCTCCTGCCCGGTGATTCTGACTGCGCCCGCTGCGGGAATGAGCGGCAGGACCAATAAATTGCCGATTCTTGATGCGAGGAGGCCACTTTCATCCGTCCATCCGGATGAACGGTTGAAAGATGGGGGGTTCTCTCGTATCATGCTGGTATGAATCAACTCCTGAAACTACTCAATGCGAGAAAGCGCGCGCTGGTCGTCGACGGCTCCATGGGCGCGACGCTCCAGAACATGCCGCTGGAAATCGAGAAGGACTACCTCGGCCACGAAAACTGCGTGGACCTGCTCGTCCGCAGTCGCCCGGAGCTGATCCAGCAGATCCACGAGGACTTCCTCAAGGTCGGTGCCGACGCCGTCGAAACCGACACGTTCGGCGCGAACAAGCTGGTCTTTGCGGAATTCGGTGACGAATTGATCGGCTGGACGCGGGCAATCAACAAGGAAGCCGCCGAAGTCGCCCGGGCCGCTTGCGATAACCACTCGACCAAGGACAAGCCGCGTTTCGTCCTCGGCTCGATGGGCCCCGGCACGAAGCTGCTCACGCTTGGTCAGACCAAGTGGGACACGATGCTCGACAGCTACGCCGAGCAGTGCCGCGGCCTGATCGACGGCGGGGTCGATGCGTTCATCATCGAAACCTGTCAGGACCTGCTGCAGGTCAAGTGCGCGATCAACGCCTGCCTGAAGGCGCTTGATGAGGCGGGCAAGACACCGGAAGACATTCCGATCATGGTCAGCGTGACGATCGAAACGATGGGCACGATGCTCGTCGGGTCGGAGATTGCGGCTGCGGCATCGGCTCTGAAGGATTATCCGATCGCTTCGCTGGGTCTGAACTGTGCGACCGGCCCCGCGGAGATGGGCGAGCACGTTGAGTATCTCAGCAAGCATTGGCCGCACCATATCTCGGTCATTCCCAACGCCGGGCTGCCGGTGCTCGTGGATGGCAAGACGGAGTTTCCGCTCACGCCGGATGACTTCGCCACCTCGCTGGCGGACTTCATCAGCAAGTACGACGTGAACATCGTCGGCGGTTGCTGCGGCACCGGGCCGGAACACATCAAGCGGCTTTGCGAGGAGATTGAAAAGCAGCCGCGGCCCGAGCCGCGCGAGGATGCCACCATTATCCCGTCCTGCACCTCGCTCTACGCGCCAGTGGAGTACCGCCAGGATAACTCGATTCTCATCATCGGCGAGCGCATGAACGCCTCCGGCAGCCGCAAGTTCAAACGACTGCTGGAAGAAGAGAACTGGGACGAGATCGTCTCACTCGCGCGTGAGCAGATGAAGGAAGGATCGCACGTTCTCGATATCAATACCGACTACGCCGGTCGGGACAATGCCGCGGATATGGCGGAGATCGTCAGCCGCGTCGTGCGCCAGGTCGATGCGCCGCTGATGATCGACTCGACCCAGATCGCCACGATCGAAGCCGGCCTGCAGCACGCGCCGGGCAAGTGTCTGATCAACTCCGCCAACTTTGAGGATGGTGAAGAGAAGTTCGATGAAGTGTGTCGTCTGGCCAAGACGTACGGCGCGGGGCTTGTGATCGGCACGATTGATGAAGACAAAGAAGCCGCGATGGCGCGCACCGCGGACCGGAAGCACGCCATTGCCGAGCGCGCGTTGGAGCGCGCAACCAGCAAGCACGGCTTCAAGCCCGAAGACATCATGTTCGACCCGCTCGTCCTGCCAATCTCAACCGGCATGGCGGAAGACCGCCGCAGCGCGCTCGAGTTGATCGAAGGCACGAAGCGCATTGCGAAGTCGTTCCCGGAATGTCAGATCACCTGCGGCCTGTCGAATGTCTCGTTCGGTCTGAAGCCGGCCGCGCGCGTGGTCTTGAATTCAATGCTTCTGCATGAACTCACCGAAGCGGGCATGACCAGCGCGATCGTGCATGCATCCAAGATTCTCCCGATGAACAAGATCGACGAGGAACACCAACGGGCCGCGCTCGATCTGATCTATGACCGTCGGAGTGAATCCAACGGCGGGACCGGGCTGCCGGCCGGTGTGAGCGAAGAGGACTTTGACCCGCTCCAGAACCTGATCGAAATGTTCAAGGATGTCGAGAGCGCGGGCGACACCGGTCCGAAGATGGAAGATCTGCCGCTCGAAGAGCGGCTGCAGAAGCACATCATCGACGGTGAGAAACAAGGCCTCGAAGAAGTGCTCGATGAGGCGATGGAAAAGTATCCTCCGCTCGAAATCATCAACGAGCATCTGCTCGGCGGGATGAAGGTCGTCGGCGAGTTGTTCGGCGCGGGCAAGATGCAGTTGCCGTTCGTGCTGCAATCTGCAGAAACCATGAAAAAGGCCGTCGCGCACCTTGAGCCGCACATGGAGAAGGTCGAAGGTGGCGGTAAAGGCAAAGTCGTTCTCGCTACCGTCAAGGGCGATGTGCACGATATCGGCAAAAATCTGGTGGACATCATCCTCTCCAACAACGGCTACACGGTGTACAACATCGGCATCAAGAAGACGCTCAACGAGATCATCGATGCGTGGAAGGAGCACGATGCCGACGCTGTGGGCATGTCCGGCCTGCTCGTCAAGTCGGTCGGCATCATGGAGCAGAACCTGAAAGAACTGAACGAGATGGGTCTCAAGCCCACCCTCATGCTCGGGGGTGCGGCGCTGTCACGGCATTACGCCGAGTCGCACTTGCGCGAGATTTACGACGGCAAGCTCTACTACGGCAAGGATGCCTTTGAGGGCCTTCGCCTCTGCGACCTGTTGGCGGAAGGTCGGCTCGATGAGGTTGACCAGGAGGTTGAAGAGCGGCTGACCAAGCGCGAAGCGACTGAGAAAAAAGTTGCGGAGATGCGCGAAAAGGAAAGCGCGAAGAAGAAATCGGATGGCGATGGGGACGGCACGGCCGTTGCGGTCGCCGAAAAATCCGCCGTCGCCACCGACGTCAAGGTGCCCAAGGCACCGTTCTACGGCAACCGGGTGATCGATTCGCTCGACGTCGATGACATCTTCCCGTACATCAACACCACCGCGCTCTTTCGCGGTCAATGGGGCTTCAAGAAGGGCTCCATGAGCAAGGAAGAGTACAAAACGTACATCAAGAACGAAGTCGACCCGATCTTCAGAGAACTGAAGCAGCGATGCAAGGATGAAGAGATTCTGCAGCCGAAGCTTGTGTACGGCTACTACCCGTGTCAGGGTGATGGCGATGATCTGATCGTCTTTGATCCCGATGATCATGACAAGGAGATCGAACGATTTACCTTCCCGCGCCAGAGCAAGAAGACCAAGCTGTGCATCAGCGATTTCTTCCGTTCGGTTGATTCCGGCGAGAAGGATGTCATCGGCTTCTCCTGCGTGACCATGGGGTCGAAGGTCAGCGAAATTGCGCGCGAGCTGTTCGAGAGCAACGAGTACACCGAGTATCTCTACATGCACGGCATCGGTGTCGAGACCGCCGAAGCGCTCGCGGAACTCTGGCACAAACGCATGCGCGCAGAACTGGGTATTGCCGGCGACGACTCGCCAAAAATCAAGGACCTGTTCACGCAGAAGTACCGCGGGTCGCGTTACAGTTTTGGCTACCCGGCCTGTCCGGAAATGAGCGATCAGGAGAAACTTTTCCGGCTGCTCGAACCGGAACGCATCGGATGCGAACTGACGGAGAACTGGCAGATTGATCCGGAACAGTCCACGAGCGCGATTGTCGTTCACCATCCGGAAGCGAAGTACTTCACGGTGTGATTCTTTTTGAAGTTGATCGAATCCGGCTGCCAGCGCTTCAGCGAGCGCTGAGAGAGTCTGTCCGTTCTACGGTGCAAGCCAGAACAGAAGGTTGACCAGAATGGTGCCAAGAACAATGATGCCACAGAAGCCAAGCACAAACAGCCAGCCGGGGATTCGCCCGTGGGGTGAGAGCGTGCGCGGCATTCGGGAGGCGTTGCGCGGAGCGCGTAATACATGAACATCACGCTTTGAATATCGCCATCCGCACTCGGGACAGTTCGCACCGTCGCAGGTCATCGTGCCTCGCAGGTCATACTCGCAGCGTGGACAGATCATGACAGAGCATATCCCGCCGTCGGCGGCGATTGGCGGAAACAGATGCGGTGACGTGACGGTCAACGTCTTGGTGACCAAAGGTGGATGTCATTGCGAGTACGCGGCAGAGGTGAGGAACGCGCAATTGCTGCGAATTGGTGGCACCAGGTTTTATCACGACGCCTTGGAGAGCGGCTGTCACCCGGAGCGCAAGTGAACGCGCGGTATCCGTCAGCACCGGGTTCAGCTATCGGAAGGCCCCGATTCAGAAGTCTCGACCGGTCTCGACCGGTTTCGACCAGCTTCGAGTGTTCGCTGTCGCACCATCCAAATGCCCAAACGACCGGCGACGGAGTCCATCGCTGCCCTATCCAACTCGCAGGCAATCGGCGCTCGCCAGACAATTCGTATTTTTGCAAAAATACGAACTGTCTGGATGGCGACCTACTTGTGGATAGGGGGATTCAACAGGGATGAAGTGCCGCAGATTGCGTAGGATCGCGCCAAACTACGCCAAACTGCGGCCAGGTCGGGTCAAATTGCGTCAGATCCCGCCGGTTTTCGTCAGATACTCCCTGCAACGACTCGCCGGCGATGACGGCTCGGTGGAGGTGGCGGACGCCGGGCACCGAGTCGGCTGGCTGGCCTCGACAATTTTGAACTTCGATCGCAAGAATTGTGAAAACGAGGCCGCGTGCCGGCGAATCATATGTTAGGATATGCTTACATGAATCGACGGCCGCACCATCTCGCTCCCGCCACTCGTGCGATCCTCGCGCTCGCCTTGCTCGTGCCCGTGCCATCGATCGGGGTGTACTTCGGCATGTGGTCGGAGCTGACCGCAGGCACACCGATCGGGAAGACGATCTATACCGCTGGGAAAGTCTGGCTGTTCGCCTTTCCGGCGGTCTGGTGGTTGTTCATCGAACGCGGCAGGTGGAGCTGGTCGCCGCCCGATCGCGGCGGCCTCGGCGTGGGGCTCCTCAGCGGCATTGTCATCGGCGCGATCATTCTCGGCGCGTACGCGCTCTTCGGCGGCACCCTTATCGATCCGGACTTGGTCCGGGATGCGGCGGCCCAGTCCGGCATCGACACGCTCGGCTGGTTCCTGACGCTGGCCATTTACATCACCTTCATCAACGCCCTGCTCGAAGAATACGTTTGGCGGTGGTTCGTCGTGCAGCAGTGGGAGGGCGTGCTCCGGTCGGGCGTCACTTGGCTCGCCGTGCCGCTGAGCGCCTTGTGTTTCATGATTCACCACACGATCGCACTCGGGGCGCAGTTCGGACTGGTGATCGTCGTCCTCGGTTCGCTCGGCGTGTTCTTGGGCGGGTTGACCTGGTCCATTTTTTACACCCGCTACCGCTCGATCTGGCCGGCCTACCTCAGTCATGTGCTGGTGGACATTGCCGTTTTCATCGTCGGCTACGACCTGATCTTCGGACTCTGACCGTTGTAGCACACGCGGTTGCCATGAGCGAGCGAGGTTATCGGCCACGGAACTGCGAAACTGCGCGCTTCGTGCGGTCTGCGAACCTTCTGCGCAACGTCCGAATATTCGTGGCGCATTATATCACATGGCTGCGGCCCCGGGATGTGTCATGCTTGAGCCGGAGGATGAGCATGAGACGAAATCGAAAAGCAGTATGGTCCATCGTTTCCGCCATGGCGTTATGCGCGCTCGGCGCAACTGCGCAAGGTCAGGATATTGAGATTCTCAACGCCAGCGGGGCGCCGGTGCCCAACAGCACGTACACCGCCGGTGTGAACTCGGAGACCGGCGCGTGGACCATTGAACTGCGCTCACTCTACAGCCCCGGCGGGCTGACGGTCTATGACATTATCGGGACCGGCGGCGTGGTGATCGACCATCTTCGCATCAATGTGCCCTGCTGGCAGTTCGGCGGATCGTGCGTTCCGGCCGGCTCGCCGGTCATCGTGCGCGTACTTAGCGGTGATGAAGACGGCGTCAAGAGCATCCACAAGATCTCCCAGCCGGGCGATGCGGAGACCATCCTCGCGGACGTCGTGGTGCGTGACGACATCGGCGAGATTACAGTGGAGTCGATCGGCATTCTCAAGGCCGGTCGTGATATTTACGGACCGATCATAGCGACGACCGAGGACAACCCGATGCGCGGCATCAGCAAGGTGTCCGCGGAGCGCGACATTCTTGGAGATCTCATCACGGAAAACGGACGCATTCTTGAAGTTCAGGCGACGCGGCATATCGGAACCGAAGCACAACCTGTCACCGTCCGGGCCAAGCACGGCCACGCATTCATTCGCAGTACGAAGGACTTGTACGCTGACATTCAACTCGGCGTGAACGATGGCAGCGGATATCTCTGGTTTCTTGATGCCGGTTCATTCCACGGGACGCTTCACGCGCCGCGGC
>RECV01000013.1 GCA_007693845.1 Phycisphaerales bacterium
TCGCTGATCGTCATGCTCATCTCGCTGGCGTTGTTCGGTCTTGCGATGCTGGCCCTGGCCTGGCTCTTCGTTTTGGGTGCACCGGAACGACAACGAATCAGCAGCGCGGTCCTGCGCCGTATTCATCCCTCGTACCGCCCCGATCGTGAGCGATCACGCAATCTGGAAGAAGGCGTCAATCCAGAGCACAAGACGCTTCCATAACGGGACGACGCTACGGTCGCTCTTGGTCAGGGGCTTCATGCCGAAAGCGATTTCCACCCGTACCGCCAGATGGTCCGAACCGGCCGGGCCCATCGTTTCCCATGCCCCCAGCACCGCTGAGGACTCCAGAAAGACATCGTCGATCGCCACCTGAAATGGCCAGAAGAGATTGGACGGCCAGGTTCCCGTCGCCCGCCAGCGCGGTTTACCACGTTGCAGGCCGGTGGCGCTCGACAATCTGCGACTGCGATACCCGCTCGGAGTGCTGTTGAAATCGCCCAGAACAACCAGCGGCATGGAATCCCGACGAAGAAGACTGTTCAGCACGCGAATGTCGTGCTCAAGTGTCTCGTTGCCCGCGCTCCAGCGTTCGGGATTCCGCGGCGAACTTGGATGAAGCAACGCCAGTCGAAACGAGCCGGCGGGTCGATCGATCTCAACACCGCGTGCCCCCAGCGGCGATCTCCGGTGGTCATCGGGATCCTGAATCTGCTTGAACGGCCAACGGCTGAGAATGATCGGATATCCGCCGCGCGCTGCGCTCGGAATGTCGGTGTAAGCAAACACATCTTCCAAAACGCCTTCGTCACGGATGGCGATCACGTTCTCCGCCGGCATGCCCAGCACGGCCGCCACATCAACGCCCGATGATCGCAAAAGCTCAAGCACCGCCTCGGGCGTTTCGTTCTGCGCGTAGGCGTTGAAAACGAGCAGACTGATTGGCTCTTGGGAGCCGCGCCATTCTGCATCCAGCGTCGCACGCGGCGTTTCAAAAAGCAGCCACATCATTGGCGCAATGCCGAGCAGGGTGATCGCGCAACTTGCGCGCGCTCGAAACCAGAGCGCCAACCCGAACACGATGCCACCGACAAAGACGAACTGGATCGCAAGATTCGCGAGCAGATCGGCCGTCCAGAACCGCGAAGAAAACAGCGCGTAAAGACTCAGCGCCGCGTAGCCGCTTGCCGCTATGGCCAACGCGCGCGGTTTCAAGAGAGATTGTTGTTTGCTCTTCACGTCGGTGATAGACAGCTCATTCCGGAACCAGTTCGCGGTTGATACGCAGTCCGTGCAGACTGGGGCTGAAGATGATCGGCGTGTAGCCGTAACGCATGTACTGATCGACGAGTTCCTGGTTCATATGCGCGTTCTCGCCTTCCAGATCCCGGTGCTCCCGTCGCGGCCGAAACACCGCAAAGGTTTCACTCCCCGGGATCAGGTACTCGATGAATTCATTCGGCCCACGAACATCCCGAGACCAGATAAACGTGCCCCCCCACAGGTGGAGGTAGTCGCACGCCGCCGGTTCGATGATCCAAAACATCTCCGGATAGCGTTCGTGCAACATGGGCATGATCTGGTTGAAAAGAACATCTGATGTCGGCCGTTCGCCGTCGTCCTGTGCGATTGAACGCTGAATAGCGTCCTTGCCGATCAGGCGAACGCCCAGTTCGTAAGCCCGATCCAGTTCGAGAAATGCCGCCTCATTGTGCGCAGGATCGTCCGGATCCCATGCTTCACGGGGTCCCGAATCAAACTCAAAGGAAACCTGTGAGGCCCGCCCCCACCACAGTCCCACTTCAAGGCCGGCCTCAATCGTCTCCCGAAACTCATCGACGGTCCGGTTCATGGCTTCGGGCCAGGCGCTGGTGATCTCCCAGACCATGTTCTGACTGTCAGGGCGACGGTAAACACCGGAGACTTGCCAGAACATGACACGACGAAATCCGCTCGGAAAGAAATCCTGTTCCGCACGCTGACGCAGACCCGCCCAGCCGACTTGATCCATGCGACCGTGCCCCGCGAACCCACGGCGGTTATA
The DNA here is from genome assembly GCA_007693845.1 of Phycisphaerales bacterium. Lineage (GTDB taxonomy): Bacteria > Planctomycetota > Phycisphaerae > Phycisphaerales > SM1A02 > SKZB01. Next base: position 2,027 of record RECV01000013.1, read on the forward strand.
GCCGCGAGGATTCTCCGCCGAGACTTGAGCAACCGTACCGAGTGAGATCGCCTTGATCGGCTCGCCGGATCGCTCGTACCGCACCGTGCCGAAACGTTGAACGAAGGCATCCCGGTATGAGCGGTAGGCGTGCACCCAAGAATCGGGCTCAACCGCCGCCACCGAAACCGTCAGCGTGATCTCCTCACCCGGCTGAAGCTGCGCCGCCGATGGTGCGCGGGGACGATCGCCGGAACGATCGGGGCGCTCATCCCACAACTGGAACACCATCGACCAGTGTTCCGCGCGCCGATCCCAGCGATAGTCCATCTGCACTTCCAGCTTCGTTGCAAAGACGTCATAGATCACGGATGAGCCGAGGAAGACATCAGAGTCGCGCAGTCCAAGCACGGGAGAATAACTTTCCGCCGGATAGCTTCGCATGGCGTGCAGAATGTTTCGGTCGCGCGCCTCGGTCGGCTCACGCAGGTGAACGTGCCGCGCGTTCTCCACGATCTCAACCGTGTCACGCGGCATGGCGATGCCGCCGATCACCAGATCGGGAGTGTGTTGCGGCGAGCCCGTGGGATTGGCGATCGTGTAGTGAAGCAGGACACCTTCCTCAATGCGCTCCATCTGTACCTGAACATCGCAGGCCGACCGCGTATACAACGCGGGTCCCGCCGAAGAGATCAGTTCACGATTGCCGACACGCCAGTGCAGACGGGGACCGTCCGCCCGACGGATCAGTTCAATCTGCGATCCTTCAATCGCATCGACCTTCTCCGATTGTTCCTGACCGCCTGACGTTTCGGGCGAATTCGGCCGTGGCAGTGAGGGGCGACTCGGCGCGGGCGCATCGGCGACCGGACCGCTCGGACGCGACTCATGACACGCGACCGACATGGCCAACATTCCGAACATCACCAGCAAGATCATCCCGGCTCTCCCGCCGAGGCAAATGCCGGCACACTTCACGATGCAGCGTTGATCATTCACGAGTCACATCTCCTTGCCGAGGCCTCTGCGATTCAGTCGTGTTCACTCTAGGCCTCGTCCGAAAACTGGAAATCCGAGCGTGCGGTTGTCGATGATACCTCT
>RECV01000155.1 GCA_007693845.1 Phycisphaerales bacterium
TCACACACCGGCGTGATGAGGTGTCGATCAACGCGGAGCGTTTCCGGTTTGCCGCGAGCTTTGCGAACAGTGGCAGCAGCAACGCGAGCAGTTCGGGCCCGGCGTTGCGCCGCCCGCAGCGAGCGTTGCGATCTTCGCATTTCAGCGCGCAGGTGCGCGATGATGAGGTGCGATTCAACGGCCGCGGGTTCGGGCACGGCGTCGGCATGTGCCAGCACGGCGCGGAGATCCTCGCTCAACGCGGCGAACGCCACGGCCGCATCCTGGATTGGTACTACCCCGGCGCATTCCTCGCGAAGTCGTACGGATGAAGCGCTGATCACATCGCGCGGGCGATGGTCCGTATCGAGGAATTGCGAAAGGGCGACCGACGGGACTCGAACCCGCGACGTCCTGGACCACAACCAGGTGCTCTACCGACTGAGCTACGGTCGCCACTGACCGGCCGGAAGTGCTTCAGGCCGATCCATGAGAATACCCGCGCTGGGAATACCGGTCAATCGGCCATCGGCATTGACGCTTTGATTCAGGGCAGGAAAAGCGTCCTCTCGGCCTGGTTTCAGCGATCGACGTTTGGGGATTGGCGCCATTCATGGCCGCACGCCTTGCAGCGAAAGTCCGGGTCGTTGCCCGAGATGGCGCAGCCGCCGTACACGATGCGTCCTTCGTTGACATCACGCTCCATCTGGGAGCCGGGTTTCGGGGGTACAGGCAGGCCCCAAATGATTCGGGCCACATCCTCCGAGCCGCAGGAATCACATGGCGGAAAGCGCTTCGGCATCAACCCGAGGTTACTCCGCGCGAGGCCGCGGTTCAATCCGGTGCCCGGCCGGCGAGTTCGGCCTCAATCGTCCGGCCGCACTTCGCCCAGTTCAGCCAGGCGCGCCAGGTGCTCCGGTTGATTCGCGCTCACCCACGGATCTCGCTGCAAAAGATCATGGGCCGAAGCAAAGTGCGGCCGCGCTTCCTCCGGCTGATTCATCAGCAGCAGGCACTCGCCGATCTCTTCGAAGACGTACCCATCCTGTTCACCGAGTTCATCCCAAGCGGTCATCAGTTCACGCTGCATTGACAATGCTTCATCGGTTCGCCCGAGCGAACGCAGGCAGCGCGCGACCGCCCATCTCGCGATCAGGGTTTCGCGTTCCTGGCCGCGTTCCTTCCGGGCTTCGAGCGCGCGTTCGAAGTGATCGAGGGCACGCTCGTATTCGCCGCCATCGTGGTACGTCCAGCCAAGGTTGTTCAGCAGCGAGGCGCGCCAGCGACGGGCACGTTCGTCGTCGGAAGATTCAGCCAGGTCCAGGGCGCGCTCATTCCACCGCTGAGACTCTTCCGGACCCGCGACGATGGCGAGCATGTGCGCGGCATCGACGGCGAGCGCATTCCATCCGAGCGAAGTCGCAAACTTCCACGCCTCCTCGAAGAGCGGCTGCGCTGCATCGCGATCGCCGGCAGAATTGAAGACCCGGCCGCGCTCAATCACATACCACGGAAGCGCTGCGCCGTACCGGCCGTCCTTCGGGTGCTGCGCTGCGGTTTGTTCCACCCGCTCGAGCAGGGCGTGTGCTTCGTCGAATCGTCGCTGCAATCCGAGCGATCGTGCCTGCTGCGTCATTAGCACGAGTTGGTTGGCGGGATCGGGTTCACGCGCGATCGCTTCCGCGAAGCGATGTTCGCTGGCGACGGGATCGTGAAAGTTCCAAAGCTGATCGATCAATTCATGCACGCGCATTCGCTGATCATCGGTTGTAGCCATGCGGAATCCTCTTGCCGTGCGGATGAGTGCATCAGGCGGTCAATTGACACGGGACAATTCCGGGCCGTGTGAAGTAGGCGACTGATTCGGCTCACGATAGCCCGTTCCGGCGAGCGTCACAACGGGCGGGAAGTGCTTAGATTGTTCCGGATCGGAATCCGTCATCGGGGATCTGTATTATCATCCGGGACTTGAAAACCGCCATCGCATGAAGCCATCACCTCTGACCACAACTCGCGGCGGGCGCGTGCTGCTCGGTACGTTCTGGATCGGCCTCTACTTCCTGCTGACGATCGGGCCGCTCGCCATTATCTTTTTCGGTCATACGCCGCCCGGCCGCGGTTTCTGGATCGAGCTTTCGGTTGCGCTCGGCTTCATCGGCATGGCGATGATCACCGTGCAATTTGTGATTACGGCCCGCATTGGTCACATCAACGGGCCGTACGGCATCGATGTGATTTATCGCTTTCACCGGCAGATTTCGATCCTCAGCATCACGCTCATCCTGATCCATCCGATCATGCTGTTCGTGGCCGACCCGGCTCAGTACCTGCCGCTGCTGCGCATCTGGGATGCGCCGCTGCGGGCAGTGCTCGCCTGGCTGGGGCTGCTGGGACTCATCACGATCGCTGCCACCTCCATTTGGCGCGTCAAGTTCGGTTTGTCCTACGAGACGTGGCGGATCCTGCACAGCATCCTCGCGGTGGCGGTGCTTGCGTTCGCGCTCGGACACGTGCTGGGCGTGGGGCATTACCTGGAACAATTCTGGCAGCGCGGCATGTGGATCGGCATGGCCGCAGTCGTCGTGCTCGTCAGCGGCTACGTGCGCCTCGTCAAGCCGTTACTCATGCAGCGCAAACCGTGGCGCGTCACCAACGTCAAGCGTGAGTGCGGCCGATCGTGGACCGTCGAACTCGAACCGGACGGCCACAAGGGCATGCGCTTTCAGCCGGGGCAGTTCGCATGGGTCACCATCGGCCGGTCGGTCTGGATGATTCGAGAACATCCGTTCTCGTTCTCCTCCAGCGCGGAACGATCCGACCGGGTTGCGTTCACGATCAAGGAGAGCGGCGACTTTACGAATCACATCGGCAAGACGAAACCCGGAACGGTGGCGTATCTCGACGGACCGCACGGCGTGTTTACGATCGATCGCCGACCGGATGTCAAGGGTGCTGTCTTCATCGCGGGCGGCATCGGGGTGACTCCAATCATGTCGATGCTGCGCACACTTGCGGATCGAGGCGATACGCGCCGGTTCATGCTGATCTTCGGCTGCCCGACGTGGGATGAAGTGACTTTTCGCGATGAGTGGCCGGAGCTGGAGAAGCGGCTCAACCTGAAGGTGGTCATCGTTCTCGACGATCCGCCGAAGGACTGGGAGGGCGAGACGGGCAAGATTGATGAAGCGCTGCTCAAACGGCATTTGCCCGAGGATCGCGCGGAGTTCGAGCACTACATCTGCGGTCCGCCGGCCATGATGGAGAGCGTGCGCGATGTGCTGCCGACGCTCGGCGTCCCGGCGGAGCGCATTGAAATGGAGGAGTTCGAGCTTGCTTGATGGTTCAGCGGGTCGTTTCCACCGAGAGATTCAATCGAAGCGGGATTCAGTCGATGCGACACCAACGGATGTTTCGAATCATGATGGGGCTGGTTGCGGCGTATCTGATCGTTGCCACGGTGTTCGCGGCCATCCGCAGCGCGTAGTGCCAGAATCGATGCAAGTTCCGTGAAGCAGACCTGACCTTGCCGCGCCTCACGCTGACAGAATCTGAACGGATGGGCGATGCCCCGACAGCGGGCGGGATTGGTACACTTGGCCCCCCATGCGGCTGCGGACCACGCCCCAACTCATCCTGCTGGCGCTGCTGCTCGCCTTTTTCGGCGCGTTTCTGATCTACCCGATCTGGCTCACCGTGGAGGGCGGCTTCCGCAGTCACGATGACGGCTTCACCCTTTTTCACGTGAAAACGGTCTTTGCCGATCCGGCCCTCCGTGCCGGGCTGATCAACGCCTTCGGCATTGCGGTCTTCACCACGCTGCTCTGTTTTGTGCTCGCGATCCCGCTGGCGATTCTGGCGGCGAAGTGCGATTTCCCGGGCAAGACCGCGCTCAGCGCGCTGGTGCTGATCCCCCTCATCCTGCCACCCTTCGTCGGCGCGATCGGGCTGCACCACATCCTCGGCCGGACGGGGTCGATCAACGCCCTGCTGATGCATTTCGGCATGATCGACGAGGGGATCGATTTCATCGGCCGGGGTGGATTCTGGGCGATTGTCATCATCGAAGCGCTGCACCTCTATCCGATTCTGTACCTCAATGCGACGGCGGCGCTGGCGAACCTCGACCCCGCGCTGGAAGAGGCGGCGGAGAACCTCGGCGCCAGCCGGTGGCGGCGACTGCGCACGATCATCATGCCGTTGATCCGCCCGGGGCTCTTTGCCGGGGCGACGATCGTGTTTATCTGGTCGTTCACCGAACTCGGCACGCCGCTGATGTTCGACTACCAGACGGTCACCCCGGTGCAGATCTTCAACGGCATCAAAGAGATGGACGCCTCGCAGCAGCCGTACGCGCTGACCGCGGTGATGCTGATCGCGGCGGTGCTGTTCTACGTGCTCGGCAAACTGGTTTTCGGCGGGAAGGCGTACGCGATGTATGCGAAGGCGTCGGTGCAGTCGACGACGCGCAAGCTCACCGGCTGGCGCGGCTGGCTGGCGATGGCGGCGTTCGCGTTCGTGATCCTGCTCGCCATCTTGCCGCACTTCGGCGTGATCCTGGCGTCGCTGACCGTGGAAGGCCGGTGGTATCAGTCGGTGCTGCCCGAAGCGCTGACCATGCAGCACTATACCGGGGCCCTCAGCCACGAACTGGCGGTCGGGTCGATCCGCAACTCACTCTTTTACGCGACCGCGGCGGTGATCATTGATCTGGGGCTGGGCATTTTGATCGGGTATCTGATTGTGCGCACCCGCGTGCCGGGCCGGGGGCTGCTCGATTCACTGTCCATGCTGCCGCTCGCGGTGCCGGGGCTGGTGATGGCGTTCGGCTACGTCGCGATGACCCTGCGCTGGCCGTTCGGCGAGGGCGATCCGCTGGAAGGGGTGATTGACGTACTCGGCGCGGAGCCGAACCCGATTCCTTTGCTGATTATCGCGTACGCGGTCCGTCGCCTGCCGTATGTGGTGCGCGCCACGGTGGCGGGTCTGGAGCAGACCTCCGGTGAACTGGAAGAAGCGGCGATGAACATGGGGGCGTCCCGGCCGCGCGCGATCCGGACGATCACCGTGCCGCTGATCATGGCGAACCTGATTGCCGGCGGCCTGCTTGCCTTCAGCTTCGCCATGCTGGAAGTCAGCGATTCGCTCATTCTCGCTCAGCGTGAGCAGCACTTCCCGATCACGAAGGCGATTTACGTACTCTTCGAGCGGCTGGGCGACGGTCAGTACATTGCGAGCGCGATGGGCGTGTGGGGGATGGCGCTGCTGGCGGTCACGCTGATCGGCGCGTCGATCATGATGGGCAAGAAAATGGGCGCGATCTTCCGGGTGTAGCGTGCGTGTGCGCCGAAGGTGCGCGCTGCGCGAATCGGAATCCGCTGGGCGAAACGATCAGCCGCTGACCAGAGCTTCGTTGGTTGGAAGGCGTTTGAGCGCAGCCAGGAGCTGTTCGATCTGCCTCGGCGGGGGCATGTTCATCAGACGACGCCGCAGCGCGGTGACGGTCTTCAACTCCTTCTCACCCATGAGCAGGTCTTCTTTCCGCGTGCCGGAGGCGGCGAGGTTGATCGCGGGGTAGAGTCGTTGTTCGGCGATGGAGCGGTCAAGAATCAACTCCATATTGCCGGTGCCTTTGAACTCTTCGAAGATGATCTGATCAGCGCGGGAACCGGTGTCGACGAGGCAGGTGGCGATGATGGTCAGCGAGCCGCCTTCCTCGGCCTTGCGCGCTGAGCCGAAGAGTTGCTTGGGCACTTCCAGCGCGCGGGAGTCCACCCCGCCGCTCATCGTGCGGCCGGAGGATCCGTAGCGTTTGGAGTTGTTGAACGCCCGCCCGAGACGGGTGAGCGAATCGAGCAGCACGACGACATCGCGGCCGGCCTCGACCATGCGCTTGGCGCGTTCGATGGCGAGCATGCCCAGCGCGAGGTGGGTATCCACATCCTGGTCATTGGACGAGGCGAGCACCTGTGCCGGCACGTTGCGTTTGAAATCGGTGACTTCTTCCGGCCGCTCGTCGATGAGCAGGGCGACCAGGTCAATCTCGGGGTAGTTCTTCTTGATGCCGAAGGCGATGTTCTGCAGGAGGACGGTCTTGCCAGCCTTGGGCGGAGCGACGATCAGGCCGCGCGTGCCGAATCCGATCGGACAGAACAGATCGATCAACCGGCAGGCGGGGGGGCAGCCATCGTATTCGAGCGTGATCCGCGGCTGCGGGTCGATAGCGGTCAACTCCTCGAAGGCCTTCCGCTGGGCGTAGGTTTCGGGGTCGAGCCCCTCGATTTCGACGACTTCATCGACAATCGGCCGGGCCTGACGGGGCTTGCGTCCGCGTCGTCTTCGGGCTTTCTTTTCGACGACATTCACGGTCAGCCGCTGGCCCTGGCGCAGGGGATAGCGCTGCCCGAGTTCGATGGGGACGAACGGGTCACTCTGGCTGCCGGTGACCCAGCTTTCGAGTTGTCGGATGCGGCCTTCGGCTCCCTTGGGCAACTCGAGGATGCCGCTGAGGGTGGTCGTACCGCTCTCTGGTTTGGTTTCCGCCACGGCTGATGGGTGTGTCATAGGGGCTCATCGCACCGGTTCGATGGCCGGTGCCACTCCAGGCAGGTGTCATACGGTGAACTGGATACCTGGGATTGACCGCCCGGGAGGGTGAGCCGGTCTGGGCGATCAATATCTAAAGTAGAGCATCCAGCCGGAGAAAAGTCAAGGCATCAGATGAAATCGATCGGTCGGATCGGAGCGGGCCGGCCCCGGACCACCATTTCTCGTAGGCGGCACGTCCTGATACACTATTCGGCTTAGTCCTGAAACATACATGAGGATTGATTCGCCATGAAGGTGATCTGTGATCGTGCTGCACTACTGGATGCCGTCAATCTCGTCGGCGGGGTCGTCGTTTCGCGCACGCCCACGCCCATCCTGCTCTGCATCAAACTGACCGCGAAGGACGGCCTGCTCATCCTGGCCGCCACCGATCTCGAAGTCGGTCTGCGTCTCGGTGTGGACCAGGTCGAAGTGCAGGATGAAGGCGACATCCTGATTCCTTCCGACAAACTCACGCAGATCGTGCGCGCTTCGGATGACCCCACGCTCACCATCGAAGCGGAGGGCAACACCGTCCACATTCGCGGCAAGGATGCGCACTTCACGATCTACGGTTACGACCCGAAGGAAGCACCAGAGGTACGGGAGTTCGGTGACGCCGCGGTGGACTGCGAAATCGATTCGCATATTTTGCGCGGCCTGATCTCCCGTACACTTTTCGCTGCCGCCACCGAAACCAGTCGGTACGCCATCAACGGCGTGCTGTTCGACCGGGATGGCAAGAAGCTGCGCATGGTCGCGACAGACGGCCGGCGCCTCGCGCTCGCCAACGGTGACTGCAAGGCGAAGGACGGCAAGGTCTCCTGCATCCTGCCCACCAAGGCGCTCAATCTGCTCAACAAACTGATCGCCGATGAAGAAGTCAACGTCCGCGTGGCGGTGGATGACAATCAGGCGGTCTTTGCGATCGGCGAGGGCGGCACCGCGGCGATCCTGTCCAGCAACCTCGTCGAAGGCGCATTTCCGCCCTTCGAGGATGTCATTCCCCGTGATCAGGACAAAAAAGTCAGTTTCGATTCCCACTCGCTTTCGAGCGCGATCCGCCGGGCCGCGCTGCTCACCAACGAAGAATCCAAGGGTGTGCGATTGAGCTTTCAGAAGGATCAACTCACCCTCACCAGCCGTGCACCGGAGATGGGCGAGGCGGAGATTCACGTCGATCTCACCGATTACGAAGGCGATCCCGTCGAAATCGGATTCAATCCCGGCTTTATCACCGATGCGCTGAAGGTCGTGGACGGCAAGCAGGTCATCTTCGAAATGAAAGCGCCGAACAAGCCCGGCGTGATCCGCACCGGCAACGACTTCACCTACGTCATCATGCCGGTCAACCTGCAGTGATGCAGCCCTGCCATTGGCGGGCAAATGCTCTCACTCCGGGCGCGTGTACTCTGCATCGAGAACGCAGCCGTCTTCATCGCGAGTGAGAATCCAGACTGAGCCCGTCTGGCATTGTTCGAACGGGATGTCGAGTGAATCGAGCAGATCCGGAATGTTGTCGCCGTGCGCGCAGATGACATGTTCGCCGGGTTGATCCGGCAGTTGAATCGGTTGTCCTTCCATGATCGATTCGTCCACATTGAGTGGCAGGCCCGAACGTTCCGCCAGCGGTTCGAGCGTCTGCACGCAGCGTTGCGCGGGCGAGGTACGCAGCGACACCAGATTGCGTGATTCGAGAAATGCCGCCAACGCGAGCGATTGACGCTGACCGCGCATCCGGAGCGGGCGCGCACTGTCGTCGCCCGTCCATTTCTCGCGGTTCTTCGCCTTGGCATGTCGGACGAGATAAATCTTCTGCATAGCTTGCCTCTTGGGAACGTTCAACGCGCTGCTTCGGATGCAGCCACGCGACGGGCGATGATCATCGCCATTTCCAGCGACTGTTCGTAGTTGAGACGAGGATCGACCTGTGTGCGGTAGGCGCGTTGCAGATCATCTTCGTTGAGTCCGCGCGCGCCGCCGGTGCACTCGGTCACATCGTCACCGGTCAGCTCAAAATGCACCCCACCGAGGTAAGTGCCCTTCATGCGGTGAATCTCGAAGGCCTGTTCGAGTTCGACGAGGATGTGCTCGAACTTACGGGTCTTGAGCCCACTCGCGGTCATTTCCGTGTTGCCGTGCATCGGATCACAGATCCACAGCACCCGCTTGCCGGTTCTTTCCACCGCATCGATCAGCGGGGGAAGGCAGGTCGCGATCTGGTGCGCGCCGAAACGCGTGATGATCGTCATGCGGCCCGGCTCGTTGTCCGGATGAAGCACGTTCAGCAGCCCCGTCAGCCAGTCGGCGGTCATTTCCGGCCCGATTTTCACGGCGATCGGGTTGGAGATGCCGCGGAAGTATTCCACGTGCGCGCTGTCGAGCGGACAGGTGCGCATGCCGAGCCACGGGAAGTGCGTCGAGAGGTTGTAAAACCCGGTGCGGTGGGGAACCTGCCGGGTCTGCGCCTGTTCGTACGGCAGGAGCAGACCCTCGTGAGAGGTATAGAAATCGACCCGCCGCATCTGCCCGACCTGGATGCCAGCGAGCGTTTCCATGAAGCGCAGTGACTGGCCGATCGACTCGACGATCTTCTGGTACTCCGCGGCTTGCGGCGAATGACGCACGAACTCCAGGTCCCAGTATTCCGGATGGTGCAGATCCGCGAACCCGCCGTCAATCAGCGAGCGGATGAAGTTGATCGTCAGGGCCGATCGTTCGTAGCCGCGCAGCATGCGCACCGGATCGGGGGTGCGGGCTGCTTCGGTGAAGGCAATGTCGTTGACAATGTCGCCCCGGTAACTGGGCAGCGTCATGCCGTCGCGCGTCTCCAGATCGCTGGAGCGCGGTTTGGCGTACTGTCCGCCGAAGCGGCCGACACGGATCACGCGCTTGTGCGTGCCGTGCACCAGCACGAGTGACATTTGCAGCAGAATCTTCAGCTTGCTCGCGATAGCCGAGGCATCGCATTCATCGAACCGCTCGGCGCAGTCGCCACCCTGCAGAACGAATCGTTCGCCTTCCGCTGCTTCGGCGAGCTGGTGTTTCAACGCTTCGATCTCCCAGCTCGTCACCAGCGGCGGGAGCGACGCCAGTTGGCATATCACCGCTTCGACCGTCTCCGGATCGGGATACTTCGGCTGCTGCGCAGCGGGATGCTCACGCCAGGAGGTGGGGGACCAGGTGCGTGAAGTGGACGAGGCGGGCGTTGACGGATGAGCGGCCATGACCGTGACATCGTATCGGAAGCGCTTCGTCCCGGCTTGAGCACGGAGTTGCGTTGTCTTCCGATCGGCGTTGCGCGGCGAACGTGTGTCCGCCCCGGCGATCAGAACAGCGCGCAAAAAACCCCGTCGCCAGAGCGCGGCACGCCCAACCAGCTCTGCTCGTGCGACGGGGACACTTTCCGGGGACAGGGGCTCAGGCATCCGAGTGAAGCTGCATCTGCATGTTCAATCGGACCTGAGGTGGCTTTCGCAGTGACAGCGCGCCCTGTTCCGCAAAGCGTCCGGAAAAATCTCAATCCGTGTCGTGGTCTGTCGCGATGAGCCCGCTGGCGGCGTCCCGGCGGGGGCGCACCGGGAGCGACCGGCGGTGCTGCCGCTGAATGCGGGCGAGAGGACTCGAACCTCCACGGGTGTTACCCCACTGGAACCTAAATCCAGCGCGTCTGCCAATTCCGCCACGCCCGCGGGAATGAGGTAGGATTATGACCGGTCCGTGACCGACGGACAACAACGAATCTTCGCTGATTCTTTCCGCACCGCTTGTTCGGGAGATTGTGACCATGAATTCCTTCAGTCAGTTTGCCGCCACCGTCATCGTCCCCACACTGGCCCGCATTGTGCTCTGCGCGGCGTTTTTGTCGGTCGGAGCCAACAAAGTCTTCAAGGATCACACGTTTGAATACGAACAGGCCCAGCGGCTGCACGAACTTGGCGTGCCGCTTACGCCGGTCAATTTGACGTCCTGGCGGCAGGGTGACACGTCATCCCCCGTTCGGCCCGCATCACTCGTGATGATGGATGATGAACGCCGTGGCGCTTCGCCGCCCGATCGTCCGACCCGCCCGGGCCCCGGCGCGACGCCCGTACCCGCCGACGACCCTGATGAATCCCCGAAAGAACGGGAGCCCGAGCCCGACCCGGACGAACCTGAGCCGACCGCTGTTGGTCCACTTGACCCGGGTGAATACCGCGCTGCGAGTATGCACAACATCACGCTTATGGTGGATTCCGCCGAATGGCCTTACCCCGTCTGGATGGCGCGAATCGCTGCTTTCACGGAACTGGTCGGCGGCGCCCTGCTGCTGGTCGGCCTCTTCAGCCGCATCTGGGGGCTCGGTCTGGCGATCGCGATGGGGGTGGCGTTCTATCTGGTCTCGATGGGCGTCAATCAGGTCCACACGATGGACCCGTTCACATTCGCGGAGAACATCGGCGCGTTCAATACGTTGTACAGTCAGGCGGGGCTGTTCGTCCTTGCCTTCGGCATCTTTCTGACCGGCCCGGGGCCGTTGAGCATGGATCGCCTGCTTTTTGCGGCCGGCAGGTCGCGTTCCGGCGATGAAGCCGAGGATGACTAATGTGATCTTTTCGATCGTGGCGGAGTCCGCGCATGGAGCCGAAGACGAAGCCCAATGAAACGGAAGTTGTCCCGCCGGCATCAGCGGAGGGGGACGAAGGGGCGCGCGAGCGTCTGGCCGCCCTCGGCGCGGAAAGCTCCGCCGAGCGCGCTGCCAAGACCGCCGTGCCCTGGCTCGTGTCGCTCTCCTTGCACGCCGGGCTGATCCTGCTCGGCTTTCTCATTACCTGGACCGTCGTCATGTTGACCGGCGATGAAGACCCAACCCTCGTCGTGGCGGATTTCGATGATCTGACCTATGACCCGGTTGTGGTGACCGATGCGGCGGAATCGCCCGCCGATGACGCGATCACGCCCGATCTGGACGTCCCGCCGGTCGAAACCGACCAGCCCGATGATGTGGATCTGGTGGATCTCGAATCCCTCGATCTGCTTGGCGATCTGGACGTCGCGCCGGCCGAGCGGGACTTTGCGCCCGAGCCGCAGGAAGACGCCGCCCGGTTTATGGGCGTGTCCACCTCGAACGCCCGGGAGATCGTGTACGTCATCGACGCCTCGGGGCCGATGATCGCCTATCTGCAGATCGTATTGCGGGAACTGACTCGGTCGCTCGATCAACTGAGCGACGAACAGCGGTTCGGCATCGTTTTTTTCCAGCGTGACGAAGCGATTGCCGTGCCCCCGCCGCGCCGGCTCGCCACCGCGACGGAGGCCGAAAAACGCCGCGCGCTCAACTGGATCGATGACAACATCATCCCGCGCGGACGGTCGAATCCGATCAGCGCGCTGGAAACCGCATTGCAGCTCAATCCCGATGTGGTGTTCGTCCTCAGTGTGAATATCACCGGCGCGGGGGTGTACGAAGTCGATCAGGCCGATCTGCTTCAGCGGCTCGAGGAACTCAATCCCGTCCACCGCCGGACCGGCCAGCGACGGACGCAAATCAACTGCATTCAATTTCTCGATCCCGATCCCCTGGATACGCTGCGGGTCATCGCGGATATTCACGGCGGGTCGCGGGGGTATCGCTTCGTCTCTCGCGCGGAACTCGGCCTCGCCAGCCCGTAAGCTTTGCTGACTGTTTATTCTCGGTCGCGCTGATTCGGCGGCCACACGCTACGGAGTACGATTCATGCCCAAACGATTCTGGTGGATGGTGATGACGGCCCTGCTTCTCGCGCTCGGCGCGGCGGGGGCGAATCTCGTGCAGGCGCAGAACGATGCGCCCGACCAAGCGCCTGCCCAATCGCCTGCGCCGACGGCGCAGCCCGCGGCCGAAGGCGACAGTCTCGCCGCTGCCTTCTTCATCTCACGACGGGTCGGTCCGGCCGGTGAGCGTTCCGTGGAAGTGGTGGGCAGCATGATCATCTGGTTCCTGCTCACGCTCTCCGCGGTGTCGATCGGCCTCATCGGCATGATGGCGATGACCAACCAGCGCAAGAGCATCGCCCCGCCCGGCGTCGTTGAGGAGATCCGCAAGCTGCTCACCGGCGGCAAGTATCGGGAAGCCATTGAACTGGCCAAGGAAGAGCCCAGTTTCTTCAGCCGCGTCATGCACGGCGCGCTGCTTGAAGCCAACCACGGCTTCTCCGCCGTCATCCGAAGTCTCGAACAGATCTCCGATGAACTGACCACCCGGCGGCTGCGCCAGATCGAGTATCTCAACATCATCGGCCAGGTCAGCCCGATGATCGGCCTGTTCGGCACGGTCTACGGCATGATCCTCGCCTTTCAGGCGATCGTCGCGGCGGGGGGCGACCCCGATCCGGTGCAACTCGCCGGCGGGATCTCCACCGCGCTGACCACCACCTTCTGGGGGCTGGTCGTCGCCATTCCCGCTCTTGCCGGCTACGCCATTATCCGCAACAAAGTGGACGAACTGACCACGGAGGCCACGCTCAACGCGGAGGAGATTCTCAATCAGTTCCGCGCCCGCACGGCTCAAGCCGGCAGCGCACGAAAGGAGTAGCGATCCGAACCTCAGCCACGCCGTTCGGCGCAGGAATCCGTCCATGAGTCAGGTCTTCAAACGAGGCAATGCCGCGGTCGAGTCGAACCTCACGCCGATGATCGACGTGACGTTCCTCCTGATCATTTTCTTCGTGCTGGTCTCCCGCATCGTGGATATCGAGCGCGTTGATCTGGCCCTGCCGCAGCCGGAAGATCCCGCTTCGATGAAGGTCGGCGACGAACCTCGCGCGGTGATCAACATCATGCCCGATCCCGATGGCGGCGCGCAGGCGTACCGGCTTGGCACGCGCAGCTTTGCGCCGGATGAAGCAGGCGTGGAAGCCATGATCGAACGACTTGCGGAGTTGTACCGCACGAGCCCGGAACTGCACGTCACCCTTCGCGCCGACCACCGCACCGAATACCACGCGATCGCACCGGTCATGCAGGCGGTCTCCCGAGCCGCGAGCCGCTCGGGTCGCGACGATGTGCTGGCTCGATTGAACCTGGCCATCATGCGCGATGATCGTCGGGGAGGGGGGCCGTAATGAGCCGCGATCCGACGCGCCGTCCGAGTTCCGGTCGGCAGGAGATTATCCATCACGTGCCCCGGCGGGTGAAGCGGGGCCGGCCGAGGCCGCGACTGTCACTCAACGCCACCGCGATGATCGACGTCGTCTTTCTATTGCTCGTGTACTTCCTCGTCGCCACGAATTTTCGGATGGGGGAGGAAGTCTATCGACTCGATCTGCCCGAACGCGGCGTTGCGGTGGAAGCCGATCCATTTCAACTCGACGAAACGCCGCTGCGTATTCGGGTGATCAGCACCGGTGCGCAACGCGGCAGCTACCGACTTTCACTCGACGAGCCGTTTCCGACGCCGGCCTCGTTCGATGACCTCTTTCATTTTCTCGAGCAGCGTCAGCGTGCGCCCGGGACCGGCACGGGTCTCTTTCTGCCGGACCATCCCATCATTATCGATCCCTCGCCTCAGACGCGCTGGGAACATGTGATGGGGGCGTTCAATGCAGCTGCGCGGGCACGCTACACCAACATCACGTTCAGCGAAGGGGGAACCGGATCATGATGACACCACGACATCAACAGAAATCAGTCGCACTGCTGGCCGGGATTCTTCTGGCCGGTTGGATCGTTCTGCCATTGATCGCGTCGGGGGACGCACTCGTGGATGACGATGTGGATGGGATCATCGAATCAGCGAAAGCGGAGGCCGATCGCGCCGCCGCGATCTATTTCGATGAACTGACCCGCAATGGCATGAACTGGATGGTGCTGCTCGGTGTGCCCGATCCACGAGTACGGGAGGAGGTTGCAGCCACGGCGCTATCGCTGTTCGAAGCCGCTCAAGCTGCCGAGCGCGCGGTGCAGAACGCCATCCTTGATCTTGAAGCGCACCCGGATTTTGCCGGCAGTCGCGATCTGCGGCGGAAGCGTCAGGAATTGGCGCACGCCGAGCGGGATCGCCGCGTGCCGTTTCTTATCGGTGCCGGTGCGTTCTGGCACGGTCAACTCGGTTTCGAGTCGGGCGATGACCAACGGAAACGCCGGATGCAACTCGCAGCCGAAACGCTGGAAACGATGTTGCCGCGAATGGAGGGGAACTTGCGCGACCAGGCCGCCCTGCACGCCGGGTTCGCGCTTCACGAGCTCGAGTACGCCGATGCGGCGGACACATATTTTCGTGAAGTGCGCGATCGAGAAGGCGCGAGCGCGTTGCACCGATTTGTTGCGTCTCTTGGCGTTGTGCGGGTGGAAGCGCATCGTCGTCAACCTGGTGAAGCGGTGCGGATGCTGGATGACTTGACGGCTCGCGCCGAGCCGCTGGGCCGATTCGGCGAACTGCTGCTCGCCGATCAGCACGCGCAGCTCGCGCGCCGCGCGGCCGATCGAGCGTCCGGGCGAAGTGCGGAACGATGGAACGAGCGTGCCTTCAGCCGATATCTGGAGATCATCGACCGCGCTTCGGAGGAGGACGCTGCCGCGGTGCGGCAACTCATCTTCACGCGCATTCGGCGATTGATAGATCCAGGCGTGGATGTTTCGGCGATGCCCGCACTGGTCGTCATCGCGCAGGCCGATGCGCTGGGGCGGGAAGACGCCACGCTTGACGAGGCGGCCGAACTCTTTGAATCCGCCCTTGCGCGTGATGATCTTGCGGAAGCGGAGGCCGTTCTGGCTCTGCGCGGCCTGGCGCGCGTGAAACAGTCTCTGGATGAGGTGCTGGAAGCGTCCCGCGCGCACTTCCGAGTGGCCCGCGACTTCCCGCGCGCACGTGAAGCGGAGGATTCCGTGCAACGGGCCGCTACGCTCGCTGCGCAGGCCTACCGCAACCGTGAGCGTCATGCCGCCGATGCACTGCGGGAAACCCTTGCGCTGATGTTCGAGCGCTATGAACACTTGCGCGCGGCCAACTCCTGGCGGTTGTTTGCTGGCCGGCTGGATCGCGCGGAGGGCCGGTATGCCGAGGCGCTTGAACAGATTGAGCCGGTGATGAACGATGATGATCCGAGCAGGGTGATCGACGCCTTGTCTCTGCGGCTTGGCATCAAGCGAGATGCGTTGCGGCGTGCGCACGATTCTGGCGAAGCGCGGGTGTGGCGCGAACGAACCGCTAAGGCGGAAGCGGAACTGCGACAAGCGTTCGATCGACTGGCTCAGAGCGCACCGACTGAAGAGGAAATGCGGTCCGTTGAGCAACTGCGCGTGCAGCTGGAGATTTTGCTGGCCGAAATCGCCCTGAGCCGCGGGGAGTATCAGCGGGCCCTGGATCGGGTGGATGGGATTGATGAAGAGGATGAAGCCATGACCTCCGATCTGCTGGCGGAGATTCTCCAGAGTCGAATCAACGCGTACCAGGGACTCGGTGAACGCAGCCGCGCTCGCGAAACGCTCACGCAGTTCCTCGATGCGGCGCCGGAACGGGTCGGGGATGTGCTGGTCCCGATGGTCGAGGGGGCCGAGTCGGAGGTGCGGCGACTGCTCGAGCGCGGTCAGGAGAATGAGGCGCAGCGGCTTGCCTCACGAGAACTTCTGCCATTGGCTGAGCAATACGAGGCATGGCTGGAGCGGCAAGCGGAGCCGGCACCAATCGCGTCGCG
The DNA here is from genome assembly GCA_007693845.1 of Phycisphaerales bacterium. Lineage (GTDB taxonomy): Bacteria > Planctomycetota > Phycisphaerae > Phycisphaerales > SM1A02 > SKZB01. Next base: position 16,218 of record RECV01000155.1, read on the forward strand.
CCAGCGGATCGCCGATGCGTACCGCTTTGCTGGTGAATACGATCAAGCGCAAAGCCGATACGCAGAATTGCGCCAGGAGCGGCCCAACGCTGCGCCGGTTCTCATCGGCCTGGCGGAGTGCCTCTATCACACGGCCGATTCGGATGATGTGGAGACGCTCGGCGAGGCAATGCAACTCTACCGGCGGCTGACGGCGAGCGGTCGAACCGTCGGTGAGCAGATCTACTGGCTGGCGCAGTTGCGATCGCTGCAGATTCTCGATCGGATTCAGCGTAACACGCAGCAGATCGGACCACAGATCGAACGGCTGCGGATGGAGGATGAAGATCTCGGCGGGCCGCGTTTTCGGCCGCATTTTGATGAACTTGAAAGAAAGCACAACTGACGCATGGCTCAAGAACCCCGGACCGAAGCCCAAGGCGAAGAAGGCCAGACCGCGCGTGATGAGGACGATCGTGATGAAGCTGCCACGAGCAAGTCGCCGGGCGTGCCGGGCGCTTCGAACATGCCGGAAGAAGAGCGGATTCGCCGCTTCGAAGAGGCGTACAACCGGATTGATCGAGAGTTGGTCGAACTGATCGGTTCGGGAGGCAACCGTCGTAAACATTCATTCACCGCGAAGGTGCGCATCGCTGCGAATCGGCAGCGGCGCATCGCCAAGTACGCAGACTTTCTGATGGAGATCGGCGAACTGCGAAACGCGCTGGTGCACAACCGCACGGGGGAAGACTTTTACATTGCCGTGCCGAGCGAGCAAACCGTATTGGAGTTGGAGCGGATCGAGAAGAAGTTCTTTTCACCCGAGAAGGTCATTCCGCGTTTTGAGAACGAAGTGGTTACGCTGAGTCCGGACCAATCGCTCGCGGAGGTGCTCGATCTGTTGCGTGATGACGGCTATTCCCGGTATCCGGTGTACACCCGGGAAGGGTTCGTGGGACTGCTGACCAGCAATGGTATTGCACGCTGGGCCGCCGGCCATGTTCGCGACCACCGCCTGGAGATTGATCTGGAACAGGTGCGCATCGGCGAGGTGTTGGAAGAGGATCACCGCCGGGATCGGGTCGCCTTCGTCTCGAAGGATGCGACCATCGACGATGTGGATGAACTCTTCAACAATCGGGTTCCGATCGAGGCGGTGCTGATCACACCCTCGGGCAAGACGCACGAAAAGCCCATCGGCATGATCTGCGCGCCGGACGTCGCGGCGTTTGAGTGACTGACGGCTACGTGAGGGACGTATGGCTCATCCGGCACGGCTGGGGTTATACTCTGCCGACCATGACCGCGATGAGTTCCCAGACCGCCAGTGCCGACCCGATCGAACTGCTCGAATCCGCCTTCCGCAGCGCGATTGCCGGGGCGTTGGGTGATGACTACGCCGAGACCGATCCGATTATCAAAGCGAGCCAGAATCCGCAGTTCGGCGACTACCAGGCCAACTTTGCGATGGGGCTCGCCAAGAAGCTCGGCCGCAAGCCGCGTGACCTGGCGCAGGAAGTGGTTGATGCGCTCGATCTCAGCGCCGTGGCGGAGCCGGCCGAAGTCGCCGGACCGGGCTTCATCAACATCCGCCTCAAGCCCGAAGCGCTCGGCCGGCTGCTGGACGCCATGGATGACGATGAACTCGGTGTTCGGCCGGACCCCGATCCGCACTCCGTGGCGATTGATCTCTGTGGCGTGAACGTCGCCAAGCAGATGCACGTCGGCCATCTTCGTTCGACGATCATCGGCGATGCGATCGCGAGAATCTACGAACGGCGCGGCCGCAAGGTCTTTCGTGAGAATCATCTCGGCGACTGGGGGCTACCGATCGCGATGGTGATCGACCAACTCCGTCGCGCGGGCACTGATCTTGATCGACTGACACTGACTGATCTTGACCGCGCGTATCGGGATGCGCAGCTCAGCGCGAAAGCGGATATCCGCGGTCTGGCGCGAGCGATGGAGTCGCCGCACGCCGGCCCGCACCGTCGTGCGGAACTGGAAGAGCAGAACGCCAGCGCGCACGAGGCCGTGGAAAGCGCCAAACGCACGCTTGTTCGGTTGCAGCAGGGCGATCCGGAGATTCGCGCGGATTGGGAGAAGCTGATCAGGGTCACGATGGATGCGGTGTACGAGAGCTATGAGCTGCTGAACGTCAAGCTCGGGCCGGAGAACAACCGGGGCGAGTCCTTCTTTCGCGATCGGCTTACCGATGTGATTGATGCCTTTGTGCGTGAAGGTGTCGCCGAGGAGGATGAAGGCGCGTTGGTCGTCCGCTTTGAGGACCGTGATCGACCTTTGCTGATTCGGAAATCCGACGGCGGATTTCTCTACGCGACGACCGATCTCGCGGCGGTGCGCTTCCGGGTGCACGATCTCGGCGCGACCCGTGTGATTTATGTCGTTGATGCGCGGCAGCGGGACCACTTCCGCGACATCTTCGACGCCGCGAAGAAAATCGGCTGGGATCGCACTGCCGACGGCGCGGCTGCGGAGTTGGTGCACATCCCCTTCGGCGCGGTGCTGGGCGAGGATAAACGTCCGCTCAAGACGCGAAGCGGTGAGAATATCACCCTGAGGTCACTGTTGATCGAAGCGATTGAACGCGGCACCCATGAAGTGATCCGTCGTTCGGAAGATCCCGCCGCACCGACGCACGGCGCGCCGCTGGAGGAGCTCAAACGCACCGGCAAGGCCGTCGGCATCGCCGCGGTCAAGTACGCCGACCTCAGCAGCGATCTGGTTCGTGATTACGTGTTCAACTTTGATCGAATGATCGCATTCGAGGGGCGAACCGGGCCGTACCTGCAGTATGCCCACGCCCGGGTCTGTTCGATTTTCGCCCGGGCCGAGATGGATCCGGACTCTCTCCGTGAAGTGGCGGTGCTGCCGCAGGAGCCCGCGGAGAAGTCGCTGGCCCTGATGCTGCTCCGATACGGGTCTATCATTGCCGATACCGCGCGCTCGCTCGAACCGCACCGCCTCTGTACGTATCTCTACGATCTGGCGGATGCCTACAGTTCGTTCTACCAGCAGTGTCCGGTGTTGAAGGCGGATGATCCGTCGATTCGTGGTTCGCGGTTGCGACTCTGTGATCTCACGCGACGGGTCCTCGAAGATGGCCTGGACCTGCTGGGCATCGAAGCCCCGCGACGTATGTAGTCGAGCGGCAACCGCGTGCGTGATCACGATCGGCAAGGAGTTCGTGTATGGGAAGTGCAAAGAAGCGGCGATTGAGAGAACGGGTTGGCGCAGGCGCCCACGACGAGACGGGTCAATCACCGCCATCCGGAGAGTCTGCCGCCTCGATCACCACGCCGGTCTGGATGCTCGGCTTTGCCCTTCTGCTTGCTGCGGTTTTTTCCAGCGGCATGCTGGTGGCTCAGCACTTTCTTGGCGGGAGTGTGCCCGGATGCGGGGAGGGTGGGGCATGTGACCGCGCCGCCGCGAGCGTCTGGGGCAGCATTCCCGGTATCGACTGGCCGGTCTCTTTCCTGGGGCTGGCTTACTTCGTCGGTCTGCTGGCCGCGTGGCTGATCGTACCGCGCGACGGGGTCACCCGTTTGCGCGGTCTCGTTCGGCTCGGCGGTCTGGCGTCGATCTTTTATCTCATCGTGATCATCGCCGGCGGGTACGCCTGTCCGTACTGCCTGGTCAGCCATGCCGGTAACCTGGGATTTCTCGCGCTGCTTGAAACGCAGCGGCCGCGCGGTAACTGGTTCCCACGGGCATTTCTGCGATCAGCGGCCGTGCAGCGAACCGCGATCGGCTTCGTTGCCGTGACGGTCGTTCTGATCGGCTGGAACGTGCTGGCGGAACAGCGGGCGCAGGAACGCGAGGATCGCGCGCTGGACGAAGCCACCCGTCAGATCGCCGCCAGTGATGAGGAAGAAGGGGCTGCGTTTACCGGCCGATACCGTCGCGGACCGGAGCGCGCCGCCATTCGAATCGTGGCGTTCACCGGTTACCAATGTCCGGAATGTCAGCGCTTTGAGCACGAGGTTGATCGGCTGCTTGAAGAGCGGGATGACCTGTCATTTTCCGTCAAGCACTTCCCGATCAATCCTGATTGCAACCCTCACGTATCGCGCGCCATGCATCCCAACGCCTGTTGGGCGGCGCGGGCGGCAGAAGCGGCCGGAATCCTGGGCGGCGAGGAAGGATTCTGGCGTATGCACGACTGGCTTGTTGAGCAGCAGGGGGGCTTCACCGATGCCGTGCTGAACAGCAAACTCCGCGAGCTTGGTTACGATCCGCGCGAATTCATCCGTGTCATGATGGGTGATGAGACGCTGCGTCTCGTTCGGGAAGATGCCGATGAGGCCGTCTCGCTTGGCCTGGCGTACACGCCGATGGTTTTCATCAACGGCGTTGAGCTTCGCAACACACAGGCGTCGCGCACGATCCGGCGCGCGGTTCAGGAGATCGCGGCCATGAATCCCGAGCCGCGCAGTCCCGCGTCGGATCGGCCGCCCGATGCGCTGACCCGATCAATGGAGGAATGGCGCGACAATCCGGTCCGCACCATCCCCGAAGCTCGGGCCGAGCGGCAATTCGGCGATTCTGACGCGCCCGTGCGCATTGAAGTCTGGGGAGATTACCGCCATGAACGAACGCGAGCCCTCGATCAGATGATCCGCAAACGTCTGGATGACTGGCCTGATGTCCGGTACGCATTCCGCAGTTTTCCGCTCGATGAGTCGTGCAACGACCTGTTGTCATCAACAGCGCATGAGAGTGGTTGCCTGATCGCCGCGGCGCTCGAAGCCGCGGCCGATGTGGGCGGTCGCCCCGGCTACCATGCGCTGCATGAGTGGATCATCGAATACGACGACGTTGTGACCGGCGAGGCGCTTGCCGAAGCGGTTGGCCAATTCGGGATGGACGAAGACGAGTGGCTGGAACGCTGGCGCAGCTCGCCGGTTCACGAAGCAGTCCGCGGACACATTGCCATTGTCGATGAGATTAACACGCGGCTCGTGGTCCCCCAACTGTTTATCGACGGCCGGTGGGCACCGCGGTTCGAGTTGGATGATGCTGATCTGCTCGGTACGATGGTCAATGAGGCCCGTGCTGCGCAGTGAATTGATTGTGGACGTGTTCCGAACTCGGTTGTCCGTACACTTGTGGAGACATTCAGATGGTTCAGCAATCCGAGCATAGCCAGGACGTGTCGGTCTGGCTTCAAGGGATGATCATTGTCGGCAGCATGGCCTTGGGCGTCGTTGCACTCTGCGTCATCGGGTTCATTTTGAGCCCCGCCGCTGCGCCGGATGTCGTCCCCATGCTGAGATGGATCACCATCCTGCTGGCGGTGGGTATTCTGATCGGCACCTTTGTCGTGGGGAATGTCATCCGTGAAACGACACGCGCCAAGGTTCGGGAAGGTCAGTTGACACCAACTGATGTGGATGGGCAGTACAGTCTTCGCATTATCATCATGGCGGCTTTGTTGGAATCGCCGGGGCTTCTTGCCGGTGTGGTGATTATTCTCGGTGGTGGGCTGCCCGAACTGCTGGTGGCGGGGGTGATCGTTCTCACCATGCTCTTCATTCTGCCCACGCCGTCGCGATACGAGCGGTTCCTCGCCTACGTGAACGATCAGCAGGTTGAGAACCCGTACCGAAGGGATTGAAGCGAGGCGAAGTAGCGAGCGGTTGTTCGATGATCACTCGGTCAGCCGATAGATCGTTCCTTCTCTTCCGTCGAGCCGATCGAAGGCGCAGATGTAGAGCTCGCCCGCTGCGTCTTCTCCGAACGATGCGATGTGAAGCGGACGATCCCGGCTCAGGATCTGCCGGTGGCTGGTGACCGCGCCGTCTTCGTAGGTGATCGCCCACACGCGACCCGTGACGTAATCGCCGTACACGTACGCTCCTCGCAATGCTTCGATCTGCTCGCCCCGGTACACGTACCCACCGGTGATCGATTTGCCCTGCCGGTGTGAATATTCGATCACGGGATCGAGCAGCGTCGTCTCGACGGCGCGCGTTCGGAAGGGTTGTGAACCTTCGGTGATGTTCCAGCCGTAGTTCCCGCCGGGAGTGGCGATGACGTAGACCGCTTCCCACGCGTTCTGGCCGACATCCGCGGCCCAGAGGTCGCCGGTCTCACGATCGAAACTCATCCGCCAGACATTGCGCAGGCCGTACGCCCAGATCTCATCGCGGGCCGAGTCGTCATCGACGAAAGGATTGTCACTCGGAATCGAGTACGGCTTCTCTTCGTCGGGATTGTCCACATCAATACGGATGATTGTGCCCAACAGACTTTCGTTGTTCTGTGAATAGTTCCGAGGATCGCCCGCGTGACCGCCATCGCCGATCGAAACGTAGAGGTAGCCGTCGGGGCCGAACTTGACCGTCGCGCCGTTGTGATTACCCCAGGGCTGTTCAACTTCGAGAATCACCTTTTCGGAATCGGGATCCGCGCGTCGGGGATTGTCCTCCGAACGCGAGAAACGAGACAGAACGGTTCGGCGAGGATCATTGGCCGAGTACCACACGTAGAAAAAGCCGTTCTCCTCGTAGTTCGGATGGAAGTCGAGCGCTAACAGGCCTTCTTCATTGTGCCCCATGAAAACGCGTTCGCGGATGTCAAGAAACCTCTCCGCCGACTCAACGTCAGCGTCATTCTCGAAAACCACGATGCTCCCGCGTTGCAGAATGACAAACAGATCACGGTTGTTTCCCGGGGCGTGCGTCAGGTACACGGGACGGATCAGTGAAAGATTCGGGAACGCGTTCACCGCGCGCACCCGCGGCAGGTTGCCTTCCTCCACATCGATCGAGCGATCAAATGTGACCGTTTCTTTCGGTTCAATCGCGCGATTGCTCGCGTGAGCGCCGTTGTCCCGATCGACCTCCGGTTCAGCATCACCGAACGTCGGGCTGCTGAAGGCGAACAGCGGGATCAAGGTCAGCGAACAAAGAGCAGGGATCGGTCGATTCAGCAGCATGCGTCCATCCTTCCGTTGGCTCTGGTTACATGTCCTTCCGAAGATAACTCGATCCTCGGGTCGCATTTGTCGAGCCGGCACTGGATGTTAGTCACTGTCGCTGAACTCTTCCGGCGTGATGCGATATACCTGCCCGCATCGATATGTGCCGTAGGTCATTGAACCGTCCATTGCGATCTCGACCCACGCAGCACCGTCGCGGTATGTCACCAGACGCGTTGTTTCGCCGAGCACATCGGCCCACCGGTCATTCAACCATCGCGTGCGGCCGGTCGATTGCAGGACGAGTGTGGGTTCAAGCTGTGGGATGAACTCCGCCGCCAGTTCATTGAAACTGCCGTGATGCGGCAGTTTGACCACATCAGCGCGAAGGCCGCTGACCTCCGGCATCAGCCGCGCCATGCCTTCGAATTCCAGATCGCCCGTCAGCAGGATGCGCCGGCCTGCCACGTCAATGTCGATGACCATCGAGTGTTCGTTGTCGCGCCGATAGGTGGCCGCCAGATCGGGATGATGCCAGGTCAATCTGGCGCGGCCGAGGTTCATCGTATGACCACGCGATGCCGTCTCAATCGGAATGCGGCGGTTGACCAATCCGGCTGCGGTGTGCGCGACGGGACTGAACGGCCGGGTGCGGGACTGTTCGAGAAACTGATCGGTCAGCAGAACCCGTCCGACCGGAAAGGCGTCAGCAATATCCAGGACCGCGCCGTAATGGTCAATGTCCGGGTGACTGATGGCGATTGCGTCAATCGATCGCACGCCGAGGCGGCGCATGGCGGGGAGGATCCATCGTCGCGCTGCGTTCAAACTGTTGTTCGAGCCGGCATCGAAGAGAAACGTCTCGCCGCCGCTGCGCACCACAAAGCATGATCCGTCGCCGACTGAGATCATATCAATCCGCAGGGCGACGGACTCTCCGCGTTGAGCGAATGGTGCGATCAGCCAGAGCGCGAAGATGATCGAGAGCAGTGCGTGCGTGATCCATGGCAGACGCGGGCCGCGCAGCATGAACGCCAGCCAGATCAGGATGCTGATCGACCACGCGGCACTTGGAAACGGGGTCTGCCACACCATGCCCGGCAGAGAGTCGATGGCCAGGACAATGGCGATCAGCGTATCCGTGGAGACCGACAGGGCAACGCCAACGAAAAGAGCGACGCTCGGCAGAAACAGTTCCAGCATGAGCTTCAGATATCCCAGTGACAGCACGGCCGCCACGATGGGCACACCCGCGATACTCAGTGGAATCCCGACCGGGGAAATGAAGCCGAAGTGGTACATGATGATCGGTGAGGCGACCAGCCAACTGGTGATGGCGACTGCGGTGGCGCTGCGCAGCCAGTGCGCGAACATGCTGCCGGTGGTCCCCGCGTGTTGGTCCTTCCCGCCGGGCAATCGCGCCATCACGCGCGGCGAGAGGTAGATCAACCCGAGCACCACGCCGTAGCTGAGTTGAAATCCGGGATTGAACAGTTGATGCGGTTGCCAGATCAATAGAATCAGCGCGCTGATCGACACGAGAGATCCGATCGGCCAATCCCGACGCGCGACGAGACCGGCGCACGCCAGACACGTCATGACGCCCGCGCGCAGCACCGGCGTTCGAACTTCGATCAGGAAGAGATATCCCAGCACGATCAGGATGATGAGCCACCCGTGGCCCGCGCGGTCGCCGCTCACGGCCCGCGCGATCAGGAGAACCAGTCCGGCGAGAATGCCGAGATGCAGACCGGAGATCGCGAGCAGGTGCGCGACGCCGGCGCGTTGAAATGCCTCAGCAATGTCGGTCAGATCAGAATCTCGTTCCCCCAGCAGGATTGCGCGGAGCAGGGCATTGCGTTCGGGCGAGCGGGCTTCCGGAAGTTGGGCGAGCAGGTGACCCCGAGCGCGCGCACGTGCACGATCACGAAAGCCGCGCCAGGCATCGCCAGCGGCCGTGCGCGGGGTCGGCAGGGGAGTGACCAGATCGCGGTTCGGCACGAAGAGGATGCCGGCTTGACCGTGCGCCCGCGCATAGCTTGGCGCATCAAACTCACCCGGATTGCGTGGCGGATCGGGCGGGATCAGAAAGCCCATCAGCCGCAGACGTGTGCCGGCATCAAGTGGCTCGATGGTCTGGTTGATGCGCGTGATCACGCGGCCGCGGACCGGATGACGGTCGCCGTTGGAGTCAAGAAGCGCATCGACCTCAATCGGCAGCCAGGTGGCGGAAGGGCGGTAATCAAATCGGGCCAGCGCGCCGCCGGTTCGTTCACGAAGTTCCGGTGATCGAAGTGCGCGGCCTTCGAGTTCGACCAGCACCGATTCCTGGCCGAGCAAGGCCGCCAGATCGTTCGCGGCGAGCCGGTCGGTTCGCAACCCCATCCATGCCGTCCCGAGCGAGACGGCCGCGAGCCCGCAGGCCAGGAGCGAGGCGCGTTGAAAATGGGGAGCGCGGATCAGGATCCACGCTCCCACGAGGAGGAAGAAAACGGAGGCGAGCAGCCAGGGCCAGAGCATTGGACCCGGTAGCCGCCACCCGATGGCAAGTCCTGCCCCGAAGCAGAACGCCATCGGTGTGGCCCCACCACTCTGAGGTCCGGTCGCCTCTAGGGGACGCAGTCCCCCCACACTGTCTCGGCGACCGGCAATCACCTCATAGCTCCTCGCCTCCGAGGAAAACCGGGGCCGTGCTGATGCACGACCCCCCGTCATCAAGAGAGACGATGGTCGCACGCAATGTGTGAGCAGGAACTCGAAAGAAAACTCCCCAGGTCGGTCCACCCCCCCCATTCGTTCTGAAATCAGACCGATCGAAACCCGAACGGGTGTTGCTGACGCCACCGCCAGGCGTCTTTCACCATCTGCTCGATCTGCGGGCGGGCCGCCGTCCAGCCGAGTACAGCTTCGATCCGCCCGGCATCCGCACAAAGTTTCGGCGGATCGCCCGGTCGACGCGCCACTTCCTCGACCGGAAAATCAACGCCCGTGACCGCCCGGCAGGCCTCGACCACTTCGCGAACCGAGAGGCCGGATCCCGTCCCGACGTTGTACGCCCGCACCGTCTCATCCGAGGCCGAGGCGCCCAGCGATCGCATTGCCACCAGGTGGGCATCGATCAGATCGCTGACGTGCACGAAGTCCCGGATGCATGTGCCGTCCGGGGTGGGGTAGTCCGTGCCGAAAATCTTCACGCTGTCGCGCCGGCCGAGCACCGCCTCCAGGCAGATCGGGATCAGATGCGTTTCGGGATCGTGATCCTCACCGAGCCGTCCCTCCGGATCACTGCCGGCGACATTGAAGTACCGCAGCATCGCCGCGTGGAACGACTGACCTCGTGCGTGCCGGGCGATGGCCAGATCCCGCACCGCGTGCTCCACGAGCAGTTTCGATCGGCCGTAAGGATTGATCGGCTGCTGCGGGCAATCTTCGCGGATCGGGATCAGGTTTGTCTCCGGCTCGCCGTACGTCGCGCAGGTGCTGGAGAAGACCAGTTTCTCGATGTTGAGTTCATCCATCACGCTGAGCAGGTTGATCGACGCGGTAGCATTCTGCCGGTAGTAGCGTAGCGGCTGCTCTACGGATTCCCCGACGTAGGCGAGCGCGGCAAAGTGCCAGACGCATTGCGTGTCTTGTTCACGCATGATCTGCCGCATCAGATCACGATCGCCAATATCCCCTTCGACGAACGCGACCGGCCCAACCTGACGTAGCGCCTCAATCGCACCCGAATTGCCGCGCGACAGGTCGTCCACGATCGTGACGAGATGGCCTTCCTCCAGCAGGCGGAGCGCGGCGTGCGAGCCGATGAAGCCCGCGCCGCCGGTAACCAGAATCCTTTCGGGTGCATGTGCCATCAATCGCGGAGTCTAGTCGATTCCCTGCCCGTCATGCCGACCGCAGAAACGGCTGCGGGCGGAAGTAGGTCATCGATCGCCACAACCACTCGACCGGCCCGAAGCGGAAGACTTTGAGCCAGAGCACGCTGACGATCATCTGCACAGTGAAAATGATTGCCGCGAGGCCGAGCAGTTCTGCTCTTGAGAATTGGTCGAACAGGCCGAGGCCCCACCAGTACATGATTGATGTCGCGATGATCGATTGCGCGAGGTAGTTCGACAGCGCCGTGCGGCCGACGGCAGCCAGTCCGGTTTGCAGCCAGCCGAGTACGCCCGCGCGGACGATGACCGCGATCGCGCCGAGATACCCGAAGCAGACAAAGATGCTGGCGAACTGGTGCAGAATCTCACCAGCAGTCACGACCAAAGCATTCTGAAATCCGGTCGCCGCGGCGAGGCCAAACGCGGTGAATTCAAGCAGCAAACCGAGCGGAAGCGCAATCAAGAGCAGTTTCCGATGGGTGGACGCAAACTGATCTGAAAAAAAGCCGAGCTTCATCAGGGCAGCCCCGATCAGGAACATGCCGATGACACGAAAGGCAAATCCACTCAGCGCAGAAAAAACCAATATGAACAGCCAGGTCACGCCACGCATGACCATGGTCGCTGCGAAGGGCCCCTCGCCGTAAGCCACGCGTTCTGCTTCGGCAAAATTCGGATCGCCCGGTTCCCCCGTCGCGGAAGAAAGGGCATTGATGAAGCGCTCCCAGCGATCGTCATCCGCGACGGCCGATGACGATGCCTGCGTGTCAGCCGCTTCACGGTCGTCCTCAACCTGTGCGGTCCGCTGATTCGTTTCCATCCCGCTGGTCAGCGCCGCAAGGCCGAGACAACTGGCGGCAAGAATGAGTGACAGGATCAGCGATGCAATACCGCTGAACATGAGCGTTCGCGCGGGCAGTTCACGCAGAAAGAACACGGCGAACCCAATTACCGCGTAGGCAAACAGAATGTCGCCGTACCAGATGAAGAGCGCGTGAAAGAGTCCGATTCCTGCCAGCAGCAGCAGGCGGCGAAGGTAGATGCCTGCGAACGCCGCGCCCTTCGCCTTTGCACGGTTCATCTGCACGATCATGCCCACGCCGAAGAGCAGCGAGAAGAGCGACACGAACTTGAACTCCGCGAAGATCTTCATGAACGCCCACGCAATCGTGGAGGCCAGGCCCTCATCGGGCAAGGTCGACGCATCGAGCGACGCGGTGAGAGGCATCGCAAAGAAGAAGATATTCGGGATCAGGATGCCGAGAATGGCGAATCCGCGCAACACATCAAGCGTGGCAATTCGTTCGGATTCCTGCACCGGCTGCGCGATCGTCGTGCCGCGCCCGGCGGAAGCTGAATCTTCAGTTGGTTGCATGGTGGGCTCGTCCCTGTCAGTGTTCGTCGATGAACTTCAACAGAAGCTCATTCGGCGACAGGATCGGGCGTTTTCAGAATCCAGTCAAGCACATCCTCGGTATGCTGAAGATTGTCGAGCGCATGGTCCGCGCCGGCCTCGAAAAGTTGGGCAGCCGTGAAACGACCCGTGCCGACGCCGATCACCCGGCAGCCGTGAAACTTGGCGCAATCCACATCGTGCGGGGTGTCGCCGATGATCAGCACGGATTCCGCGGCGACAGTATCACCGCGCACTTCCGTGTACCGCTGCATCGCCACCGGGGGCAGATCGCGCCGGGTTGGCGCGTCGCTTCCCCACGCGGCCAGTTGAAAATGCTCATACGGCAGCCCCGCGGCGGTCAGTTTGATCTGACCTGTCTCCGGATAGTTTCCCGTCAGCAGTCCGACGGTGACGTGCGCCTGCCCATTGAGCGATTCGACCAATGGCCGCACGCCCGGCAGCAGTTGCGTTTGCGGATTGTCCGTCAGGCGGCGGCTGAGGTACTTGCGATACGCCTGCCGAAAGGCATCGTGATGGGAATCGGCGTCGCCGATGCCGTTGCGTTCGGCCAGATCACGCCAGATGAGCGGATCAAGTCGGCCGGAGGTCTCGATGCCATCGAAAGTGAAATCGGGACCAAACAGTTCGCGTCCTGCATCCAGCATGGCGTGAACGCCGGCACCGTGCGTCAGCAGGATCGTGCCGTCGATATCAAAAAGTATCAGCATGGAAAGTGATCAGCGCGAGAAGTGGCTCGGCCAATTGCCGAGAGAGAAGGTGTTTACGACGGATTGTCCGTGAAACGCGGGTCGATCAACGATCCGGTTCGATCGTGGTCTGCAGACCCTTGGAGGTGAACTGTTCCTGAAGCAGTTCCGCGTGTTCACGGTGCGTGGCGACGAGCAGGGCGGTGCCGGACTTGTGCGCTTCGAGCATCCGGATCAGTGCCGCCTGGGGATTGAGCGATGTCAACTCGAGAATGGTTTCCACGACATAGCCCATCTCGTTCTTGCTGTCGTTGTGCAGAAGCACTTTCCAGAGGGGCATCTTGTCGAGTCGGGGCGGTGCAGTCCGCGGGCGGGTCGCCGTCGCCGTTCCGCCGCCGTCATCACCGCCTTCGGCTTGTTCTGCATTCATGGCCAGATTGAACAGATCCGGACGTTTGCCGCTCACTTCTTCAGGTTGTCCGCACATATTCTCGTTTCCCATTTTGCTTTGTTTTCACCATTTTCCAATGACCAGATCCCATGAAGAGGGGCATGTTAGCCCATCCAGAAGGGGAAGAGACCTCTGAATCGGCAGCGGAGGATGCTGCGGGTCCCTGTCCGATCTCATCCCACATCTTTTCCCACGCCATCCTATCCCTTGAGACAATTCATAGGCCCATGCGGTTGAGAAAGCCAACAGCGGATCGGAAGAGGGGGAGAATGGCACCGTCTGGCCGTCAGGCCGTGGGACTGGATCAATTCTCGACTTCACCGGCCGGCTGGCGGGCGGACCGGTCTTCCGCTGTGTGATTGACCAGATACCGCACGACCTCGCGCGAATCGTTGGTTTTGCGGAAGACCTCCCGCTGTCGCTGGGCGCCCGTGCCGTGGTCGATGATGTCGTGAATCCGGTCGAGATGATCCCGGCACCCGAGTTCGGTCGCCTGCTCGCTGCAGCGGTCAATGAGCATGCGCGCCATGTCCGGTGCGGGCACCGCGCGCATCGTGTCGGGATCGACGAACGTCGCGTCCATGCCCCAGCGAGCGGCGTGCCACTTGTTTTGCTTGGCGATCATCGGATGACAGTCGTAGAGATACGCACCGCGGTTGATGTTCTCGCTGATCGCGGCCACCAGCGATTGGCAGAGCGCGACCAGTCCGAGCGTATGATCGAGTGACATCGGCATGTCCATGATCCGAATCTCCACCGTGCCGAATCCCGCGTGCGGTCGCACATCCCACCACATCTCACGGATGGAGTGAATGAAGTTGGTTTCGATCAGATGATCGACCAGCCAGACGTACTCGGACCAGTTGCGCATCGGATGCGGAAGCCCGGCGGTGGGGAGCGCTTCCATCAGTTTCGAGCGGTAGGAGGCCAGCCCCGTATCGCTGCCGCACCACATCGGAGAATTGGACGACAAGGCCAGCAGCGTTGGCAAATGCCGCAAAAGACGGTCGCACATCTGGATCGCCTTGTCGCCTGAATCGACACCGACGTGCACGTGCAGGCCGAAGCAGACCAGACGACGCGCGACGTGCTGCATGGTGTTCATGAGCCAGGCGTACCGTTCGCCGGGGCTGATGACCTGATCCCGCCACAAGCTGAAGGGATGTGTGCCGCTCCAGACGAGTTCCAGATCCAGTTCGTGGGCGATCTCGGTTGCCCAGTTCAGCTTTTCCCCGAGATCGCGTTCGACATCGTCCACGGTCCGGCAAACGCCGGTGTTGATCTCGCAGTAGCTGCCCATGAACTCGGGCTTGAATGAGTCCGCCCACTTCTCGGGAACGAGACTGAGAATCTTCTCGACGGAGTTGGAGAGTTCCATCGATTGGGCATCGACGAGCTGCATCTCCAACTCCACGCCGAGCGTGTAATCCTGGTTGGCGTTGAAGCGGTAGGTCATGGGCGTACTTCTCCGAGTGAGCGCGAGCTATCCTCGATTCGGTTCATCGCCGTCACGTGCGGGGGACCACATCGTGCGTCGCGAGATCGATCACACTACGACACAGCAGACGCGACCCGATCGCCAGCGCGGTCTCATCGATGTCGAAGTGACTGGAATGAAGCGGACGACGCCGGCGGGGATCGTGGAGCGCCGCGCCAAGCCGCACCAGCGCGCCCGGGATCAGTTCCTGATAGAACGCAAAATCTTCGCCGCCCATGCTCGGCACGTCGATCCAGTGAATGTGTTCCGGGCCGAGCATCTCCGAACCGACTTGCGCCAACCGTCCGATCAGTTCCGGATGATTATCCGTCGGGGGGCAGGCGTAGGGATACTCGACGGTGATTTCACAGCCGATGGTCTCCTTCATGCCGCGCGCGATCATGTCGAGCTTGTTCTGCACCGCCTGCATGTCATCAACCCGTGCGCAGCGAATCGTGCCGCTGATATGCGCTTCATCGGGAATGGCGTTGAACGCTTCGCCGGACTTGATCGACGCAACGGTGACGGCCAGGGGATAGCGCGTATCGATACTGCGCGGGCCGAGTTGGTACAGCAGACTGATCAGATTCGTCGCGGCGGGGATCGGATCCACCGCTTCGAACGGACGGGCGGTGTGGCCGCTGCGGCCCTTGATCGCAATCCGGAAGATCTTGCACGCGGCGGTGAGCGGTCCGTTACGCAGGCCGACCGTGCCCGGCTCGAGCGCGGGATCGACGTGCAGCGCGAGAATCGCCTTGACGCCGTCGATCGCATTCTGTTCGATCATCGACCGCGCGCCGGTCGCGGTTTCCTCCGCCGGCTGGAAAATCAGACGCAGGTTGTGGCGCGGCTTGAGCGAGCGAATTGACTCGACGTGTTCGAAAAGCGTGATGCCTGCGGACAGCACCATCGTCGAATGGACATCGTGACCGCAGGCATGGCAGAGCCCGGCCCGGGTCGAGGCGTACGGCACCTGCTTGTCATCATTGACGCGAACGCAGTCGAGTTCCGCGCGGAGGGCGATGAAGCTGTCAGCCGGACCGCCAAGATCAAGATCGCACACCACGCCCGTCTTGTCACGCATGATCCGGGAATCAAGCCCGGCCTCGCGCAGGGTTTCCGCGATCAGCGCGGTCGACGCGTACTCCTCGTTGGACGGCTCTGGTGTGGCGTGCAGGCGACGGCGGAATCGGACCATGCGCTCGTTTCGACGGGCGATCGCCTGATCGAGCGAGTTCAGAAGTGCGGCACGATCCACTGACGAGTCGGATCGTCTTCCGTTCACCCCGGCGAGATCTTCAGATGCTGCGTCCGTCCGCGAGCGTGCCATGGTCAATCACTCCCATTGCGTTCATCGCCATCATAGCGGATGGGCTTGACGATCGGCCGGCAAAATGCCCGCGCTGTGGGAACGGCTTCGCGCCGGTTTTCTCAGCTTCTGCCGGTGTTCAGGAGGATTTTCGCAGCAGGGCGGCGAAGAGTCCCGGCCCCTTGGTCGTCATGTCCGGCCGAAGTCGGCGATACCGCACGAAGTTCAGTTTCGCGCTCTGGGCCCACGCTTCGACATCCTCCGCCGCAAACCCGAGATGATGATGCCCCATGGTTCGCCGATACTCCTCGCGGTCGTGGGCCACCATGTCGATGATGAGCGCAATCCCGTCCGGCTTGAGCACTCGGCTGATCTCACGCATGACCTGCTTCGGATCCGGGATGTGGTGCATGACCAATGAAACGACGGCAGCGTTGATCTCACCCGGATCGACGGGCAGGTCGGCTAACTCCCCCTCACGGAGGTCAACATTTTCGATGCCATCAAGCAGTTTTCCGGTGGCTTCCAGCATCGCGGGTTCGCGATCAATGGCGATGACGCGCCGGACGAGCGGGGCGAGAACCTGGACGACATGCCCCGCGCCGCAGCCGAGGTCTGCGATGGTCCAGCGTTCGTCGATCAGATCAAGCAGGGATTCCTGGGTGAAGTGCACGCCGAAAAGCTCGCGCCGCAACTCATCCCATTCGCCGCCGATACGGCCGAAGAAGTCCTTGGCATCGCCTCGCCGCGTCGCCAGAACTTCACCCAGTCGGGCATCATCCTCTTCGTAAGTCGGATGATTGCGAAGCTGCTTGAGCGCGACTTCCCAGAGAGAGCGGGCATCGGGGTGCAGGGCATCGCGGTAGAGTTGATAGAGACTGGCCGTGCCTTCCTGCCGCTTGACCAGCCACCCGCCGTCGTGCAGCAGTTTCAGGTGGCGGCTGACGGTGGATTGCGGCATCTGCAGCGCGCGGGCCAGTTCTCCAACGCTCAGTTCGTGTCGGTTCAACAGCCGTAACATGCGCAAGCGCGCCATGTCACTGAGGGTGCTGAGACGAGCGAGCAGGTTGGGCGTGTCCGTGGAATCAGGCATCGGGACGAAGGCAGGGGATCATCAGCGGCCCGGCGGAAGCGCGAGGGTCGGTCCCGGGACCTCGCCCAGGTTGATCAGACGCTCCCGCACCTCCTGATGGCGCGGATTGATGCCGTAGGCCTGTCTCAGCCGACGCACGGCGGTTTCCAGGTCGCCGATTTCCTCTGCGAATCGTGCGGCATCCAGGTACGGTTCGACGCTCTGGCCGCCATCGTGAATGATGGCCCGTTCGAACGCGGTTCGCGCGGAATCCGGATCTCCGAGTTCCATGGCGTACCGGCCGAGTTGACGCCAGGCACGGGGTGACTGGCTGGATTCCGCCCGTTCGCGCAGGAAGGCGAAGAGTTGTTCGTGGCTGCCGACCTGCAGCATCGCTTCGGCAAGGTCATCGGCGATGTCGTGATCAGCTGGGCGGAGCGTGTGGGCCACTTCCAGCGCGCGCTGGGCGCGGCTGTATTGTTCCAGTTCCAGTGCTGCGCGACCGAGTTGGTGTTGTGCGCGCCAGTCGCCGGGGTACCGATCGGCAATTTGCTGATATTCATCGATCGCGGCGAGGTAATCGCCCCGTTCGAAGTAGAAATCGCCGCGATCGCGCAATTGATCGACCGGGCGTTGGGTCTGGCAGCCCAACAAGGCCGGGCTGAGAAGACCGAATGAGAGCAGCAGCAGTAACAGGCAGTTCGATGGTCGCATCTGAAGGCATTCCTCGTGATGTGGTCCGATTTCACATCATACCGCAGATCGGCGGCCGGGCGGATGAAGTGGCCATCTTATGCTGACAGGTTCGGCGGAGTAGCGGCCCGCGTTGACTCCGCTCAGGAATAGCGGAGCCAGCGAATCAGTTCCAGCGGGCTCGGCGGCTTGCCGGTCATCAGCACGCCGACGCGGAAGATCCGGGCGCAGAGCCACATCATCACGATCGCGCCGCCCCAGCCGACCACCATGGTCGCGATAATCTGCAGCGTCGCCGGGGGTTCGCTGGAAGTGACCCGCATCACCATGACGAACGGCGTGAGCGGGGGGATGAAGCTCGTCACCGTGGCGATCGTCCCGTTGGGGTTCTGGCTCACCGGCATGAAGAGAATCCACGGCACCATCAGCAGCAGCATGGCCGGGGTGAGCAGAGCGTGCGCTTCCTGGAGGTCGCTCACCGCGCTGCCGATCGATGCCATCATGGCGGCGATCATCAGGTAGGCCATGAAAAAGTAGACGACGACGTACACCAGTTGGGAGATCTCGATCACATCGTGCATGGAGAAGTAGAACAACGCGCCGATGCCGAGCGCCCCGTACACCGCAATCGTGAAGATGCCCACCACGCACTGCCCGATGATCTTGCCGGCCATGAGCTGCATCGGACTGATCGCGCTGAGCAGTACTTCCATGACGCGATTGGATTTCTCCTCGATGGTGGTCGTCAACAGGTAGTTGCCGCTGGCGAAGGCGCAGATCCAGAGCAGCACCATGAAGGCGATCGGCAGCATCTTCTGCAACTCCACGCCCGCGGCGGCCTCGCCCACATCGGTCAGCCGGCGCGTGACGATCTGCGGATCGCGCAGCATCGCGCGGAGCTCCGCCACATCCAGTTCCCGCTGTGTGGCCCGTGCGCGAACCACGGATCGGCCGAGTGTTCGCTGGATCGCGCTGATGTGATCGGGGTTCGCGGCGGGATCGACGTACAGGACGACACGGCCATCACGGTTGGCGGTGTCCAGCACGCCGTCGCCGACGACGGCCACCGCGAGCAGTTCCTGCTCCCGCACGCGATTCTGAAGCGTTTCCAACTCTTGCCGATCCGTGTGCGCTTCCAGCTTCATATCGAGGTGCACGATCGCCCCCATGGTGCCGCGCGCTGCATCTTCCATCATCTCGCCCAGGGTGGGGCCTTTGAAACGTTCAGGATCGAATTCCTGTTCGGCGGCGAGGAAGACCTCTCCGGTCGGATCGAGGATGGCGAGCGTGCCCTGAACAGTCGTCTCTGATGGTCGAACGATGATCGACCCGACGACAATGCCGCCCCAGATGATCAGGGGAAAGAAGATCGTTCCGAAGATGAAGGCCTTGGTCAGCGCGGTGTGCTTGAACTCACGCCAGGCGACGATCATCGTTTTCCACATGACTCAACTCCTCACGGGCTCGTTCGGCCGCAGCTTCGCCTTCGCTCTCCATCACCAGACGAACGAAGACTTCCTCCAGGGTGATTCGACGCAGTTCCACCGAACGCACCGGTGACTGATTGAGAATTTCGCGCATGATCGCCTGCGGATCGGCGGATGGTTCCAGATGCACTTCCACGCTTCCGGTTTCGCCGCCGGCCGTGAAGTCGACCACGCCCGGCATTTTGTCCAGCTCCAGCGGTTGATCGTTCAGCGGCCGCACGAGCAGGGTGCGCGGATCGAACCGCGCGATGATCTCTTCCATCGACACGTCGAGCAGCAGCTTGCCGTGGTTGATCAGCACAATTCGGTCGCAGAGTTGCTCGGCCTGGTGCAGCACGTGCGTGGAGAAGATGATCGTGCGCCCCTGATCGCTCAGTTCCCGGATGATCTCGTTCAGCAGGGTCGCGTTGACCGGATCGAGGCCGGAGAAAGGTTCGTCCAGAATGAGCACGTCCGGATCATTGAGCACCGCCGCGAGAAACTGCACTTTCTGCTGCATTCCCTTGGATAACTCATGGCATCGCTTGTGAATGACGTTGGGAAGCTTGATGCGATCAAGCCAGTAGCCGATCCGCCGTTTGAGGTCGGTTCCGCCGAGTCCCTTGAGTCGCCCGATGTACAGCAGGTACTCGCCCACGCGCATCTTGCGGTAGATGCCGCGTTCCTCGGGCAGGTAGCCGATGCGATCCTTGGCAGCAAGGGCGGACCCGCCGAGCGCTCGCACTGATCCCGCATCGGGGTAGATGATCGACATGATCATTCGGATCGTGGTGCTCTTCCCCGCGCCGTTCGGCCCGAGGAAGCCGCAGAGACTGCCCGCGGGGATTTCGAGCGACACGTCGTCGACCGCCCGTGTCGCGCCGAAACTCTTGCTGACGGATTCAAGCTGAACGGTGGGGACGTCGGTTTGAGTCGTCATGATCGCTTCGGCTGAGTGGGCAGTGGGGCCGGGTGGAACGTGAGAGAAAAACGCCGCGCGATCGTTGGATCGCACGGCGTGAGGGTAACAAGACCAGCGCGATCCCGGATCATTCGCCGCCTTCGCGATTTTCTTCCTGCGCATCGCGTTCGCGGGCCAGAGCACGCACCTGTTCGGGCAGTTCGAAGACTTCATCGTCGACCGCGTTGAGTTCGATCTTCTTGAAGGTCATCGTCATCCGCATGCCCATCTGATCGATGTGCAGTTTGTGGAAAAGCTTGACATCGTCAACCTTCTTCCACTCGTCAAACTCCATGGTCATCGTCATGCCCCGGCCCTGCGGCCCCCGTTGTTCGATCTTCATCGCTTCGAGGAGACCAGTTTCACGATTGAAATACCCGTGCTGGGTTCCATTGCCTTCCTTGGGAACGAGCTTGACCTTGTAGCAATCCTTGCCCTTGAACTCGGTCCTTTCGATGGTGGTCATTTCCTCGAATTCATCCTCAAACTGGAGCAGCATCATGTGCATGTTCGCCTGACGGGTCATGCCTTCGAGCTGTTCGCTGTCAATGAGGTCGTAGCCCATCATCGGGTTGTGCATCCAGCCGACCTTGCCGTCGGATCCCATGCGCTGGCGGCCCATGCCGGGCACATCCTGTTCCATGAGGAACTTATCGGGGTCGGCGAAGCGGCTTTCCATCTTCATGTCGCCCATCGGCGTGTTCATCTCGGCGACGACGTACGTGGATTTAATCTTGTCGAATGCTTCCTCGCCGCCCATGGCTTTCAGCATCGCCTTGAAGACCTCTTTCGCATCGGGCAGATCGTTGTTGGCGGCATCCGTCGCCGGTCGCGCATCATCGTCGCTAAGCGTGACGCCGATCGCGGCAGGGGTGGCCAGCAGCGCGGCACCGAGCGTCGCGGCGGCGGTGAGTCGAAGGGTTCGTTTTAGTTCCTGAAACATGTGGGTTCCTTTCCAATTGCGGCGCGTTACTCGCGCCGTCGATTCATCATCAAAATTCTCATTGCGGGGCCGCGATGTCCTTCATCTCGCCGCGGCGCGCAATACTCAAGACACGGTCCAGCGTCAGTCCAGTCCATCACGCTGGCAAGGGCCGCAAAATGTCGTTTTCTCCGAGACGATCATCATTGCTCGTCGTCTTTCTCCTGCTCTTCACGCGCCTTCTTGTCTTCTATCAGGGCCTGGATCTGCTGCGGCGCCTGGTACTTCTCTCGTTCAATCTCTTCCGTGGAGATGCTCTCAATGGTGATCCGCTGTTCCATGCCCATCACTCGGGTGGTCAGCGTGTGCGGCATCTTCATGCCGCTCACCTCACGGTAATCCCGAAACACCGTTGTGGTTCGCATTGCCCCCATGGGCGTCTCCGTCATTCCGACCGAACCGATCTGCAGTCCCGTTTCCCGATGATAGTAGTGAGTTGATTCCGTTCCCTGTTCGGTCACGAGTTTGACCGCATAGACGGGCTCATTCTCAAACTCGGTTGCTTCGATGGTCTCTCGGGTTGGATACCACTTCTCCATCTCGAGAAGCAGGTGCAGTCTCGAGTCGCGCTTTGACTGCTCAAGGGCCCCGTCCTCAAGCAGCATGGGTCCGGAAGCCGGATCAATGACCCAGGCGTGCGTACCGTCAAA
The DNA here is from genome assembly GCA_007693845.1 of Phycisphaerales bacterium. Taxonomy (GTDB): domain Bacteria; phylum Planctomycetota; class Phycisphaerae; order Phycisphaerales; family SM1A02; genus SKZB01. The sequence continues at coordinate 38,185 of RECV01000155.1, forward strand.
GCCCTGGCGAATCTTGCCGTACCCGGCGATCTCGATTTCCGTGTAGGAATGATTCGGGGCGGAGATGTGAATGGTTGCCGGGCCGGCCATGCCCATGCCGACGACTTCCATACGGCCGTTCATTTTGATGTGCTTGATCGCGCGGATCGCATCCTCGCCGCCGATCGCTTCAATATGTTTGGCGATCAGATCGTCCGCCGCCGGCAGTGCGACTTTGGCATCTTTGACATCGCGTGACGTCGGGGCGTCGTCCGCGGTAACCGGCATCGGCGCAGCGAGCAGGCATCCGATAATCGCGGTCACACAGCCCATGCCCGGCCAGCACTGCTTACGTGCATTCTTCCTGCTCATCATCATGGTCGTTCCTTTCTTTCATCCATACGGGCCGTCCGTCCGGATCGGCTGCCGTGTCGGGTCACCATCGTACTTGTCTTCGGCAAAGAACGTTCTGGATTTCTGATGCCGCCTTTGAGTTCCTTACCTTCGCGGATGGTCGACGATCCACCGCACGGCGGTATCCATCTGCCTATCACGGCCGTCGAGCAGGGCTTCCCGTTGATGCGGGACCGGTTCATCCGGGATCGCGCCCCGGCCTTCCAGCGACACGTCGTTCGGGTCGCGGAAATCCGCAATGGCGTGCATGAGCACATCACCGTTGGGGAGATTGCTGAGAAACGCCGGCAGCGCCGCACCGGCCGAGGGCGCGCCGAACAGTCGCGCACGGCCGATGGCCTGCATGCCGCCGGCAAACATTTCCGAGGTGCTGGCGCTCTGACGGTCAATCAGGATGGCCAGGTTCCCCGAGAACGGGGCGACGATCTCACCGTCCTGATTCACCCGCCGGGGATTAATGCGGAAGTGGAGTTTGCTTTCACGGGTGACCATCGTTCCCAGAGAGGTGGACGTATCGACGAAGTGGCCGCCGAAGCCCATGATCATCCCGGCGACCCCGCCGATGTTGCCCCGCAGGTCAATGATGATTCCGTCGTGGTTGCGGAACTGATCCACCGCCTGCGCAAACTCCTGATTGATCGTCATCATCCAGACGTTGAATCGGATGATGCCGATGCGCCGCTCCTCGCCGTCCGCTTCCGAAGCAGGAATGATTATCTCTTCGGTTTCCAGATGCGCGTTCATCGGCGGCAGGTTACCGAACTGGGTCATCTCACCCGGCATCGGCGCGCTGCGCAGGTGGATTCGATGTTGTTCGTCCTCGCCATCGCGCAGGCGAAGTCGCACGACCTCACCGGCGGGGACATCAAGCCGCATTTGCACGGCCTGCCAGATGTAAAGCTCACGCGAGGCCTCATCGAGTTGCTCGTTCAGCACCTCAAGCAGCGAGTCCAGCGACCGATTGTTGATCGCCTCCACCTTCCAGCCGGGCTGAATACCCGCCCGGGCTGCGGGTGAGTCAGGCGCGACCCGAACGACGATCACTTCGTTTTCAATGGCGCGGACCTGCAGGCCGACCGTTCCCGGCCCGTCCGCGGCGTCGCCATCATGCGGTTCCGCCTCGACATCCGGCTCTCGATCCGCTTCGGCTTCGGCGGCTTCCTCATGGGCGGCCTCGGCGTCCAGCAGTTCCGCGGCGGATCGTTCGATCACTCCGAAGTGCGACTGGCCGAGACGCGCGACCATTTGATTGATGATCGAGCGAATCTCCTCATCGCTCTCCGCCGCCTCGGCCTGTGGTTGAAACTCCTCGCGCACCGCGTCCCAATCCACGCCGTTGTATTCGGGATCAAAGTGCGTATCGCGAATGACTTGCCAAGCCATCTCAAACGAGCTGACGCGCTGAAACGACTCGGGATCGGGCGGGCCGTTCTCAACATCCACATCGACCGTTTCGGCTGGTGCAGCGGGGGCGAACACGGTCAGGAAGAGTGCGGAGATGGCGATGAGCCACGGAAATCTGCGTTGATTCATTTGGGCCATGATATCCGTCTCGGCATTCACCTGGGGTCGGTCAAGTCGCATCGGTCGGCTGGGGCGAATCCATCCCGGCCGATTCGATCGGAGACTCATCTGTACCGGGAAAGACGCGGCTTGTTGCGGATCCATTCCCGCCACCGCCCCGCAAGCCGCAAACCCTGCGACAACTTCGCATTGTGGCTACAATGCGGGGCTCTCTAAACCGATCAACCCCTGAACAACCGTGCCCATTCGCAATTTTTCCATCATCGCCCATATCGACCACGGGAAGAGTACCCTGGCCGATCGATTGCTTCAGGCCACAAAGGCCGTGGCTGACCGTGACTCACGCGAACAGCTTCTGGACGCGATGGATCTGGAACGCGAGCGCGGCATCACGATCAAGGCCTCGGCCGTCACCGTCTACCACGAGTGTGATGGGGAGCGGTACCAGCTCAATTTCATCGATACGCCGGGGCACGTGGATTTTGCCTACGAAGTCAGCCGCGCGTTGACCGCGTGCGAGGGTGCGTTGCTGGTGGTGGATTCCACCCAGGGGGTTGAGGCACAAACAGTTGCCAACGCGTATCTTGCGGTTGAGAACAACCTTGAACTGATTCCGGTGGTCAACAAAATCGATCTGCCCGCGGCCGATCCGGAGCGGGTCGCCATGGAAATCGAAAGCGTGCTCGGCCTGCCCGCGGAAGACTGCATCTACTGTTCCGCTAAGACCGGAGAGGGCGTGGTTGAACTGCTCGACGCCATCTGCAGGATACTTCCCCCGCCGCGTGAACCGGTGACCGACAAAACCCGTGCGCTGATTTTCGACAGCCACTACGACGATTACCGTGGCGTCATTGTTTACTTCCGTCTCTTTGACGGATCACTCAAGGTCGGCGACAAGATTCGCATGATGGGCACCGGGCGCACCTTCACCATCAGCGAAATGGGGCGGTACACACCGACGCCGACCAAGGTCAATTCACTCGGTCCGGCGGAAGTCGGCTACCTCATCGCTTCGATCAAGACGCTCGAAGATGTCCGCGTCGGCGACACGATCACCCTGGAAAGGGATCAGGCCGATGAACCGCTGCCCGGGTACAAGGAACCGCAGCAGATGGTCTTCTGTGATTTCTATCCGGCCACGGTGACAGCAGACACGGGCAAGCGCGGCGACTACGAAGATCTCCGCGATGCGATCGAGCGCCTGCACATCAACGATGCCAGTTTCACCTACGAACCGCAGCACTCCGATGCGCTCGGTTTCGGCTTCCGCTGCGGTTTCCTCGGCCTCTTGCACATGGACATCGTGCAGGAACGTCTGGAGCGCGAGGGCGGGCTTGAAATCGTTCAGACCGCGCCGACCGTCAGTTATCAGGTCGAGATGTCTGACGGTTCAATGCTTGAGATCCACAACCCCAGTGATCTGCCCGACCTGTCGAAGATCAAGGCCATTCACGAGCCGATCGTGAAGGTCGAGGTGATCTGTCCGAACGAGAACATCGGCGATCTGATGAAACTCTGTGATGCTCGCCGCGGGGTGTACAAGGGGCAGCGCTACGTTTCCGACACGCGTCAGATTCTGGACTACGAACTGCCGCTGGCGGAAATCATCTACGACTTCTACGACAAGCTGAAGTCCATGACCCGCGGGTACGGCACGATGGACTACGAAGTCATCGGCTACCGCCCGGATCGTCTCTCCAAGGTCAGCATTCTCATCAATGGCCAGCCGGTGGAAGCGCTTTCGCTGATCTGTCACCGTGATTACGCCGAACAACGCAGCCGCATTATTCTCAAGAAGCTCAAGGAGCAGATCGATCGGCACCAGTTCGAGATTCCGCTCCAGGCCGCGATCGGCGGGAAGGTCATTGCCCGAGAATCGATCAAAGCCGTGCGCAAGAACGTCACCGCGAAATGTTACGGCGGTGATATCACGCGAAAACGCAAGCTGCTGGAAAAGCAGAAAGAAGGCAAAAAGCGCATGAAGAGTGTCGGCAACGTGAACATTCCGCAGGAAGCGTTCATGGCTGTCCTCGACCAGGGGGAGTAACACGCTTTTCTGTCAGTTCCGCTTGCAACCGACCTTCCGGTTCATGCTTTGAGTTATGTCGCAACCCTTCGGCCCCGACAACACGCCATACGAAGCCATCGGGGGTGATGCGGAAGTGCGCGCGCTTGTCGACACGTTCTACGACCACATGGATCAGGATCCGCAATTCAAGATCATCCGCGAATTGCATCCGGATGATCTGGATGAGTCGCGTGATAAACTCTACGAGTTTCTCTGCGGCTGGCTGGGCGGGCCGCAGCACTACATCCAGAAGCGGGGGCACCCGCGCCTGCGGATGCGCCACGCACCGTTTCCTATCGGCGAGCGGGAGCGGGATCAGTGGCTCGAGTGCATGGGTCGCGCGATGGATGATCGTGGAATCGAAGGCGACCTGCGCAGCTTCTTGAATCAGCGATTTGCGCAGGTCGCGGACTTCATGCGCAACCAGTGACCAGATTGACCAAAAAGAAGAAAGCCGCGCCTCCGCACGGGGCGGAAACGCGACTGGTGTGGGGGGGCAGGGAATTGAGTCGAGAGCAGACCGGACCGTCCCGGCAAGGTGCGATCAGCCCCAGTTCTCGAGGAGTACCAGAAGATCTAAGACGTTGACGGTACCGTCCTCATTGAGGTCGGCGGGGCAGTTGCCGCGGTTCGGGCACGCGCCCCAGTTCTCAAGGAGGATCAGCAGGTCAAGGACGTTGACCACGCCGTCGCCATTCAGATCGCCCACCGGCCCGGTGTCGGGGAGCGTGACGTCGATCCGGATGTTGTCGATGCGGATATCGAAGTCGGTGAAGCCGTAGACGAAGCCCGGCTCAAGCGTTGTAAATGCCATTTCCTGAACATTGGCCAGAACATCGGCAAAGCTAACGCCTTCAGGCAGAATCGGCTCGGCGAACGGGGTTTCATCACCGTAGCCGCCCCATCCCTCAGGCAGTTCCTCCGAAGAGGGGTTGAACGTCACTTCATAGCTGGCCCAGTTCGGGCCGGCCTGGAGCGTCGTCATCTTGTACCAGACCGACGTCCACGGGTAGTTCCCTTGCGCCAGATCGAAGCTGCGCAGATCAAGAATCAGATTTCGTGTGACGGGGCTGCCGAAGAACCAGATTCCCTCAACCTTGACGTCAACGCCGATCGTTACGGATTCGTATTGGGTCAGATCGCCGAGGAAGTTCTGGTTCGTATTCGTCCACCAGTACACGCCGAAGTTGTTGAAGACGGTATGGATGTGCGCGCCGGGGTTGCCACCGGTTTGCACCAGTTGCGAAGATCCGCCGGGACCTTGAATGCCGTTCCAACCTTCCAACCCGTCATCAAAAGTGATCACGGTACTTTCAGTATCGGCCAGAGCCGTCGCGGTCATGGCGCCGGCCAGGCAAACGGTAATGAGTCTCTTCTTCATGGTGTCAAACCTCTCGAGTAAATTGAAGTTTCTTTCCGATTTCCGCGGCTGCGGGTGGCGTGGCGGGAAATATGTTCTAAACTGTTCGGAACAGTATGAGCACACTTTCGGACCTTGTCAAACGAATGGTGAAAAAAATTGAGTCAGCCCCGCGAAAGTGATCAGAATCGATCCGGTGCCGTGACCCACGGAGCGGAAGGCCGGTTCTTGGGCGAGGTGCCGCGGACGTCGGATCTCGCCCCGCCGCCCGTCGTCACTATCATGCCCGGTGCCATGACATCGATGACGGGAATGAATCGAGCCGAGCCGTTGACGGAAGGGGAAGCGCAGTCGGCGGACCGGGTGGCGCGTCGGATTCATGAGCAGATGCGGAGCTTCCTCGGCGCATTGCCGATGGAGGCGCGTAATGCGAGCGGACTGGCTCGATTTCTTAATGTCGATCGAACCACATGCCAACGGCTGGTCTTCACCGCCAGTCGCCCGTATCCCGGCCTGGAACTGATTGATCGACTGCCCGGCGTGCGCGGCCTGCGTCAACTGATCGAAGCCGCCGGTCGAAATGAAGCCGTCAGCGAAGATCAAATCGCGCCCCTCGAGGCCGCGGTCGATCGTTTCGAGCAGGCCTTGCGGTCACTGGCCGGCAGCCAGTCAGCACTCGTCCGGCGCATCAATGCGGGGGCAGTTGCGGCGGGCCACGAATCACCACCGGTACGGGCGGGTGAGACCGGCAGTGCGCGGCAGCGCCTCTTTGAGGTGGCAGCCGAACTCACCGGTCGCTATTCCGAGACCTGGGTGGCGGTTTACGCCTACTTTCCGACGCAAGGCAACGGGGGCGACCCGGACCAGACCGTCACGGTGGCGCGAGCGCACGGTTTGATCGGTCACCTTGCGCGGCCGGATGCGGTGCCGCTCACCTTCCACAACTTCACCAGCAAGCGGATGCAGGATGGCGAACTGGCTGAGGCGGATCAGCAATCGTTCCGCAGTCTGAACGACGGCCGCTCGTCCGGCAAAACGCCGGATGCGGTGTTGACGCCGTTTACCACCGACCCGCCGCCCATCGTGAGTTCCGGGCAGCCGGGCGAGTATCTGGTTCAGGCGATTGACACGGACCCTCGTTCCGGCAATGAGCCGATCGATCTCATGCTGGGGACACGGAGCACGATGCCTCATCCCGGCTCACAGCCGCCGGGCATCGAGGAAGTTTGGGCCATGATCAACTTCCCGGTTCGCCGCATGGTGTTCGACGTCTACATGCACCGCGATCTCGCGCGGGAATGCATCCCGGCGCTTGATCTGCATCTGTGGCGGCCGGACTTCGCGGCCCACGTCGGTGATCGTTGGCAGACCCGCTTCGCTGATGCGCCCCGGTTGGAACTGCTCGGCCAGGGCATCGACCGCGCCGCCACGGCGGCGTACGAGCGTCACGAAGATTTGACGCGGTTCCTCTTCCAGCGGCTGGAGCGTGAACCGGGACGGTTCATCGGGTACCGCTGCTACGTTGAGTATCCGATCTGGCGGACCGGGTACTGCATGAGCTTTGACTTCAATGCCGAGGCAGAGTCGTAAGCGGTCAGTTTGCGATGACCCTTCTGCTACGCCGCGTTCAATTCCGCTTCCGTCGGCAGATCAAAGTTGGCATCGGCCACGTCCACGCCGCCCTCTTCGACGATGTGAAGACCGGTTTCCACCTCCAGATCGATCTGGCGGGACGGGTTGCTCGGTTCGGTGGCCCACGAATCACGTTCCGCATCGATGACCGAGACCATGGGCCGGCACGGCGCATCCTGGTTCCAGCCGGTGACAACGGCGGTTTCGCCCGAACTCAGGCGCACCATCGTGCCCGGTGCGTAGGCGGGAATTGCGCGCGGCAGCGCGGCCAGCACGACCGGATCGAATCGGGGGGCGAAGGGGCCGAACAGGAGATCACGCATGACGCGGACTCTCGGCACGATGCCGTTCTCGGTGCCGTGCCGCATGCGGTCGTAGTGATTGGCCAGCGCGACGATGCGGGCGAAGACATGAATCTCATGGCCGGAGAGCGCGCGGCGTGAGCCGTCTTCACGTTCTTCATCGGGAAATCCGCTGCCGTCAAAATACTGATGGTGCTGCGCAATCACACCGGCGGCGGCGGGTCGGATCGTTCCGCTCAACATGCGGTAGCCGAGCGTGACATGCGACCGCCACACGGGATCATCTTCATCGCCATCGTCGAGGAAGCGCGTCTTCGTTTCCGGCGCGACCTTCATCATGCCGATGTCGTGCACCAGGGCGCCGAGGCCGAGGCCGATCAGATTCCGGGCATCGTTGGGTGACAGGCGCTTCCGCTGCATCAGCAGATAATCCCGAAGCTTGATGCCGAGCACGATGCTGAGGAAGCAGACTTCCGCCGCGTGACGAAGTTCACAACGCCTCGTCCCGCCGAGTTCGAGGATCAGGGTTCCCGCGGTCTGGTCGAGCGCGATTTCTTCGATCAGATCACGGATGGTGTGTTGATAGGGCGTGAAATCGAGACGCGTCGTATTCTTGCGTTGCGCTTGTTCGAGAAGGCCGGCCATGTGCTGCACAAGCTGGCCGCGCCGCTGCATGATCGCGGGGGAGACGTACCGGGCGATTTCCTCGGTCCCCGGATATTCGATCCAGCATTCGTGGACTTCGAGCTCCTGGAGTTTTCGGACCAACGAGTCATTGAGTTCGAAGCCCACATTGAGCAAAACGTTGCCGCGCAGGGGGTGAAGGATCGGCGTGGCGAGGCGCATGCCGGCTTGTGCGTGCTGGATCGGGACTCGTAGCATGGGCGATTCCGGGACAGATCAGGTTCGTGGATCTTGCGTGGGCCGTTCTGGTGTCCATCGACCGCTCCGAGCCGGAGCTTTGCCCGATCGTTGCAACCGGACCCAATCACGCCCATTGCTCACGCACTCTGGGGAGGATGGAGAAATCGTTTCGTCTCCAGGCCGGTCCGAAAAGCGTTATGACGATCAAGAAACTGACCGAGAACGGCTGAATGATCCGGGCCTGTTCGGTGGCCCGATTCTTCCGCGCGCTTATACTGAAGCCCGGTTGGTCGACCGGACGATACTTGCTGACGAGACAGTCTTTATGGAGTCTCTATCCGAGAGGGTGCCCGTCTGATGAGCACGCAGAAGCCAAACGAAGAAAACCTGCTCCCGGAGTCCGGCCGGATCGACTGTTCTGCGGTCGATCAGACGCCTCAGGGCTCCTCAGCCGACGCCCCGCCGCTCGAATCTCAGCGTCATCCGCGCCGACTGTTCCTGCTGGCCAGCATGGGCGTTCTGCTTGCCGGATGCGGCGGTTCGAGCCGGACCACGAGCGTTCAGAGTGAGTCCGTGCCCCGGCCCATCTGGTCAAGCCGTCCGGCCAGTTCGCCGTCATCGAGCGGCCCGATCGAACGCACCCCGGTTCCTTCCACATCGCGCGCGGCCGCATCAAGTTCGCCGAGCTACATGCTCGACCGTTCCCGTTGGGCGGGGGGCGGGCCGATTCCATCGCGAATGAACTCGATGACGGATATCCGCTACATCACGGTGCACCACGACGGCATGTCGCCGTTCTACGAAAGCAGTGAGCGCGCCAGTGCGCAGCGAATCGAATCCATCCGGCGGTATCACAGTGATAGCCAAAACTGGGGAGACATCGGCTACCACTACGTCATCGATCGATCCGGACGAGTCTGGGAAGGACGGCCGATCGGCTACCAGGGAGCGCACGTGGCCAATCACAATCCCGGCAATGTCGGCGTGCTGTTGCTAGGGAACTTTGAACGACAAACGCCGTCCGAAGCCCAGCTTGACGCCCTGCGTCAGAACGTCTCATGGTTGATGCGGCAGTACAACGTACCGACCAACCGAGTGCTCACCCACCTGGAGTGGGACGGCGCGCGCACCGCTTGTCCCGGCCGGTCCTTGCAGGCGTACATGACGCACGTACGGCAGCGACACATGCTCGGCTGAATCGTGATTCTCCAATGCCGTCTCAATTGACGACTATGCCTTCGGTTTGATCGGCGAACGCTAAAACGCCATCTCGGCATTCGGTTCGATCGCAGTGGGCAGATCGACGTTCTGCAGATCCTGCGGCATCAGCGCGGTCAACGGGCTGATTTCGATCCGCGCCAGCACTTTCCCCTCATCGTCGCGCGGCACGTCCAGCCCGCACGCGGCCAGCCACCGGGCGTGCCGTTCCGTCTGGATTTCGTGCGAACTCGCTGCCGAGTCCACACCGGTGGCATTCTTGATCGGAGCAAACTCCTCCACCCGACTGGTCTCCAGGACGAGTGACTGTTTGGCCAGCGGTAGCGCGTCGAACACGAAGGTTTCGAGTTTGACCGCGTTCGGTTGATCGGGTTCGACTTGCTCGCCCGTCTCGGGATCGATGTGTGCGACCTTCTTGAGCGCGCGGTGGTAGGGCAGGCCGAAGTGATGCCGGTCTGCCGTGAGCCGTTCCACGAAAGACACGCCGAAGAGGTGAATGGCGATGTTGCCCGCGATGAAACGCAGCTTGCCCTCATCCGTTGTCTGCTGCGCGAGATCTTCCGGCAGGTCGGAGTACTCGACCACGATCGTCTTGCCTTCGCTGCGGCAGAAGACGCCGACTTTTTCTTCGGGGTAGGCCTTCGCGACCATTTTGCTGGACATCTCGCCGGAGCTTTCCGCCGCGGTCGCGTGCAGGCCGAGGAAGAGCGGGTCAATCACCTTTGCCAGCGGGTTGTCGACCTGGAAGTAACTGATGTGTTCGATGCCTCGGGCGGCCATGTCTTCAATCGCGCCGGATTCGCGCAGCGCTTTGATCGACCCGCCGTGCCCATCCGGATTCATGGCGATCTCATGTTTCGCGCTCAGAAGGATGCGGCCGGTCTCCGCGTCCAGCGAGGGCATCACGCCCTGCGGAAACATGAAAATGTTCTTCCGGTCGAGACCGAAGCAGTTGTTGTCCAGAAAGAACGCCCGGGTGTCGGCATCGTTGATCGGGCTGGTCATGATGTACCAGGGAATCGTCACCCCGTACTTGTGCTGCGAGGCGAGGATCTGCTCCGCGAAGATACGGAAGAGGGGTTTTCCCGTCACCGGCGTGGCGGGATAGGTTCCCTTCGGTCCGTTCCAGCCGAGCCGCGTGCCCTGTCCGCCGGCGACGGTGAACGCCGCCACCTTCCCGTCCCGAAGGAGCTGTCCACCTTCCGCCCGGTACCGGGCCATCTCATCCTCGGGCATGTCTTCGGGAAAGTACGGCGCAGGTTCGAGTTCGCTCGGCAGGTCGGAACCGTCCGGGTGGTGAATGTGCTGATCGATCAACTCATCGAGGGCTTCGAAGTCGATCTGCTCGATCTGATCCAATAGCTGCTGCAACTGATCCGCGTTGAGTTCATCAGCCCAGCTCAGTACGTGCGCCTGGTTGTGTGCTTCGAGACGTGAACGGATTTTCGTCAGCCGATCGGGCATGGGACCACTTCTTCCCTGGATCAAGATCACGTGCGGGACGGTAAGCGAACGGGGGCGGGTGACACGTCGGTACGCATCGGGGAGGCCTGCCACCGGTTCTCGCCGGATGAGGGCCGGATGATACCCGCAACTGGTCGAAAACTGGGCCGGCCCGGGCCCGGTTCCGGCGAATCGTTCGAAGCAAAAATGTTCAATCAACCCTGTCGATCGAGCGGAGCCATTGGCGTTTCGCCGTCTCATGCATGTCATTGGTGGGGTCCGATACACGCGAAGAAACAGGTCGGCCGGGTGAATCTATGCGACTTCCGCAATTCACCCCGATATGCTGAATTGGCGGCATCCGTCGCCCCAGTGCTTCGCTACGGAACCTTCACCCGGCTGATCGGTAGAACTGACTCATGGGTATCGGCAGCATTCTCGTCGAACGCGGCGTGATCACGGATGAGCAACTCTCCGAGGCGATTCGTGAACAGAATCGCACGGGCGAGCGGCTCGACCACGTCCTCGTCCGGCTGGGCATGGTCCGTAGCGATGAAGTTCTGGACGCCATCGGCCAGCAGTTCGCCATGCCGATCGTCGATCTGAACACCATCGACGTGGAGAAGGACACACTCGGCCTGCTGCCGGCCAAGCTCGTCTTCAAGCAGCGTTGCGTGCCCATCGAACGCCGCAACGGCACCTTGCGCGTGGCGACGTGCGACCCCTTCGAACTGACCGCCTTCGATGAGCTCCGCCTGCTGACCGGGATGGCGATCGAACTCGTGCTCGCGGATGAGCAGGATCTGCGCAAGTTCATTCGCAGTCATTACGGCGTGGCGGGGGACACGCTCGATGCGCTCTCGGCGGACGATGCGAGTTCCATCGACCAGCCCGAAGCGGCTTCCGATGAAGTCGAGCAGGCCCAGGAAGCGAGCGTCATCAAGCTGGTCAATGACCTGCTCTTCGAAGCGATCCGCGAGCGCGCGACCGATGTGCACATCGAGCCGTACGAGGACACGCTTTCGATTCGCTACCGGGTGGACGGCGTTCTCATGCCCGCCGGCGTGCCGCCGACCGTCAACCGATTTCGGAACGCCATCATCAGCCGCCTCAAGATCATGGCGAACCTGAACATTGCCGAGAAACGCAAGCCGCAGGACGGCCGAATCACGATCCGTCGACAGGGAGAAGAGTACGACCTGCGTGTGTCGGTGATTCCGATGCTCTTCGGCGAAGGGGTGGTCCTGCGTATTCTCAACAAGTCCACGGTCATGTTCGACCTGGATGAACTCGGCATGGACCGGGATCTGCTCGCGCGCTGGGATGATCTGATCGCCCGGCCGCACGGGATTCTGCTGGTGACCGGCCCGACCGGCTCGGGTAAATCGACCACGCTCTACGCCTCGCTCAACCGCATCGTCAGCGATGAGGTCAAGGCGATCACGGTGGAGGACCCCGTCGAATACCATGTCGAAGGGGTGAATCAGATTCAGGTGCACGCCCAGGTCGGGCTGAACTTCGCAACGGGTTTACGCGCGATCCTCCGCCACGATCCCGACATCATCATGATCGGCGAAATCCGCGACAAGGAAACCGCCGAAGCTGCGGTGCAGGCGTCCCTGACCGGCCACTTGGTGTTCTCCACGCTGCACACGAACGACTCCGCCGGGGCGGTGACGCGACTACTCGACATGGGCGTGGAACCGTTTCTCGTGGCGAGTTCCGTGGAAGGCGTGATGGCGCAGCGGCTGGTGCGGCGAATCTGCCCGAACTGCATGAGCGAGTACACGCCCGAGGCGACCGATCTGCCGCCTGATTTTGAGTACGACGGCGGGCCGCTGAAGCGCGGCACCGGCTGCCGTGAGTGTCGCAACACCGGCTACCGCGGGCGGTTGGGGATCTACGAACTCTTCCGCATGACCGATTTCACGCGCGAAATGGTGCTGGAGCGGACAAACTCCTCCCGCATCGCCGACGC
>RECV01000095.1 GCA_007693845.1 Phycisphaerales bacterium
TCGCCGACGAGTTTGGCCGCTTCATCATCCATCAGGTTCTTGATGCCCTGCTTGGTCTTGAAGTGGAACTTGCACCAGACGCGTTCGCCGGCATCGTTGATGAAGGAATACGTGTGGCTGGAGTAGCCGTTGATGTTGCGGTAGGACGCGGGCAGGCCGCGGTCGCTGAAGAGGATCGTCACCTGGTGCAGCGATTCGGGGCACTGGCTCCAGAAATCCCACTGCATGTCCATATCGCGCAGGTTGGTCTTCGGATCGCGCTTCTGCGTGTGAATGAAGTTCTGGAACTTGTACGGATCGCGGACGAAGAAGACCGGCGTGTTGTTGCCGACCATGTCCCAGTTGCCTTCTTCCGTGTAGAACTTCACGGCGAAACCGCGCACATCGCGTTCGCCATCGGCCGCGCCGCGTTCACCCGCGACGGTCGAGAAGCGGAGGAAGCATTCGGTTTCCTTGCCGACCTTTTCGAAAATCTTCGCCTTGGTGTACTTGGTGATGTCGCCGGTGACGGTGAACGTGCCGTACGCACCGGAACCCTTGGCGTGCACGACGCGTTCGGGGATGCGTTCACGGTTGAAGTGCTGCATCTGCTCGAGCAGCTGCACATCCTGCATCAGCAGCGGTCCGCGCGGGCCGGCGGTCTGGGCGTGCTGCCGCCCGATCGGTGCACCGTTGGCAGTCGTCAGAACGGGGCATTTTTTCATGGCGGGTCTCCTTCCCAACAATTGGTGGGGTCAGTGTTCGTTCTTTGATCCGGAACAGATGAGACAATAGCGAAGCATTCCATAGCTGTCCAACATGATGAATCTATTGCTGTGATAGAATGTGCCTATGGAACTCCATCAGCTCCGGTACTTCGTCACGCTGGCCGAGACCAGCAACTTCAGCCGTGCTGCCAAGCAGTGCGGCATCGCGCAGCCGTCGCTGAGCCAGCAGATTCGCCGGCTTGAGGATTCACTCGGCACGCCGCTGTTCGATCGGCTCGGCCGATCCATCGCCATGACCGAAGCGGGTGAAGCGCTGTTGCCGCGTGCGCGGCGGATTCTCAGCGAGGTGAACGATGCGGCCCACGAAATCCGCGCGGAGCCCGCCCGTCGTGAACTGCGTCTCGGCGCGATTCCCACGATGGCGCCGTACCTCCTGCCGCCGCTGCTCAAGCAGTTTCGGCGTGAGCAGCCCAATTGCGAACTCACCGTGCGTGAGGACCTGACCGCGCGTCTGGTCGATGCCGTGATCGACTGCGAACTCGATTGCGCAATCATGAGCACGCCGGTCGATGATCCGTTGATTGAACTCGAAGTCATCGCCACGGAACCGCTGCTCGCCGCTCTCCCGCGTGACTTTCCTCTGCCCGAGCCGCGCCGTCTGTGTATGAACGATCTGCGCGATCAGCCGACGGTCGTGCTGCACGAGATGCACTGTCTCGGTCGGCAGATCGAGGACTTCTGTTCACAGTCCCGCCTGACGCGGCGGATTGTGTGTCGCGGCACGCAGTTGATGACGATTCTCGAACTCGTCGCGCTCGGTTTGGGCGTGTCGATCGTGCCGGAGATGTGCGCCAAAGCCGACCGCTCGAAAGCGCGGCAATACATGCCGATCACGGGCAGCCAACCGGAGCGAGATATCGCGATTGCCTGGCGTCGCGGCCGCACCCGCCCCACGCTTGCTCGGTCTTTCATCGATTTGCTGCAAACGAGTCTGAAATCGACGTGAACGGAGCGTTCAAGCCAGAGGAGCGTTACGGAAGGCCGCACGATCAAGATTGAATCACTGCAGAACCTTCTGAACGTTCGCGACCTCTTCGCCCTTGAGCAGATTCGCAATTGCATGGGCGGCTTCCTCTTCCGGCACGTGCCCTTCGTAGGGCGTCAGCACCCGGCGCAGGGCTTCGGACTGAATCGCCAGGTGCTTCGAATCCTCCATGAGGTGCGCCGCGGCGTCGATGATGGCCCCGGCCCCGCCCGCATGGGGAATGAATTCGGGCACAATCTCCCGGCCGGCGATGATGTTCGGCAGCAGCCGGTACGGCGTCTTCAACAAGAGCTTCGCGCCGAGCACGCTTACCCAGCCGGTCTTGTACACCGCAACCATCGGCTTGGCCTGACGCGCGATATCGAGTGAAACCGTCCCCGAAACGTTCAACGCGAAGTCACACCACGCGATGGCGACATCGGCATTCCCGCTGGAAACATGCAGACCGGGCGGCAGGGTGCCGATCTTCCGGCGGATGCGCGTTCCCAGCGCATCGTTCGCCGCGACGATCAACCCGGCCGTCCCCCGCTGCCGATGGTTCAGTTCGGTGTACACCTTGACCAACAGCCCGAGATTCGCATCAACCTCGTGGGATCGTGAGCCGGGAAAGATCGCAATCTTCGGCCCGCCCGACGGCAGGGAGCGCGCCTCTTCCCTGAGCGCATCCAGATCCAGCGGGCGGTTGATCGTCGGATGACCGATGAAACGCGCGGGAATGTCCCGGCTGGTGAACCACTCCTCTTCAAAGGGCAGCAGGCACAACACGAGATCGGTCAATCGGCGCAGCTTTTTGATGCGCCAACTCCCCCACGCCCACATCTGCGGCGCGACGAGGTGTGCGACCTTCGCGCCGGTGCGCTTGGTCACCTTGCAGATCGGAAAGTTCGCAGCCGGCGAATCGACCGCAATATGCAGCAGCAGACGATTGGAGCGCAGCCAGCTCCGAATCGTGTTCGCCGAACGACGCACCCCAGCGATTCTGCTGAGCGCGTTCAGGCCCATCGAGCCGTCCGCTGCGGTTTCCTCAAGCAGATCGGCGCCGGCGTCAGCCATTTTCGGCCCGCCCAGTGCCACGATCGGCCGATCGGGATACTGAGACCTCAATGTCCGGATCAGCGGCGCGGCGTGCGCATCACCGCTCGGCTCGAACGCCGTGATGAGAATCGCGGGGCCCGATGGTGTTGCCGCCCTGGTCGGCGCAACCTCCTGCGTGCTCTCAATCATCATGCCGCTCCCGGTGACGATCGCGGTCGGAGAAATGCTTCATGGCCAATAAGATACTTTCGTCGGCCGTTTCTCGCAGGCATCGGTGTCGGTTGATCCCGGAATCGGTTCCAATCGTGACGTCTTCGCCCGGCTCGGGTACGATCCGCCATTCGCTCGCTTCGTTCAGAGTCCGTGTCCGTCATCCATCAACGTCAGGGAAGGTTCTCCAAAAATGCTCAAGCGCACCCACACGTGCGGCGAATTGCGGGCCGATCACGTCGGCCAGACCGTCACCCTCTGCGGCTGGGTCAACACCTACCGCGATCAGGGCAAGGGGCTCATCTTCATCGATCTGCGGGACCGGGCCGGGCTCACGCAGGTGGTCTTCGACCTCGAAGATGTCGCGGATGATGTCGTCACCCAGGGCCGCGCGTTGCGACGTGAGGATGTCATTGCCGTGCGCGGCACGGTGCGGCAGCGCGCGAGCGAACCCAACAGGAAACTTCCGACCGGCGAGATCGAACTCGTCGGCGCGGAACTCGAAGTGCTCAACAAGACCGAGTCGCCGCCCATCCTGCCGGATGAACACGAAGCGGCAAAAATTGATGAAGAAAAACGCTTGCGCTACCGGTACATCGATCTGCGACGCAAGCGGATGCAGCACATTCTGCACACGCGCCACCGCGTAACCAAACTCACGCGCGATTACTTCGATCAGCACGATTTTCTGGAGATCGAAACGCCGCTGCTCATCAAGAGCACGCCCGAAGGTGCGCGCGACTTCATCGTGCCATCGCGGCTCTATCCCGGTCAGTGGTACGCCCTGCCGCAAAGTCCGCAACTGTTCAAGCAGATCCTCATGATTGCCGGCTGCGACCGGTACCTGCAGATCTGCCGCTGCCTGCGCGATGAAGACCCGCGCGCCGACCGCCAGGCGGAGTTCAGCCAGATCGACCTCGAAATGAGCTTCGTCGATCGTGATGACGTCATGGAGATGATGGGCGGGTTCATTCATCATCTCTGGAAGGAACTCCTCGGCACGGACATCGGCGAGATTCCGGTCATGAGCTGGAAGACCGCCATGGAAAAATACGGCATCGACCGGCCCGACCTGCGCTTCGGTCTTGAGGTCCACGACATTTCCGAACTGGCCGCGAAGACCGATTTCAAAGTCTTTCACGACGCCCTCGCCAAGCCCAACGGTGTGGTCAAGGCCATCCGCATTCCCGGCGGCGCGGAGAAACTCACCCGCAAGATGACCGACGGCTACAGTGAGTGGATCAAGACCTTCAAAGCCGGCGGCGCGCCGACCGTCAAGTTCACCGACAAGGGCTTTGAAACCGGCATCGCGCGGTTCGTCGAACCGATCGCCGAAGAACTCAAAGCCGCGCTCGGCCTGGAACCGGGCGACCTCGCCATCTTCACCGCCGACACATGGTCGATTGCGACCAAAGCGATCGGCGAGCTGCGCAATAGACTCGCGCGCGATCTCGATCTCATTCCCGAAGGCGAGTGGAAATTCGTCTGGGTCATCGACTTCCCGATGTTCGAGTGGGATGAGGAAACGCAGCGTTACTACTCGCTCCACCACCCGTTCACCGCGCCGAACCCGGACCAGTTCGAATTGCTCGACAGCGATCCGAGCAAGTGCCTCTCCGCCGGCTACGACCTCGTCGTGAACGGCTCAGAAATCGGCGGCGGGTCGATCCGTATCCACCGGCCGGAAGTCCAGAAGAAGGTCTTCACCATCCTCGGCATCAGTGATGAGGAAGCCACGGAGAAGTTCGGCTTCCTGCTCGATGCGCTGAAGTACGGCGCGCCGCCGCACGGCGGAATCGCCTTCGGGCTCGATCGGCTCGTGATGCACCTGGTCGGCACGGACAACATCCGCGATGTGATTGCGTTCCCGAAAACCCAGGCCGGCGCGGACCTCATGATCCAGGCGCCCGGTCCGGTTGACGATGCGCAGCTTGAAGAATTGCACGTCCGGAACGTCCTGCCGGAAGCCGCCGCCACGCCGGGCACGTAAGCATCCAACGCGGCAATTGGCAGAGTTGGGTAGAGCGCGAGTTCGGAAGAGCGTTGCCGCGACAGATCAGTGACGGCTTGCGCGAGACATGATCAGGTCGCGCCGACGCTGACATCCACCGGCTGCGGGCGCGGCTCGTGGGTCGGGTTCAGCGCAATCTCCAGCGGCAGGCGCTTGCCCGTCGTCGGATCGCGCGGAATGTTTTCCTCATCGATGATCCGCTGAATCGCCATGATGCCTTCGATCAACATCTCCGGCCGCGGCGGGCAGCCGGGCACATAGACGTCGACGGGGATGAATTGATCAATCCCCTGCACCGTGGCGTAGGTGTCGAACACGCCGCCGGTCGAAGCGCACGCGCCCATCGAGATCACCCACTTCGGCTCGGTCATCTGGACGTAGATTCGCTGCAACACGGGGAGCATCTTCACCGCCACCCGGCCGGCCACGATGAGCAGGTCCGCCTGACGCGGGCTGAACCGCATCACCTCCGCGCCGAAGCGGGAAAGATCGTACCGGCTGGACGCCGTTGCCATCAGTTCAATGCCGCAGCAGGCGGTCGCAAACGGCATCGGCCAGACGGCAGACCGACGAGACCAGTTCACCACGCGGGTGAGCTGGGTCGTCAGGTATCCATCAACGGGCAGGGCGGTTTCAAGGCCCATGGTCAATCACCTCATTCACATCGTGCGGGGTCACTTCAACGTGCGGGAGATCGGGTTCACATTTGAACTTCGATTTGCCTTGGGAAGTCTATTCCATCCGGCGTCCCGCGACCAGTCCGGAAGGCCTTCTCGCCCGGATTCTCCGTGACATGCGTGACATGAACTCAGCCGGCTCACGCGGGTGAATCGCAGGATTTCATTCCGGCGAATCGAACATCATTTCTTCGAGATCATCGACCACCGGAACTCGCTCGTCCGCTTCGACGTTCGGCTCGTGAATCTCGCCGTGCCGATCAGGGTCGCCCCGAACCACGCGCTGGTAACAGCCCGCGAGCATGAACTGCGCCCCGAGCAGAATGGCAACCAATCCAACGACGGTGGTGCATCGACGATGTTTCTGCAGAACAGGTTCACACTCTGGCAGCTTCATACCGTCATGCTATGCCGGACCGCCCGCTGAGTCCCGCCTGTCGTCTTCGGACGCAATGAAATCGGACCCCGCTCCCGGGATCGTGTTGTCATCAATAATCAGGGCGTCATGCGCGGCAGCGCGCTTTCTTTGGCGACGACCCGGAAGAGCTGATCGACGCGCATCATGCGGAAGAGCTCGCGAAGCGGACTATCCTCGCCGAAGTAGAGAATCGACTTCGCGCGCTTGGCGCGCGCGGCGTGCCGAAGATCGACGCAGACGCCCAATCCGAGACTGCTGACGGTCTGCACGTTTCTCAGATCGAGCACGAAGTTCTTCATCCGCAAACCGTAGCGATCAAAGGCATCGTGGACATTGCGCGCGATAATGAACGCTTCCCGTTCACCGATCCCGGGTCCGGTCGGCGTGACGCGGAGCGTGCCGAGCCCCCACTGCATGCTGACGATCTGTGGGCGGCCGCGTTGTGCCTTGGGCAGAACATCGAATGTCTGATCGGAACGTCCGGATTCATCTTCCGTGTTCGCATCGAGGTGATACGTCGTCATAGCGAGCGTATCGGCCCGTTGATCAGCTCAGTTCGCCCTGGCATCGCTTCGGCCGATGAAATGTTCTTCGGCGGCGTCATCCAGAACGCACGGCCCGACTTGGTGACCTCGTCGGCGCAAACGAACTCGTCTGCCCCGCCTTCCTCGTATCCCTCGTCAGGCCTGAAAGGGTCAACCCTGCAACGGCGCATCAACCCAGGTTGTTGCACCGGTTGCATCACTCTGGTCCGCGTTCGCTGCGGTTATCGGGCAGCGTTGACTCGCCCATTCGAAACGATCGTCACGGTTTGACGGGCCGCATGGTTTCGCGTTGAGCGTTGATCCACTCTGCATACCGCGGAGCCGATGGACGGAGACGATGCGATATTTTTCCTTGTCTGTCGCACTGGTCGCGCTGCTGGTTCACTGGGAGCCGGCGGCGGCGTGGTCTGGTGATTCCATCTCAGCCCGACTCTGCCACGCTTCCTGCAGCGCACCGGGCCAGACGCCGGACAAGGATCATCTGCAGCGAATTCTGGTCCGAAACGGCGCATCGAATCTGCTGGCAGAGGCGCGCCAGTCCGCGGAGGCAGATGATTTCCAGAACGCGGTGATCCTCTACCGGCGTTATCTCGATCTGAACCCGAATGATGACAAAGCCGTCGAGGAACTGCTCGGCGTTGCGACACAACACTCGCTCCCGCGCGAGTCCAAATCGCTGCGGCTGGCCCAGGAAGCCCTGCCGCGTCAGTTTCGGACTCACGAGACGCGCCGGTTCATCGTCCTGTCGGATGCCGACCCGCAGTGGACGCGGCAACAGGCGGAACGACTGGAACGGGCACACCATCAGTTTCACCGATTTGCGCGACGGCACGGTCTGGAGCCGCTTCCGCTGGAACACAAACTCGTATGCATTCTCTTTGAGCACTACGACGATTATCGAGAGTTCGCGATGAATCACGATGAGGTCGCCGACCCGTGGATCGCGGGTTACTACGCCCCCGCCGATGACCGCATCGTGTTCTATAACATCGAATCGAATCCGGACCTGTTGCGCGCCCGAACGAAGCTGAGCCAGCTTGAGCGGGACATGAACATCATCATCGGCGAAGCGGACCAGGCGGAGCAGTCCGGCGATACCGCCCGGGCGGAAACCCTTCGCCACAACGCCTCCCAATACCACGACCACATGCAAAGTGAGCGGGAGCGCATCGAATCCTTTGCCAAGCAGGTGATGACGGCGACCACGGTTCATGAGGCGGTGCATCAGATCGCCTTCCACACCCGCGTGCAATCCCCTTTCGTGCATTACCCGCTCTGGATCTCCGAAGGCATGGCCACCGCGTTCGAGACCGACACGCCGGGGCAGGCGTTCGGCCCCGATCACGACTACGCGCCGAGACGGGACACGTTTGAGGATCTGCTCGGCAAGCAACAGCTTCTGCCCGTTGCGGAACTGGTTCAGTTGACCGATCTCAACGGCGCGCCGTCGTGGTACGTCCGGGCCGTCTATCACCAGAGCTACGCCCTCTTCACCTGGATGAACCGATTCCGCGCTGAGGACTTGCGAACCTACCTCCAGCGCATGCGTGAGCAACCACCCGGCCGCCAAAGCCGTGAACGACACCTGAAGATCTTCACGGAATGTTTCGGCGATCCGGATCGTCTCGAACGCGCCTGGCTGCGTCACGAGAAACGATCACTGAATTGATCAATCTTCGCCGGAAGACGGGGGCAACATCGCCACTCGTGGCGCGTGTGTTCTTGTCAGCGTGAGATCCGGATCCGCGGCAGGCCGAACTCCGGCTGCACGGTCAGCACTTCCTGAACGGCTTCCTCATCCGTTGATTGATCACCTTGATCATCGGATGAATCCGATGCCGGAGCCGCCAAGACTGAACCACCCGCTGCGCGATCGTCCGAGCCGCGCAGCGCAGTTTCAGCCCGAGGCGTCACTTCATCGTCAACCGCCGCCTTCATCGCAGACGCCCGTGACACAGGATCTGCTGCGGGTTTCGCAGTCGGCGCGTTTGATGCTTCACCGGCGGGGCCGGCCAGTTGCCGCAGACCGTCGGCCAGACGTCCGAGCTCGCGGGAGAACTCGCCGCGTGCGGCTTCGACCATCCGCCGCACCGGGGCGGGCAGTTCCTGAGGTCGCGCGGGATCGTCTTGCGCATCGATCAGCATCCGCCACGGTTCCAGCCGTTCAACCATTTGTTCGAGCGCTTCGCACGTCTGAATATCCAGTTCGGATTCAGCCCGTCGTTCATCGAGATAGGCGAGATCACCGCGAATCTCCTGACGCAATTCCTCGAACTGCTCGCGCGCCAGGCGGTACGCATCCGTGCCTTCATTGATCTTGCTGGTCACCTCGCGGCAGTGCGCTTCCGCCTGAGTGGTCGTGCGCGTCAGGTCCGATGCCAGGGCGTCGGCACGCTGCAGCATGGATTCCATCCGCGCGATTCGTTCATCGATCCCGAGCAGACCCTTGCCCTGCCGAAAGGCCATTCGGCAGATATTCTGTTCGGCCGTATCGGCGGCTTCGGTCATGCGCTCGGTCCGTTCCAGGACGGTGTTCAATCTCGCTTCGAGTTCCTTCAGAGAACGCTCACGTTCGTTCGCCGCTTCGTCGACACGATTCACCGCCCGGCCAACCATTTCGTCGAGTCTGGTTTGAAAGTCATCCAGCCGCGAATCGATTTCCCGCTGAATCGAATCGACGTTGTTTTCGGTCTTGACGAAGTCTTCAATGGCCGATTCGATACGAACGATCTGGGACTGAAACGCCTTGATCATGCGCGCGCCAAGCCGGATCCGATCCTGAAGCTGGTTGGTCGCCTGCGTCAGTTGCGTTTTCTGTTGTCCGGCATCGTCGACCCCCCGGCGCAACTGCTCGGAAGCGTTCTGCGCGTCATCCAGCACGGCGCGCAGCGAATCGGTCAGTTCGCGCACCACGCGCTGATCGATGACGCGCGGCGTCAGCATCGGATCCGGTGCCGTGGACCGAACACCGTTTCCCGCGCCGTTCTGCGGATGGGTTCCATTCTGCTGTGGGGTTGATTCGGACATGGTTGATGCCGAGGGCGAGACACTGAGCACTCGTCGCAGGGCAACGGTGCGATCCGATTGAGGGGAGCGCCGCGAGTCCGTCGCGGAGAGACGTACAGGAAGACGTGCGGTCATGGCAGGTCTCCGAATTTCGCGCAGCCGCTCCAGCGACCGCCGTCCGTTGCATTATCGGCTCATGTCACGAAACCGCTTGATTTGTCGGGGTTTCCGCGTCGGCGGGCAAGAGCGACGCCAGCGTGAAATCGGCGGCCAGCTCACACTGGGATTTTCGTAAACGGTTGACAACAGCATACTTACGCCCGCGTTCGGATTCATCGAGAAGCTCGTAGCCCAACTCGACGATCTGATCACCGCGGATCTCTTCCGGCGGGCGGGCCAGCGTCACTGCCCCATCGCCCTCACTGACCCGGTGGATCAACTTCGCCTCCACCAGACGCTCGATCATGCGCGAGACCGTCGTCTCGGGCAGGGTGGACGTCTCCGCAATTCGGCGGGCGGTCACGGTTTCGCCCTGACGAAAGTGCTCCGCCGCGATCTGCATGACCACTAGCATGGAGGCGGGATCAACCACGCCGGTGCGGTGCCGCTGTCGTTCCATCCGTTCCAGTCGCCGGCCTCCCAACGCCTGCAAGGTTGCGGCGACCTCCAAACCGAACAGCACGACCAGCCACATGACGTAGACCCAGATCATCATGACCGGCACCAGGCCGAGCGTGCCGTAGAGATGTTGAAACGTGAAGGCGTTCTGGACGTACACGCTGAGCAGTTCCTTCCCGGCCATGATGCCGATCGCGGTCACCGCCGCGCCGATCAGCGCGGGCCGCCAGGCCACCTGCGTATTCGGAACCAGAACGTACAACCCGACCAGAAGCAGCCAGAGGACCGCGTAGCCCCAGATCAGGCCGCTGATGGTGAACACCCACGACCAGACGCCCAGATCGTCCATCGCGACCGTCACCCGTCCCTCGAAGAAGAAGATCAAGCCGATCGCGGCCGGTCCGATCGTGAGCACCGTCCAGTAAATCGGCAGACGGCGCAGCCAGGAGCGCCCTTCCGGTGCACGATAGATGATGTTGAACGCGTTTTCGATCGTGACCATCATCGCAATGGCGGCGTAGATCACCACAGCCAGGCCGACCCAGCCGAGTGTTTCGAGATTGATGTCGCCGATCTGAGCGATCAGGTCGCTGGCCCATTCTCCGACGGTGACGGTGGATGCTTCCTCCTGATCCAGCCCGGCATCTGCGCCGACGACCACTTGCATTTCATCCAACCCTGCGCCGTGGAGCAGTTGCTCGATCAGTTCCTTGAGTTTGTCCACACCGCGCAGCCCCTTGAAGACGACGCTCGTGACGACGATCACGGGCAGGAGCGCGAAGAGTGTTCGAAAGGCCAGCGCTGCGGCCATCTGCGGCGCACGATCTTCGCGCAACTGATGCCAGCCGTACCAACCCAGGTCGTACGCAAACCGTGCCGTTCGCTGCCAGTTTGTCAACTCGCTGCGCGGCTGGGTGATGACCCGTTTCGCCCAGTCACCGGCCGTCTGAATGTGTTCGCGGATTGGCATGTGAGGAGGCGGCCGACGGCGGATTCGATCAATCGGGTGAAGCGCGTTTATCTGTCCTGCTCGATCACGTGACTTCCGAGTGGCACATCGCGCAGTGTCTGCACCGTTCCGTTCCGGTTCGGCCAGATGATTCTCAACTCATCAATTGTATCGGACGGATCGAAGCCCGCCCCCAGCCCGAAATGGATCAGGAAGTCATGTTGCTTGCCCGCGTGGCCGCCCGGACCGATCAGTTGCGCCCGTAGCACCCGACCGTCGATTTCGATCTCCACGATTGCACCGATCGCGCTTCGGTTCGTGTCGCGCCCGTTGCCGCGCAGTCGCATGGTCACGGAAGGCGGCAGATCGTCGGCCATGTTCATGAACAATCGCATGCGCGGCGATCTGCCCTCGCGCTGTTCGGGCGTGAAACGGCGAAAAGTCTGACCGACCACAAGATCAAGACGACCGTTTCCATTGACATCCGCCAGACTGATCTGCTGCGCCCCGTCGTGATCGATCCCCCAGTGATTCGGCGCAAGTTCCGCCCCTTCGCCCGTGTTGATGAAGAAGCGCAAACGCTGATCATCCGGGTAATCACCCGAAGCAATGATGAAATCCAGACGGCCGGAGTGGTTCAGGTCCGCCAGCGCGCAGAAGAGATCGCCCTGATTCCAGTTGTGCGGCACGGTCGGATCTTCTGGTGGCGGCGGCACGCGATCGACAACATACGCATCCCGCTCTACGAAGCGAACATCGTCCGTGGCGGCATCACGTTCGTTGAACAGCGGCCGCGTGCGATCGGATGAATCACCCGCCCAGCCGTGCGTGACTTCCGAGATGAAGAGGTCGAAGCGGCCGTCATTGGTCAGATCCCCCACCGCCGCATCAAACGTGTTGCCGTTCGCGCGGAAGGGTTTCTCATCGTCCCGATCGAATCGCGGATCGGTCTTCGCGCGCTCGCGCAA
Source organism: Phycisphaerales bacterium (assembly GCA_007693845.1). Lineage (GTDB taxonomy): Bacteria > Planctomycetota > Phycisphaerae > Phycisphaerales > SM1A02 > SKZB01. The sequence goes on from RECV01000095.1 coordinate 12,190, forward strand.
CCATTCGGGGTGTCGGCCGTGTCGGATGTCATCACCATCGAGTCCGATCTCCGGCGCGATGTCGATCCAGTCGCCTTTGTCATTCTGAACCCACGCGCGGTTCCAGCGCCGGCCGTAGTTGAGTTCGAGCAACATCACTGCGCCGCCGTGCGCATCCTCAGCGGGGTTGTTCAGAATCATCGTGCCGAAGGTCGGACGTCCGCCGGGATCGGTTTCCGGATTGAACGCATGATCATCTTCCGGCAGCGGTGCGCGCGTCCAGTCGGCCTCACCATCATTGAGCAGGAGATCGTTCGGCTCGCCTTCCCAGCCGCCGCCGTACTGCCGGTACGTGTTGCCGAGATAGAGATCGAGATGACCGTTCCGGGTCACATCACCGATGGCGATCGATACCGTCGGTCGAGGCGGCGTGTCGATCGGCGTGCGCGGACCGAACGTGCCGTCTCCACGGCCCGCGTGCCAGCCGGTTCGCCGACCATGGTCAACCCAGTCCGGATTGTGCTGATCGATGAACTCCGCGACTACCAGATCGAGATGGCCGTTGTTGTTCAGATCCGCCAGCGCGATGACGGCGTGACGATCCAGCGGGTCTAAGCCGGTCTGTTCCGGCGGCAATTCACGAAAGAAGCGGCCGACGGAGTGGCTGCCATCGGAGGCGTGATCATCGCCAGCCGGCTCGTTCAGAAACACACGGTGCCGATCCACCAGCAGGTCGGGATGACCGTTGCTGTTCAAATCCGCGAAGGCGACCCGAGCGACCGTCTGGTCGATGGCCTCCGGCCCGAGCCCGACGGCATCAGTCACATCGAGGAACAGCGGTTCGTGGACGGCCTGTTGAGCCGTCACTAGCGCCATGGTCAGCGGGATAAAGAGAAGCATCCTGATCATCTTCGCAGAACCGCGAGAACGTGTCGAAACCGTTGAATCGCCTGATCGGTGGGAGTTTCAGGGCAATCCAGTCCCAGCCCCAGTGGGTGCGAACCGCCGCCGGTCGCCAACGATCAGTCCCAACGATCCCAGGTGACCGCCCAATCGCGTGCGCCCCGGACACCGGCAGATAGTTCGTATTTTTGCAAAAATACGAACTATTGGGAGAAGAGCGGAATGAGGCAGACGCTTCGCCAGGGTGCGCTGTGTCATTCGCGTGGAATGTGAGCGGCGGATCGGCGCAGAGGCGACGACCCAGACCCAATACCACATCTCCAGTGTTGAAACGCAGCAGTCCGAGGAACGGGCTCGTATCTGCCGTCGGCACTGGAGCATCGAGAACGGGCTGCACTGGTCGCTGGATGTGAGCTTCGGCGAGGATAACAGTCGTGTGCGCATGGGCAACGGTGCGGAGAAGCTCTCACGTCTGCGGCGGATGGCCTTGAATCTATTGAAGCTCGAAACCAGCCGAAAAACGGCATCTAGAACAAACGCCTCCGCGCCAGCTGGGACCACGACGACCTCCTCAAGATGCTTGGAGCTTGAAACGCGATTGCCCTAGCGGGAATCTCATGCCGCACGACGCGACTCGGCCGGATGCCTATGATGGTGGCTTGACTATGTCACGCCCCACGCCACAAGGTTGGTCCGACGCGAAGACGCGCGATGCGGAACGAACGGAACGCAACGAGCGTCCGGAAGCCCCGAATGCGCCCGCGTCAAAGTCGAAACACAGTACGGCGACCATCCCGGATGAACTGAAGGATGACTCGCGCGGCGAGCGTCTGCAGAAGGTTCTGGCGGAGGCGGGCGTTGCTTCCCGCCGCGCTTGCGAGGAACTCATCGAAGCCGGCGAGGTGACGGTCAACGGCCACCTCATCACCGAACTGCCCGTCTGGGTCGATCGGACGCGCGACCATATCGACGTGCGCGGCACACGGCTGCGGTTTCCCGAAAAGTTCACCTACGTCATGCTCTACAAGCCGCGCGGCGTGATCACGACCAACGATGATCCCGAAGGGCGAACCCGCGCAATCGATCTGGTCAAACATCCTTCACGCGCGCGGCTGTTCCCCATCGGCCGGCTCGACCAGGAGACTTCGGGGCTTCTGCTCCTGACCAACGACGGTGATCTGACGAACAAACTCATGCACCCGAAGCACGGCGCGCAGAAGTTCTACGAGGTCACCGTCAAGGGTGCGGTTGAAGAAGCAGCGCTGGAAAAATTGCGCAAGGGTCTGTTCCTCTTCGACCGCCGAAAGGGTGCCGCCAGCCGCACGCAAGGCGCTAAGCTCGAGATCATCAAGCGCGACCGAAATCGCACTCGATTTCGACTTGAGCTTTCCGAAGGTCGTAACCGCCAGATCCGCCGCATGCTCGCGCAAATGGGTCACCCCGTGCGAAAGTTGAGGCGTATTCAGATGGGGCCGCTGAAACTTCGGGGCTTGCAGCCGGGCCAGTGGCGTGATCTGCTTCCGGAGGAAATCAAGCTGCTGAAGCATGCCGTCGAAACCGGGAAGCGACGTCCGTCCCGTCAAAAGACGCGGAGCAAAGCGTCTCAACCGCGCGAGAAGTAACGCCCTTGAGCTACTCCCCGTCAAGTGGGCGCGCCAAGGGGTGAGCTAAGGTGGATTCATG
>RECV01000077.1 GCA_007693845.1 Phycisphaerales bacterium
ATTCAGCGCTTCGCTGTAGGCGTCGGCGGCCTGTCGCCATCGCCCTTCGGCCGCGTGCTCGCGGGCTTCCTCAAGCGCCTGGCGACCACGCTCTGCGTTGTCGTCGACTGCCGCGGGCGCAGCGGCGGAGGCTGGCGCGAACCCAGCCGCAGGAACCGTTGTCAGTCCCAACGCAAGCGTGGCACTTCCTGCTAGCGTCAAGGTCCAGAAACGACGTTCGGCAAAAAACTTCATTCCGATCTCCCTTGGCCGTCAACCGGGCGCTGGTCACGACGCAAAAGTTCTTCAGTTGGGGCGACCCTGCATGTGCAGTGCCGGAGTTTCATCACGGACTCAACCATCACGGATCATCGAACATGCTGACCTGATTCGGGATGATGCCACAGACTACTTCGGGCGAAAAGTGTTCGCAAGCCGTCGGAAAAACTTCATGCACAATTCTCCGATCAGTTGATCCGCATCAGTTGCTCGCCGGTATGGACCGGCGAATATGCCCTACCGTGCCGCCCCCGCCATCGGGATCTCGGCCGGCATCATGGATCGATCGAGCGGCGAGCCGGAGTCAATCATGCGCACGAAACAATCGAACAGATAGGATGAATCATGCGGACCGGGTGATGCTTCGGGATGGTGCTGAACGCTGAAAATCGGCCTGGATCGATGTCGAAACCCCGCCAGCGTGCCGTCATTCAAGTGCTGATGGGTCATTTCGCAGTCGATGGCCTCCAGTGAATCGGCTTCAACGCAGAAACCGTGATTCTGGCTGGTGATCTCCACCCGACCGGTCAGAAGGTTCTTTACCGGCTGATTTGCGCCGCGGTGGCCGAACTTCAGCTTGTACGTCGAAGCGCCGAGCGCCAGGGCCAGCAGTTGATGGCCGAGGCAGATTCCGAAGGTCGGCACCTCCCCCGCCACTTCGCGCAGCGTCGCCACCGTCTCGGCCACCGCGGCCGGGTCACCGGGGCCGTTGGAGATAAACAACCCGCCCGGGTGCAGGGCGCGGATCTGATCCGCAGTCGCCGTGTGCGGCAGGACGTGGACCTCGCAGCCGCGGTCGGTGAGGTAGCGGTAGATGTTTCGTTTTGCGCCGCAGTCCAGCGCCACCACGCGCCGCGGCTTGCCCGTCGAACCGGCCGGTTTCAGCACCGCCGGCCGCCATTCGCCAAGGTCCTCATTCCAATCGAACGGCTCAGTGGGACTGACGGCACAGGCCAGATTTCGGCCTTCCATCGACGGGGCGGATCGGGCCTGCTCGATCAATGCCTCGTCGGAAAGGGTGGGATCGGTCGACAATACGCCGACCATGACACCCCGACTGCGGAGATGACGGACTAGCGCGCGGGTATCAATATCCTGTATGGCCAGGATGTTGTGCTCCGCCAGCCAGGAGGAGAGATCGCGATGCGCGCGATAGTTGGAGTGCCGACGCGACAACTCGCGGACGATGAACCCGGCGACCTGGGGCTGCCCGGACTCGATATCTTCCGGGGCAACGCCGTAATTGCCGATCATCGGCGCGGTCATGATGAGTATCTGCCCGGCGTAGCTGGGGTCCGTCAGCGCCTCCTGGTAGCCGCACATGGCGGTGTTGAAAACAACCTCTCCCTGCGTGGTCCGGGGCGGAGTAACGGCCCCGAATCCGCGGCCGGAGAAGACCCGGCCGTCGGAGAGAGCCAGGCGTGCGGGAATCGAAGTCAGGCCTTGATCGGTCATAATGCGGCAGTGTAGCCCCTGAATCGATGAACGCGAACGTCGACGCAGAGGGGCGACCGCCGAATCCCACTCTCAGCCGTCTCAGTGGCTGGAGGAATCGGCTCAGTTCGTTGACGAGGGCGGTGTTTCACACTCAGGTCCCCGGAATCGATTGATTTCGTTATACTCCGCCCCCGCGCGATTTGTGACGGCTTTACCGTTGTGGGGGCGTTTCCCCGAGCCGGGGATGCGCGACTGGATGCACTTCTCCCTCTCAATCGAATGGACATCATCAAAGGCATCCCGGTTTCGCCCGGCATCATCATTGGGCGGGCGTTTCTTCTCGACGATCATCGCGAGAAGGTGCCACGTCATCTCGTCGCGGAAGATCAGGTCGAAAACGAGTTGGAGCGTCTGGATCGGGCCATCCGGGAATCGGTTGAATCCCTCGAAGCGGACCGGGATCGCGCCGCGGAGAAACTCGGCCCCGAACCGGCAAAAATCTTCGCCTTTCACCTCGGCCTGCTCGCGGACAAGACGCTCATCGAGCCGGTTCGGGAACGGATCCGCAGCGAACGCGTGACCGCGGCGTACGCCGTTTCTGAAGCGTTTCAGGACCTGGCGGAGCGATTCCGGGCGATGGGCAGCGAGGTGTTTCGTCAGAAGGCCAATGATGTCATCGACCTCGATCGACGCCTGCTCGATCATCTCGTCGGTCAGTCCAAAGACCGGCTGTGCGAGTTGACCGAGGAGGTCATCATTGTTTCCCACGATCTGACGCCGACGCAGACGGCGACGCTGGATGTCAACCGCGTCGTGGGTCTGGCGACGGATCTCGGCGGGCGAACCAGCCACAGCTCAATCGTCGCGGCCGCCCTCGGCATCCCGGTGGTCGTCGGCTGCCAGACGCTCACCCACCACGTCAACGAAGGCGATCAGTTGATCGTGGACGGCAAGTCCGGCGTGATCATCGTGCGTCCCGATCAGGAAACGATCGAAGAGTACGAAGCATCCGCACTTCGCCAGGCCGGCGCGAAGGCCGACCTGCAGGATCTCGCGCAACAGGAAGCCATTACGAAGGACGGCACGCGCATCAAACTCATGGGCAACATCGAGTTCGCCCGCGAGATTGAAGCGGTGCAGAATGCCGGCGGAGACGGCGTGGGCCTGTACCGGACCGAGTTTCTCTTCCTCACCAGTCCAACGGAACCGACGGAAGCGGAGCACTTCGAGGCGTACCGCAAGTCGGTTGAACTGTTGGACGGCAAACCGCTGACCATTCGGACGCTCGATCTCGGGGCCGACAAATACACACAGCAGCGCGCGCAGGAGCCGGAGCGGAATCCCTTCCTGGGATTGCGCAGTATTCGCTACTGCCTTCAGAACCTGCCGATGTTCCGCACGCAGTTGCGCGCGATTCTGCGCGCTTCGGCCCACGGTCCGATTCGCGTCATGTTCCCGCTGATCTCCACCCTGATGGAGTTGCGTCAGGCCCGGATGGTGCTGCAGGACGTCATGGAGGAATGTGATGAGGAAGGCCTCGAGTTCGACCGCAACATGCCCGTCGGCATGATGATCGAGGTGCCCAGCGCGGCGCTGATGGCCTCGCAATTTGCCCGCGAGGTGGATTTCTTCTCAATCGGCACCAACGACCTGATCCAGTACACCATGGCGGTCGATCGCGGCAACGAACGGGTGGCGAACCTCTATTCCGGGGCCAACCCGGCCGTTCTGCAACTGATCAAGACGGTGATCCGGGCCTCCAAGCGGTTCCGGATCGAAACGAGTCTCTGCGGCGAAATCGGCGGTGATGTGACCTACACGATGTTGCTGCTGGGCTTCGGTCTGCGTACACTCTCTTTGGTGCCGTCCCAGATTCCCCAGGTCAAGCGGGTCATCCGGACGGTCGATATTTCCCAGTGCGAGCGTCTCGCCCGAAAGGTCGGGTCATTCGATTCTGAACGCAAGATTCTGAACGCATTGCGTGATGAACTGAATACTCTCGTGCCCGAGGTTGACGGCGGTTGGTCCGCCCGATGATCGATGACCCGGGCCGTAACGAATGAACCGGTCGCCGGTTCTTCGGTTGAAGGCACCTCCCCGCGCGACGAGTCCCCTCGTCGAGTGAGATCAGGCGGGTGAGCCCGACCGGAAACCTGGCGATCGAACCGAAGTGCGTCGAGCCACACGTGGGACGAATCCCGTGGATATGCCCGAAGTCCGTCTGCCGACCTCATCCCGCTAGGGGAATGAGGCCCGCAGTCGATCGGCCTTCGCGGACGCCATCCGATCTCCGCCGCCACGCTGCCAATACGCACTCGGGTCAATCCCTCTTCGGAGAGCGATCCCCGTGTCCCCCGCCAAAAATGCAAAAATTGAACCCGATGAGCTGATGATCGTCAACGATCTGCCCGGCGAAGAATGTCGAATCGCCGTGCTGCAGGACAATCATCTCGAAGAACTCTTCACCGAACGCACCTCGACCGCCACGAATGTCGGCAACATCTACAAAGGTCGCGTCGCCAACGTCGAGCCGGCCATCCAGGCCGCATTCATCGACTACGGCGAAGGTCAGAACGGCTTTCTGCATATTTCCGATCTGCACCCGCGGTACTTTCCCGGCCAGAGCCGCACCGAACGCGTGGGCAAGAAAATCCCCCGGCGGGACCGCCCCCCGATTCAGCAGGCCCTGCGCCGCGGCGATGAAATCCTCGTTCAGGTCCTCAAGGAAGGCCTCGGCACCAAAGGCCCGACGCTGACCAGCTACCTGTCGATTCCCGGCCGCCTGCTCGTCGCCATGCCCGAAATGGACCGCGTCGGCGTGTCGCGAAAGATCGAAGACGAGGAAAAACGCCGCAAAATGCGCGAAATTCTCGATTCCCTCGACCTTCCCGAAGGATTCGGCTTCATTCTGCGCACCGCCGGCTTCGACAAGACCAAAACGGAACTCAAGCGAGACGTCGCCTACCTCAGCCGGCTCTGGAAGGCGATGGACAAGCGGCGCAACACCGTCAAAGCGCCGTGCGAACTCTACAAAGAGTCCGACCTGCTCGTGCGAACGATCCGGGATGTGCTCCGGCCTTCGATCAAGGCCATCATCGTGGATTCCGATTCCGCCTTTGATCGTGCATCGAATTTCCTGCGCGTCGCTGCACCTCGTTCGGCGCCGAAGATTCTGCGGCATCACACGCACGTGCCGATCTTTCACGCCTTCGACATCGAACGGCAAATCGAGCTCATTCACAGCCGCACCGTCCCGCTGCCCTCGGGCGGCGCGATCGTCATTGATCAGACCGAAGCGCTTGTTGCCATCGACGTCAACAGCGGCCGTAGCCGTGCCGCGCGGGACAGTGAAACCAATGCCTACCAGACGAACTGCGAGGCCGTCGACGAGATCTGTCGACAACTCCGCCTGCGGGATCTCGGTGGGCTGATCGTCAACGACCTGATCGACATGCGGCCGCACAAGAATCGTCGCCTGATCGAAGAACGCTTCCGCAACAACCTCAAACGCGACCGCGCGCGCGCGACCATGAGCCGCATCAGCGAGTTCGGGCTCGTCGAGATGACCCGGCAGCGGATGCGACCCAGTTGGCGCAAGAGCCACTTCGTCGACTGCAGTCACTGCAACGGTCAGGGCGAAATCAAGTCGCCCGAGACCGTCGGCAGCGATGCCGCCCGATACATCGGCTACCTGCTGCACTTTGACCGCGTGCAGCGTGTCGAGCTCGTCTGCTCACCCCGCGTCGCGTCAGTGCTGTTGAGCACCAAGCGGCGGGAGTTGGTGCGCCTCGAAGATTCGACCGGCAAGCGGATTGACGTCCGGGTCAGCGACGCCATCGCGCTCGACCGCGTTGACTTCTACGCCTACGACGATCGTAACGCCGACATCGATATCGCCCAGCTCGATCAGCCGCGGATTCCGTCGCTGAAGCAGCTCGAGTCGGAGAGTCGAACCGCCACCAAACAGGCCGAAAAACGTGCCGTTGAGTACGCTCGTGCGCACGATCAGGCCGAAGACGCCGAGGTTGAGGCCGAAAAGGCCGCCGAGAACGAATCCGCGTCGCAACAAGCGGCACCCGAAGAGGAAAGTGCAGACGGCGAAAAGCGGGGCCGTCGGCGACGTCGACGACGCGGCGGACGTGGCCGCAAGAAGGGCGCGCGCGAAAGCGCCACGCCGCAGGATCAGATCCAACCTGCCCAAGAGGCGACCGCAGACCTCGCGTCGACCGACAACAGTGACGCCGCCTCGACCGACGACTCGAAAACGCCGCCATCGACGTCTTCAAGGAGACAGAAGAAGAAAAAGGGCGGACAACCCAAGCAGCGGCAACGCGGCCGCGCGAAACTCGAAGCCACCCCCGCAACCGCATCGGGCGACGAGAAAGAAGCGTCTCCCCCCGGCGAAACGTCAGACGCGAAGCCGGTGCGGATTCATACGCTCGCCAAGGAACTCAACGTGCCTTCGCGGGAGTTGCTTCAGAAGTGCCACGCCGATCCGGACGTGGACGCGAAGAACCACATGTCGAGTGTTCCCGCGGATGTCGCGGAGAAGATTCGCGGCTGGTTCGAAAAGGATCCAACCGCCAGCGACCACGCGACCCGGAACGGCGAAGCCGTCGAGGCCGGGGAAGTCCCGGCGAAGTCCGGCACGGACAGTTCGCGGAATGATGATCAGGACTCAACTCAGGAACAGCCCCGTCGCCGCCGTCGCCGTCGCCGCGGAGGGGCCGGCCGACGCAAGGGCAACCAAAGTCAGTCCGGTGACAACACCCGTGACCAGAGCCAAGGGTCGGGAGATGCCACCCCGTCCGAGTCATCGCTCACTTCCAGCGGCGATTCCCAGCCCGCCGGACGTGACCGGACCGGCGATGGTGATGGCGATGGCGATGGCGAAGGATCATCGGAATCGGGCGGCACCGCGACCAGCACCCGAAACCAAAGCCGGACAGGCCGTCAGTCGAAGAAGAAGTCAGGGCGCAAGAAATCGTCCCGCCGTAGCAAGCAGGATTCATCCCCGCACGAGTCCGAGACACCATCCGAGAAGAACTCCATGGCTGGAAACACACCAGAACACGAGCAGAAACAAGAGCCGAAGCCGGAACCGAAGCAAGACAAGTCCGCAGCAGAGGACGACTCGTCGTCCACACCGAAGAAGAAACCGCGACGCCTCTATCGGAATCGCGCCAAGGTCTCCCCGACCGCCCGTGACCAGGCCGAACGGACTCAGGACTCATGACCTCATCCTCCGCGCCCCGCCGCAGACGGCTGATCATTCTCGGCTCGACCGGGTCGATCGGCACCAACACGCTCGAAGTGGCGCGGCATCTGCGCGAGGTCGGCTTCGCGGAATTCGATATCGTCGGTCTCGCCGCGGGCGCGAACCACGAACTGCTCATCGAACAGGCCAACGCCTTCGACGTGCGGAATGTCGCGCTCGCCAACGGCAACGGCATCAACGGCAGCGCATGCGGCTTGAAATCCGACACGCGTCGCTTCACCGGCGACGACGCAGCGGTGCAACTGATCGAGGAAGTCGCCCGACCGGGCGATCTCATCGTCGGCGCGATGGTCGGCGCGGCCGGGATTCCCGCAACGCTCGCCGCGATTGAGCGCGGCTGTGACATCGCGCTGGCGAACAAGGAAACGCTCGTCGCGGCGGGTGAGATCGTCATGCCGCTGGTCAAACAAAAGGGCGTGCATCTGCTGCCGGTCGATTCCGAACACAGCGCGATATTCCAGTGCGTGCAGGGGCAAACAATGGACGAAGCGCCCGGTCGATCGATCGAGCGACTGGTCATCACCGCGTCGGGCGGGCCGTTCCGGACCTGGTCGCGTGACCAACTGGAACGCGCGACCGTGGATGAAGCGCTGAACCACCCCACGTGGAACATGGGCCGCAAGGTCACGCTTGATTCAGCATCGCTGATGAACAAAGCGCTCGAGTTGATCGAAGCGCACTGGCTGTTTGATCTGCCGTCCTCGAGAATCGACGCCATCATTCATCCGCCGTCAATCGTGCACAGCTTCGTGGAGTTCGTGGATGGATCCGTTCTCGCGCAGCTCGGCCCGCCGGACATGAAAACGCCGATCCAGTACGCGCTCACCTGGCCGGACCGCGCGCCGGGGTGTTCAAAGCGCATGGACTGGACCGCGCTGACCGCGCTGGAATTCGAGCCGATTGATCACGACCGGTTCGGCGCGATCAAGCTCGCGCACCGGGTGATCGAACAGGGTGGCACGGCGGGCGCGGTTTTCAACGCGGCGAATGAAGCCGCTGCCGAAGCGTTTCTCGACGGCCGAATCGCGTTTCTCGAGATCACCGAACTGGTGCGTTCCGCGCTGGATCATGTGCCGATCAAGCCGGTCCGGCAGTTATCCGATGTGCTCGATGCCGACCGGGCGGCCCGCGAACTGATCGCGAACCGAATCAACGACCCGCACCACGATCGCGCAACGACCCCGAAGCCCAAGGAGCCCGCTCGTGCCGCACGAAGCTGATGTTCCGCTTGAAGCGATTTCCTGCCGAAGGACCGCATACACCCGGCCGCGATTCAAATTCTGAGGCCATGCCGCTGTGACGGCCCGCCGCTAAGATTCCCTCGCCATTCCGATTTTCTCCCCCAGGCGACTTCCGCGTCACGCTCGTGATGCTCATTCCGCAAGACAGAAACGTTGCACCCCACCATGGAAATGTTCTCGACTTTTTTCAATCTGCTCTTGGTGATCCTCGGCTTCGGTCTGTTGATCTTCGTGCACGAACTGGGCCACTTCCTCGCAGCGCGCTGGGCGGGTATCCGCGCTGAAGCGTTTGCGGTCGGCATGGGGCCGGTGATGGGCGCGTGGCGTCGGGGCATCGGGTTCCGCCCCAAATCGACCTGGCCCGACTACATGCGCCGCATGCATGAGTATCTCGGCGATGAGCTTGCCCCGAATGAAGAGCCATCACCCGAACAGCGTGACCGCGCGGAGAAGGCGCTGGGCATTGGGGAAACCGAATACTCCCTCCGCTGGCTCCCCATCGGCGGGTTCGTCAAAATGCTCGGCCAGGAGGATGCCAATCCCAACGCCGTCTCCGACGACCCGCGCAGCTACAACCGCTGCCCCATCGGCAAGCGCATGGTGGTCGTCTCCGCCGGCGTGATCATGAACCTGATCCTCGCGGCGATCCTCTTCATAATCGCGTTTCTGGTCGGCGTGCAGTTTGAAGCACCGGTGATCGGCGATGTTGATCCCACCGCCCCCGCCGGCCAGGCCGTCGCGCAGAACGCCGAAGCGCTCGGCATCACTCAGCCCGGACTGCAATCGGGGGATCGTGTGCTCGAGATCGACGGCAGCGAAGCGAACACTTTCGCGGACATCCAGATCGCCTCCGCGATGGGACGCCCCGATCGTGAGATTGAATTCAAGGTGGAACGGGAAGGGTACGACGAACCGTTGATCTTCCGCATGACGCCGGAACGCGATCAGCGCGCGCGGCTCCTCTCGGTCGGACTGTATCCCGCGTTCTCCGCCACACTCGATCCCCGTGACCGGAACAACATGATCGACCCGACGCTGGAGGCCTTGCGCCTGGATGAGGCGGGCGTTGAGTCGGGCATGACGCTGACGCATGTCAACGGCAATCGCGTGCGCACGTTTCAGCAGATTCTCGCCGAGGCAGAAGCTTCGGAAGGCGAACCGCTTCGAACTGTCTGGCAGCACCATGATCGCCGCGGCGAGCCGGTCGGCTCACCGGTTGAAGCGATGCTGGAACTGCAGCCGGTTCTGCCCGCACAGCGCTATGCCGATGCGGGTGAGATGGATCAGAACTTTGAAAGCGGCCTGCTCGGCTTCGTGCCGCTTGTGCGCATCACGATGATTCCCGAAGGCAGCCCGAATCGCGGCATTCTCAAGCCGGACGATGCGGTGTTCCGCGCGGGTGATCTGCACGCACCACGATCGCGTGATTTTCTTCGGAAGATCCAGGGGACAGAGGTCGGTGAACTTGATCTGGTGGTTATCCGCAATGGTGAAGAGTCTGCGGTCACCGCCCGTATCGTGCGACGCGGTTTCTTTGATGGCGCGGGCATGCTCAATGTCAGTGTGGGTACGTCGCACCATGTGCCGTACACCGCCGCGCCGATGGAACGCATCGCCCTGCCGCGTGAATCGCCCGACGATGAGGTGCAAACCTACACCCCCGCCGCCGCCGCGCTGGACCTGCTGCCCGGGACGCGGCTGCTGCGCGTGAATGATCACCCAATCGAAAACTGGGCGGACTTCCGTCGCGCGCTCCTGGAAGTCACGCAGGAAGCTCAGGCGGATGAACGCAGCGCGGAAGTGCGGATTGAAGTTCAGCACCCCACGCCGGGACGCGAGCGGGAAACCGTCACGATGGCGATCAGCGCGAATGAGGTCGCACACCTGCACCGCACGGCGCAAAGCTGGTCGGTCAATCTCTCGCCCGTCGTCTTCGAACCGCTGTACGCCACACGCACCGCGAACGGCAATCCCCTGCGAGCGGTCTGGATGGGCGTCGAGGAAACCCACAAGATTCTGATGCTCACCTACCTGACGATCGACCGGCTCTTCCGGCGGACGGTCGGGGTTGATCAGTTGCGCGGCCCAGTGGGGATCGTCGATATCGGTGTGCGGATTGCGGATCGCGGGATCATGTACCTGATCTTCCTGCTGGCGATGATCAGCGTGAACCTGGCGGTCATCAACTTCCTGCCCCTGCCGATCGTGGACGGCGGACTTTTCCTCTTCCTGATCTACGAAAAGATCACCGGCCGGCCGCCTTCGATCGGTTTCCAGAACGCGGTGACGATTCTCGGCCTGGCTCTGATCGGCACGTTGTTCGTCGTCGTGACGTATCACGACATCGCACGGCTGTTCACGGGCGGCTGACCCCTCCGTGAGCGGATGCTGGATCCGTGCCGCCCGGATTGTCGCGGATCGTGAATCTGGTACGCTAATGAACTTCGCGCGGCCGGTTGGAGCCGGCCGCTGCCCCCACACAGGAATGGAACGAGCTCCCATGGCAGATACGACGGCGACACCGGAAGAAACCACCAGTTCGGGCAATGAGGTCAAGATCAAGGAAGTCGGCCCGGCTCGCAAGCGGTTGACCATCACGGTCCCCGCCGACGCAATCGACGAGAAGCTCGAGGCCTCCCTCGCCACGCTGATGACGGAAACCGCCCTGCCCGGCTTCCGTAAGGGCCGCGCCCCCAAGGCGTTGATGCAGAAACGATTCGGCAGCGCGCTCAAGACCGAAACGCGCAACCAGATCGTCGCCGACGCCTACTCCGCCGCCATCGAAGAGAACCAGCTCAAGCCGGTCGGCGATCCCGAGCCGGTCACCAACATCGAGGAGCTCGAACTCAAGGAAGGCCAAGCGCTCACCTTCGAGGTGGACATCGAAGTCGTGCCCGACTTCGATATGCCCAAGCTCGATGACATCGAGATCAAGAAGCCGAAACTTGAAATCTCCGACGAGATGATCGACCGCGAGATCGAGCGGCAGTGTCTGCAGATCGGCCAGGAAAGCAAGGTCGATTCCGACTTCCAGCCGAGCGATCGTCTGGTCGGCTCGGTCAAGGCCACGCGCAAGGGTGAGGATGAGCCGTTCTTCGAACATGAGGAAGCGCTGATTCAGGTGCCCGGCAAGGACGCGAAAGGACGCGGCCAGGTGCTCGGACTGCTCATCGACGGGCTGGACAAGATCCTCAAGGGCGCGAAGGTCGGCGATACGATCCCCGTCACCACCACCGTGCCGGAAACGCACGAACGCGAGGACATTCGCGGCAAGGAAATCACGATCGAGTTTTCAATTCGCCAGGGCGTCCGCGTCACGCCCGCGTCGGTTGACGAGGTCGTCGAACGCTACGGCATGGCGGATGAGAACATGCTGCGTGAGCAGATCAAGCTCGCGCTCGAGCAGCGCCGCGATTACGAGCAGGCCGATGCGATGCGGCAACAGCTCTACGAAGAACTCATCAAACGCGTCGACTTCGAACTGCCCGAAAAACTCTCGGAAAACCAGGCCGCGCGCATTCTGCAACGGTATGAAATGGAACTGCTCTACCGCGGCCTCGCGCCCGAAGAGATCGAAGAACGCCTCGCGGAGTCCCGCGCCCAGTCGGTCGAAGTGGCGCGCAACCGGCTCAAGCTCTTCTTCCTCATGTCACGACTCGCCGAAGAGAAGAACATCCAGGTCAACGAGCAGGAAGTCAACGGCCGTATCGCCATGATCGCGGCCCAGCGCGGCGAACGTCCCGAACAGTTGCGCAATGAACTGACCAAGTCCGGCCGCATCACCGAAATCGCGATCCAGGTCCGCGATCACAAGACCGCGGACAAGATCATCCAGGAGCACGCCAAGGTCAGCGATATTTCTGCTGATGAATGGCAGAAGCTTCGTGACAAGAAGCTCGGCACGGAAGGCGATTCGGGCAGCGCGGCCACGGGCTCCAAGAAAAAGACGACCAAGAAGAAAACCACCAGCAAGAAGAAGACCAAGAAGAAATCGACCAAGAAGGATTGATCGGGTTTTCTCTGCGGCCTCGGTATGAATGCCGGACCTCCCATCCTCGCCGTCCATGACAGTTTTTCGGGCGTGTTCGCCCAGACCGAGGACGTCGGCGATGCGTTCCGCGAACTCCTGCCGTGGCTTCTGCTCCTGCTCGGGCTCGTTGTGGTCGGCGTGCTGGTGATGGTCTGGATCCGCCGAACTTTTCTGGCCGGGAATTCCGGCTCGGATGATGTGCAGGGCTTCACCCTCCGCAGTCTGCGTGACATGCGCGACCGTGGAGAAATCTCGGAAGAGGAATACGAGCGGGCGCGAAACGCGATGATCTCACGCGTGCGGAGCGACAAACCGGCCTCAACCGGCGATGCGGCAGACAAATCGGACGAGAAGGAAGCCGGCACGAAACTCGAACCGCAGGCCGATTCCGATTCCGCCGCTTCATCCACCGATGATCCACAGTCCGATACCGATGAGAACGCCGATAAGAAACCGCCTGCGTGATCGTCGGCCGCATTCGCCACAACTTGGATCGGCATGATGACATTTCTCCCGTTTCGTCAGTGTCGCTTTAGACGCTCGCGGAGCCGCCCGATACACTAGTGATACCCCTTCGGAGGGAAAGCGACGGGGACGAACGCCCCACCCGGGGTATGGCTGTTCTCCGGGCACCAAGGTCACCGCTGAGCACGTCGAGGAAGGCATGAACAAAGCACAGACGAACGAACGATCGGACGCCGCTATCACGCCCGTCAACGCTGCCGGAGGCGGCGGACGACGCGGTTCCTCGCGCTCCGGAGGTGGAGGCGGCGGCGGTGAAAACTTCGGCGGAGGTGGCGGCGGCGGAAACGCCGGGGGCGGAAGCGGTGGCGGCAGTGGCGGTGACGGCGGCGGTGGAGGCGGCGGGTTCCGCGGCAGAAAGATCACCACCTGCTCCTTCTGCGGCAAGACCAGCCGCGAAGTCGGCCCCATGGTCGAAGGCCCCAGCGATATCTATATCTGCTCCAACTGCACCGATCTCTGCCAGAACATCTTCCGGCAGGAGCGGCGGCGCGTCTCCAGCGCCCGGCCCCTCTTCTCGGCGATCCCCGCGCCGCGACAGATCAAGGAGTTTCTCGATCAGTACGTCATCGGGCAGGACCAGGCGAAGAAGTCCCTCTCCGTCGCGGTCCACAACCACTACAAGCGCCTGACCCAGATCGAGAACGAAGACTCCCCCGTCGAACTCGACAAGTCCAACGTCCTGCTCATCGGCCCCACCGGCACGGGCAAGACGCTGCTCGCCAAAACGCTCGCCCGCATTCTCAACGTCCCCTTTGCCATCGGCGATGCGACCACGCTCACCGAAGCCGGCTACGTCGGCGAAGACGTCGAAAACCTCCTGCTCAAACTCCTGCAGGCCGCCGACTACGATCTCGAAACCGCCCAGCGCGGCATCATCTACATCGATGAGATCGACAAGATCGGCAAGACCTCGCAGAACGTCTCCATCACGCGCGATGTCTCCGGCGAGGGTGTGCAGCAGTCCCTGCTCAAGATGCTCGAAGGCACCGTCGCCAACGTCCCCCCGCAGGGCGGCCGCAAGCACCCCGAGCAGCAATACATCCAGATGGACACGACCCACATCCTGTTCATCTGCGGCGGGTCATTCGTCGGCCTCGACGAGATCATCCGCAAACGCCTCGGCCGCAGCCGCATCGGCTTCTCCGCTGAGCCGGCAACCGATCAGGTGAAGTCCGATGAGAAGGCCGCAGCCCTCGAGCAGGTCACCGCGGACGATGTGCTGCAGTTCGGCCTGATTCCGGAGCTGGTCGGTCGTCTGCCGATCATCACGCCGCTCATGCCGCTCTCGCGCGATGCGCTGGTGCAGATTCTCACCGAGCCGAAGAACGCGATCGTGAAGCAGTACAAGCATCTGTTCAGTCTGGAGCAGACGACGCTGGAGTTCACGGAAGAGGCGTTGAGTCTCTTTGCGGATCGCGCGTTGAAGCGTGAAACCGGCGCCCGCGCCCTTCGCGCGGTGCTGGATGAGTACATGCTCGATCTGATGTACGACCTGCCGGACCTCGACGCGGCGGGCACGACCTTCGTGATCGACGCCGAAGCGATCGAGAGCGGTCTGCCGCTCGCCGAGATCCCGCAGCGGAAGAAGAAGAATACGGCGTAAGGGGGGAGGGACGGAGCGACGGAGGGGCGAAGCGACTGAGGCACAAAGGGTTGACTCGGTGCGCTGGTTCACGATCTCCTGCGATGTCCGGACGTTTCGCCCGTTTCGCGGCGGGGCTCGCCCCGCGCTACGCTCAGAACGCGATCAACCGCGAAAACCGGAACCCGGTGTCGACGGAACCCCATATCGAAAGATGCCGCGCTCATCACCACGATTATTGACGTGATGTGGCTCGCACCTTCTCACGCATGCATCCGTTCAGCGCCTTCGGCGTCGGGTGCCGCCCCATACCGTGAGCAGGAACGCACCCGCCGCCCCCGGCGCGGGCACCATCGCCCAGTTGCCG
>RECV01000089.1 GCA_007693845.1 Phycisphaerales bacterium
GGATGAACTCATCCCACTCTGTCACACGCTGCCGCTTGATTCGATCGATGTTGAGTTGGAACTGAAGGAGGACGGCGTAGGGATCCGCGCAACGGCGCGGGCGACTTGGAAGACCGGCGTGGAGATGGAAGCGTTCACCGCCGTCTGCGCCGCCGCCCTGACGGTGATCGACATGGGCAAAGCCGTCGACAAGGCGATGGTGGTCGAAAACGTGCGACTGCTCGAAAAGACCGGCGGCAAGAGCGGTGATTACTTCGCTGACTGTGATCGCCGGAACGCAAAGGGGAGTTGACCGTGAAACCGATTCGACTCGCGGTCATCACCGTCAGTGATCGTTGCTCGCGCGGTGTGACCGTGGACACCACCGGCCCGGCGTTGTTGCGTTTGGCGGAAGCGCAACTCGCAGCGCAGATCACCGCTTTCAAATGCGTGCCGGATGAGATTCCCGCCGTCACCCAGATATTGTGTGATCTGGCCGATGGCGATGACGCGCCGGATTTGATTCTGACCGCCGGCGGAACGGGGCTCGCGCCGCGGGATGTCACGCCCGAAGCCACGCTTGAAGTTCTCGAACGACGGCACAGCGGCCTGATGGAACTCATCCGCCGGCGTTGTTACGAAAAGACGCCGCGTGCTTACTTGTCACGCGGTGAAGCCGGAACGCGCAGGCGAACGCTGATCGTCAATCTCCCCGGTTCGGAGCGCGGCGCAACCGAATCGCTTGAGGCGCTGGTTGACATTCTGCCTCACGCGATTGAAACGTTACGGGGCGAAGTGCAGGATGATGGACGACCGGACGCAACGGCAACCACCGGCAAGGTCGTTCGACATGAGGACACGCGGAGATGACGATCGCCCTGACGGCAGCGGCGCTGTTCGTGGTCGCCGTCCTCTATGCTTCGGTCGGTCACGGCGGCGCATCGGGCTACCTGGCGGTGCTGGCGCTCGCGGGGAAGGAACCGGAAACGATTCGACCGCTGGCCTTGTCGCTCAACGTGCTTGTTTCATCAATTGCGCTGATGCGTTTCGGCGGGCGAGGCCATTTTCACTGGAACCTCTTCTGGCCGTTCGCGGTCACTGCTGTGCCGTGCGCCTTTCTTGCCGGCTGGCAATGGACCCTTCCCCCCGGTCCGTACAGCATCCTGCTGGCATTGATTCTGCTCTTCGCCGCGTGGCAACTCGCGCTGCCTGGTTCGACGCCGAAGAATGTCTCGCGCGGCGCCCCGCTCCGTTGGGCGCTGCCGGCCGGCGCGATCATCGGAATTCTCTCGGGACTGATCGGCGTCGGCGGTGGGATCTTTCTCAGCCCACTGCTCATCCTCGCCGGGTGGGCCGCACCGCGCGCCGCCGCAGCGGCTTGCGCGGCTTTTATACTCGTCAGTTCGCTCGGCGCTCTCGCCGGTCTTACGTTGCAGTACCCCATGTTCCCCATCACGCTTGCAGATCTGTTGTCCTACGGCGGTGCCGTGATCGTCGGCGGGTTTCTCGGCGCATCGCTCGGCGTTTCTCGTTTCAACCCGCTCGTTCTGCGCCGCGCTCTGGCGATCGTGCTGATGATCGCCGCACTCAAGATGTTGCTTGCGATCTAACTGCAGCGGTCGAACAGCCCCCGGTGGATCGGCCGGCTTTACTCCGGTGATGGAGGATTCCGCGATGACCACTCCCACGTGCATTGACCCAACGCTCAGCGCCTACATCCTGGCCGGCGGGCGCAGTTCGCGGTTCGGCAGCGACAAGGCGCGTGCGGTGCTCGACGACCTGCCGCTGATTCAACGTCAGGCCGCACAACTCCGTGATTGCGGATGTCTGGTGCGCGTGGTCGCGCGACACGCCGACACCTACGCCGATCTGGGGCTCGAAACCATCGGCGACCTCGAACCGGACCGCGGACCGGTCGGTGGCGTGCGCACCGCGCTGACACACCGTCGCGAGGGCTGGGCCCTGATCACCAGTTGCGATCTACTGCAGGTGAACCCCGATTGGATCGACACACTGCTGACGCCAACGATGCACGAATGTGATGCCATCGCCTTTCGGGATGATCGCTGGCAGCCGTTTCCCGGTCTTTATCACACGCGGCTGCTGGAACGCGCCGATGTCTGGACGCGGGGATCACTGCAGCATCTGCTGGATCATGCGAACACGATCTCACTTCCTGCGCCGCGCGATCCCGAGATTCGTCAGGTGAACAGACCGAGCGACTTGCCGGGACAATAGAGTCTGCCGTCTCATCAAGGCAAGACCGGCGTGCCCTCTACAGAAGCACGCCGGTTCTTTGTCTGTTCGTTGTCAATGATGCTGACTGTCCTCAACCCGCAGCGTCCATCGCCTCTTTCGCGGCCTCTTCGAGCAGTTCCTTCAGGCGGGGCGTATAGCCGATGTGAACCTTGTGGATCACGCCGTCGGGTCGAATGACGATCGTGGCGGGAATGCTGCTCAGGCCGTAGGCCTCTGCGCCGGCATCTTCGGGATCGAGCAGCGTCTTCAAACGCTCGTAATCGCGCTGGGACCAGAAGTTCTTGATCTGTTCCTTGCGCCGATCAAAGTCCCGTTCGCTCTCCCAGATGTTGACGGCGTAGACCTTGACGGGCTGATCGTTCTCCTCAGCCCACTTGGCGAGCGCATCAACCATCGGCATGGCCTGAATGCACGGGCCGCACCAGGTCGCCCAGAAGTCCAGGACCACGACCGAACCGCGCAGATCTTCGAGCGAGATCGTTTCACCATCAAGGGTCTGGAACGAAAAGTCCGGCGCGGGTGAGCCGGCTTCGACCATCTGCGGCGCGGGCGGAGCGAGTTCTTCCGCGGAGGCCACCTTCTCACGGCCGCTCGGATCAAAGCTCACCGCTTCGTCGAGCGTCTCCGCGAACACAGGATCGTAGTCGAGCGTCGCAATGATCTTGTCGTCTCCGACGGGCGATTCGAGTTCGATCCGCGCTCGATGCACGACGTGATCGCGGTCAACGTCGACCGTCATCTCCCCACCCAGACCTTCAAGCTTCAATCGGTGGTACGTGCGGTCCTCGTGCTGCGTTTCGGTCATGCCCGTCAAGCGAGGCATTTGCAGAATGTTCAGCCCCAACGCGTTGATGACCGCATCGAGTTCGCCCCCCTGCCGCGCTGCGAACTGGAACGGCAGATTCGGATCCATGCCGAACAACTCGATCAACGTACTGTGCAGCGAGTCGCCCAGTTCTTTTTCGAGATACTTCTCCGGCACGGCATCGGTCAACACGTACACGCTGGACTCGATCTGATAGACCTGCCAGCCGGGCACATCGAGACTGATCCGCTCGTTCTTCTTGTCAAAGCGCATCCGCAGCATCATCTCATCGCCGTCGGCGGCAATCCGAACCGAATCGCTCAACGTCGGCGCATCGCGGTAGCGCTTCATGACTCTTTCCATGACCTGCCGCGCTTCCGCAGCGGCTTCGTTCTCACTGCCGGCCAATGCGGGAGATGATGCGAGCATGCCGACTGTGCAGGCGGCCAGCGTCGTCATGGACATCAGTGTCTTTACAAGCATGAATTTCTCCTGATTCGGTCGGCATTCGAGAGATGAACGCCAAAATAGGTATTGATCGATGGGGAAGTATCAGTGAAGCAGTTTTCGTCACGGGCTGATAAGCGTCTCTTCAGCCGGTTCACGCGGTATCGTCCATTGATGTTAGGGCCTTCAACCAGTTCCTGACCCAGTTGGAGAACACGGTACGCGCTGCCGCTATTCCATCGCCCCGGATCGATCCGTTAATCGGGACCACATCTCTGCAACCGTTTCGTTGCGGATGGGATGCACCAGTTCCGGTCCGATCATCATCAACGGCTCCAGAACGAACCGCCGCTCGTGAAGATGGGGGTGCGGCACCGTCAGGCCCGGTTCATCGATGATCTGTTCACCGTACAAGAGCAGATCCAGATCCAGCGTCCGGGGGCCCCAGCGGATCTCCTGATCCCGAATCCGCCCGAACTGACGCTCAATCGCCAGACACACCTCGAGCAGTTCGCGCGGTTCGAGCGCCGTCACCGCCTTCATCGCGGCATTCAAATACGGCCCCTGACCGGGCGCGCCCATCGGTTCGGTTTCCAGAAAATCCGACACGCGCAGGACTTCAATGGCCTCGTGTTGATTCAACGCCTCCACCGCACCGCGCAGATTGGCGGCCCGATCCCCCAGGTTCGACCCCAACGCGATCGACGCGACGGTGCCATCTGCCGGTTTATGCGCCGTCACGCCGGCACCTCCAGATCGGTTTCCCAAAGCAAGCGTTCACCTTCAATGCCGAGCAGCGCGAACCGCGCCAGTTGCATCGCGGCTTTGCCTGCGCGGTCGCGGATGGCGGTTCGATCGCCATGAAACTCAAAGCGGTGCGCTCGCGCGGTCGGAGCCGCATCGGATGTTCGCTGCGCGATCCCGATGTAGACGAGACCGACGGGCTTCTCGGGCGTGCCGCCGTCCGGGCCGGCAATTCCGCTGATGGACACCGCCAGGTCCGATGCAGCGCGTTCCAGCGCGCCCTGCGCCATCGCGCGGGCGACTTCGGCGGAAACCGCGCCGTACGATTCCAGCCATGACTCGGGCACGCCGAGACAATCTCGCTTCATTTCATTGGAGTACGTAACCCAGCCGCCGAGGTACGCAGCGCTGGAGCCGGGCAGATCGACGAAGTTCTTCCCCACCCACCCGCCGGTGCATGACTCTGCCGTGGCAATCGTGCGGCCGCGCGAAATCAACTCGCCGAGCAAGGCCTGCGCAAGCGTCACGTCACCGCGTCCGAATGCGAACGGTTGCCACGCTCGTTCAACGGCGGCGGCATCGGCGCGAAGCAGGAGTTCAATCGAATCGACCGCGCCGAACGCGCGAATGCGCGCGGTGACCACCGAAGCGCTGGCGGTCGTGCCGACCTGCGGTTGTCGGCCGCGTTCCATCAACGTCGCAATGCGTTCGGCGGCATCCGACTCTCCGAGACCGTACTCGTGTACCGTGATCGCGCGGAGCACATCATGACCGTCGCGCTGTTCGAGTTCCGGCAGCACGTGGTCCTGAAACATCGGATGCATTTCACGCGGCGGGCCGGGGAGCGCGAAAATCTGCGTGTCATCCAACCGGCCGGCCAATCCCGGCGCGGTGCCGTGCGGATTCGACAGACAGTGCATCGTGTGCGGCCTCATCGCCTGAATCAGATTCGCCTCGGGCATGCGTCGGTCGCGCTTGGCAAACCAGTCGTCCAGCCGGGCGCGTTCCGTCTCGTCGAGCACCAACTCTTCTCCGGGGGTCATGACATCCGCCAGCGCGTGCCGGGTGAGATCATCCGCAGTCGGCCCGAGCCCGCCGGTGATGATCAGGACGTTGATGCGCTGCGCCATTTGCGTGATCGCCTCGGCGATCAGCTGGCGGTCATCTGCAACGGTGCGGTGTTCTACGGTGATGATCGAACGGGCGGCGAGCGCCTCGGCAAGCCACTGCGAGTTGGTGTTGAGCCGCTCGCCGAGCGCGAGTTCATCGCCGATGGAAAGAATCGCTGCCTGCATACGCAAGAGCGTACGTCGGAAGCGGGCTGGCTGTCGACTGGACGGTTCAGGATTCGCGTGTTTCGTGTCGCGCGTAGCCGGTATCGGGGTTGCCGATGGAATGAATGGCCAGGGAATTGGTCACACCGGGTTTGCCGATCGGCTCGCCGGCGACGAGCACGCACATGTCATCCTTTTCCGCCCAGCCGATGCGGAGGAGATACTCATCGACCAGACGCGTGAAGTGCGCGACGCCGTCGGGCAGCGGCATGCGCACCGGGAACACACCGCGATAGAGTTGCATGCGTCGCGCGGCACGCCGTTCGGTCGTGACCGCGATGATCGGAATGTGAAAGTTGTTCTGACTCAGGTATCGCGCTCCCCCGCCTTCCTGCGACCAGACGATGATGAACTTCGCCGCGATGTCCTGCGCAACGGTCCACACGCCGTGGGCGAGGGCCGCGGTTCGATACCGCGTTTCGATCAATCGTCCCGGCGCGGAGGTCTGGGCGGGCTGGGCCGCGAGATACGGTTCGGTGTGTTCCGCGATGCGGCGCATGGTTTCCACCGTGACTACCGGATACTTTCCCACCGCCGTCTCGCCGGAGAGCATCACCGCATCGGTGTAATCCATAATCGCGTTCGCGACATCGTTCGCTTCGGCGCGCGTGGGACTGGGCGAGTTCATCATCGTCTCCAGCATCTGCGTGGCGACGATGCACGGCTTGCCGAAGTGATCCGCAACGCGCATCAACTGTTTCTGCACGACGGGCACGCGGGCGAGATCCAGTTCCACCCCCAGATCACCGCGGGCAACCATAATCGCATCCGCCGCATCGACGATCGACTCGATCCGCTCAACCGCACGGGGCAGTTCGATCTTGGCGACGATCGGAATCTGCAGTGACTCCTTGCCGAGCTCGCGTGAGAAGCGCTTCACACCTTCGCGCAACTGTTTCACATCGTCCGCGCTCTTGACGAAACTCAGCGCGAGCAGGTCGATTTCATGTTCAATCGCCCAGCGGACGTGCTCCCAGTCGCGCTCGCTGATGGAGTCCACGGTCAGATCGCTGTCGGGCAAGTTGATGCCCTTGCCGGAGGTGATCAGCCCCCCGTGCGTGACGGTACAAAGAACCGACTGCTTCTCCACTCGCACGACCAGGGTGCGCACCGCGCCGTCGTTGATGAGCACGCGCTGCCCGGGCTCGACATCATCCACAATCTTCGGATAGGTGCTGCTGAAGATGTACGAACCGTTGGGCTCTTTGGGCGGATGGGCTTCGATCTTCTCCCGCTGAATGCGCATCAGGCTGCCGGTGGGCACGTCGATCCCGCCGTCCGGCACCTTGCCGATCCGAATCTTCGGCCCCTGCAGATCGCCGAGAATCCCCGTCGGGATGCCCATGCGAAGCGCGGTGTCACGGATGGTGCGAACGTTGACCGCATGCTGCTCCAGTTCGCCGTGGCTGAAGTTGATGCGGAAAATGGAAACGCCGGTTTCGATCAGCTTGCCGATCATCTCCGGATCGGAGGAGGCGGGGCCGAGCGTCGCCACGATTTTGGTCAGTGGCGGAAAAATGCGCTTCCGATTGTTCGGATCGGTCGCCGGGGTGGACGGCGTGGACGGATCGGGTGCCGCGGCCTGCGTGGTCATGGAGTCACTCAACCGTTCGAAGAACAGCCCCAACTTCATGATCGGGGCAAAAAAGAACAATTCCCTACATCCTGCCCTCTTCGGCGATCCGGACGATCTCACGATAATTCGCGCGGAAGAATTGCACGAACTCGCGGCGCAGCGCATCGCCCGGTCTCGATTCCGGGTGCCACAGCGCTTCGTCCCGCCATTCCTGACGAAGCCAGCCATTGCGAATCGTCTCCAGATCATCCACGTTCGCCATCGAGTACGTGCGACCACCCGGACCGCGGACCTCCGGCATGGCGTCGAACAGCTCCAGCATGCGCTTCAAAGTCGGGTCGGTCACATCGGCGGCGGTGACCATCTCCCCCACCCGCGGTGCCGGGTACGCCGGATGATTCACGATCGCGCGCCACGCCCTTCTGAGATCATTGTGCGAATCCATCGCCGCCGCCGCAAAGACGATTGCGACGAAACTGCGGAAGTTTCGGTTCGGATTCTCCGCCGGGCGTGCGGTCTCGAACGGATTGACCGGATCGATCAGCCGATCGAAATGCTTCTCGTACATCGAGCGCAACACGGGCATGCGGCGCAATTCGAACCGCGCCGGTCCAAGCCCGTCTTCATGGTCATCATCCGTGCGGAACTGCCAGAGGGCCTGCGCTTCCTCCGTCAGGGTGAACTCGATGAACCGCCGCGCCATTTTCGGATTCGGCGCACCGCGCAACTTCGAGATCGGATCGGCATCGATCGTGGTCGCGCCGGGCGGATCGATGTACCCCACCCGATCCCCCCCGCCGGCGTCGATGATCGCCTGCGACTGGTACCGCCCGTAAAAGTCGATGCACACCCCCATCGCGGCGTTGCCTTGACTAACATCGTTCGGCGGTTTGAGCGCAACCGCGGAGAAGTACCGCGAGTTTGCGCCGGCACGTCTCAGAATCTGCCACCCTTGCGCCCAGCCGCGCCGTTGCAGAATCGTGTCGAACGCGGTGGTGATCGATCCGGACTGGCTCGGATTGACCAGGGCGACCCAGCCGCGCAACCGCGGGTGCGCCAACTCTTCCCACATCGTCGGCTCGGGCAGATCGAGCGTGCGCAGCGCATCGCGGTTGTAGACGATCCCGAAACCGGAGAGCGCGGTCCCAAACCAGTATTTTTCGGGGTCATACAGAATGCCATCCCCGATTTCGTTCGGGCCGTACACCTCATCGAGCCAGTCGTCTTCAAAGTCAACCGGCGCGGTGATCGGTACCTGACGCTGCTCGCCATCGATGGTGACGGTCACGCCGCGTTTGAGGACGGAGTGTTCGTAGGTACCGCCGCCGAAGATAAGGTCGGCATCGCCGCCCGGATCACGGCCGGCCTCCAGCGCGGCGGTGAACTGCGCCTGGAGCATCGCGCGAATCTCACTCGTGCCGCCGGGCACGCTGTAAATAACGTTCACCCGCTCACCGTACTCGCGTTCATGCCATTCGTTGAAGGTCCGTGAGAACTCGTGGCGGATCTGTTCGTTGTGCGGCGTGATGATGATGAGCCGCTCCGCACCCGGCGGCGGAGGCGGGGTTGCCGGGCGGAACACGAACGGCACCGCCAGAAGCGCGAGAAAGGCAACCACCACGATGATGCGGGACGAGGCCATGTCATCATATGGTAACCCGTTTCTCCGGGGTCGAGCGATTTCGATCTCCACGATCGCTGGGATCGATGGCCGCCCTAATCGGTGGCGAGCGCTGCGCGGATGTCATCGATCATCGTGCGGGCCGCCCGTTCGACACCCTTCATCCAATCTTCATCATTCGGCTCAAAGGCGTAGATCACCGATCGGCTGGCGTTAATGACCGCGCCGGTGCCATCGTCGTGGAAACAGGGCAGGATGTCCTTCGCGCCGCCCCCCTGCGCGCCGTAGCCGGGCACGAGAAAAAGCTGACGGGGCATCGCATCGCGCAATCGGGCTGCATCTTCCGGCTTGGTCGCGCCGACCACCGCGCCGAGCGCACTGTAGCCACGTTCGCCGATCGACGGTTCGCCGATCTCTCGCACCATTGCGGCCACGGTGTCGGCGACCGTGCCGCCCGAGGCGAGCGTTTGCGATTGCAGTGCATCCCCGCCTGGATTGCTCGTCCTGACCAGCGCGAATGCCCCCCGGCCGGGCTTCAGGAACGGCGTGATGCCATCGGCCCCGAGGTAACTGTTGATCGTGATCCAGTCGGCGGTGTCGGAATCGGCCCCTTCGCCGAAGGCCATGGCGGCGTAATGTTCCGCGGTCACGCCGATGTCGCCGCGTTTGGCGTCGAGGATGACCTCCATCCCGAGCCGCTTCGCCTCCGCAATGACCTCGTTCAGCACCGCCACGCCCCGGCCGTTCTTCCGATACCGCTCGAAACACGCGGCCTGCGGCTTCACGCAGGGGACATGATCGGCCACTGCGCGCAACACGCCGAAACAGAACGTGCGGAGCCGCTCGATCGGCTCGGCATCCGGCGCGACCGCGTTCGGCAGGCGATTGAGCACCGGGTCCAAGCCGACGCACACCGGTGCTCGGCGGGCATCGATCGCATTCAGAAGTCGGTCAGCGGGGTGCGTTGGTTGGGATGCGGACGGCATGGCGAGAGCAGGATACTGCAATCGAGACGGGAAGTTCGATCCGCGCAAACGAAGACGCGGCCCCGAATGTGCAATCGAATCGTGCCCGGACGGGCCTGCGTACCGCTTCGCTCATGCGCGCCCCACACTCCCGCCGATAGAATGACCAACGTGGTTTCCCCTTCCACCAAGCACACCCAGACCCCTGCCGCAACCTCACGCTTCGCCGGCCAGCACATTCATCTGATCGGAATCGGCGGGTGCGGCATGAGCGGGCTGGCGCGGCTGCTCGCCGACCGCGGCGCGCACTGTGCCGGATCTGACAGTGTGGCGAGCGATCTCACCGCCGCGCTTCAGGAGGCGGGCATTCCCGTCGCGCACGACCAGAGCAAGGGCGAGTTGCCGGACGCCTGCGATCTCATCGTGGCCTCCGCGGCGATCAAGCCCGATCATCCGGAACTGCTCGCGGCGCAGGACCGCGGCGTCCCGATCATCAGCTACGCGGAAATGCTTGGCGCGATCCAGGCGGATGCGACCGGCGTGTCCATCGCCGGGACGCACGGCAAGAGCACCACGAGCGCGATGCTCTGCCACGTTCTGATCGAATGCGGTCTTGACCCGAGTTTCATCGTCGGCGCGACCTGCCCGCAGATCGCGTCCGGCCGCATCGGCGGCAGTCGGGCCGGTGCTGCGGTCATTCCCGGCCAGGGCCCCTACGCCGGCCGGGCCGGCCTCGTCATTGCCGAGGCGTGCGAGTTCAACCGCTCCTTTCACCACCACCGCCCAACGCTCGGCCTGATCAACAACATTGAGGAAGATCATCTCGACATTTACGGCTCGCTCGATCAGGTCGTGCGCGCTTTCGCGGAGTTCGCGCGGCTGATCCCCGAAGAGAAAGTCGGCGGGCGCCTGCTCATCGCGCACGAAGGCGCACACCGGCGTGAAGTCACCACGGGATTGCGCTGCGGGATTGAGACGTTCGGCTTCAGTCCGGCGGCGGACTACCAGATCGTTGCCGATGCTTCGGTCCAGCGCGTCGGTCTGTTGCAGGAGGGTCACTGGCTGACCCAGTGGACCAACCGGATGCCGGGCGAACACAACGCGCAGAACGCCAGCGCCGCCGCGATCATCGCCCACTGGCTCGGCGCGGACTGGGACGGAATCGGCGCAGCTCTGGAGTCATTCGCCGGCATCGAGCGACGCATGCAGCGGCTTGGCACGCGAACCGTCGGCGGTGGTGACGTGGTGGTGTACGACGATTACGGCCATCACCCGACGGAGATCGAAATCACCTTGCGCGCCTTGCGCGCGGCGGAAAAGCCCGAGCGGTTGATCTGCGTCTTTCAGCCGCACCAGCACAGCCGCACCCGGTTTCTGCTGGAGCAGTTCGCGCAGAGTTTTTCCGAAGCGGAGGTCGTCATCGTGCCGCACATCTACTTCGTGCGCGATTCGGAGATCGAAAAACAGCGCATCAGCGCGGCAGATCTGGTCGATCGACTCCGTCAGCGCGGTGTGTCGGCGATGCACCTCTATCCGTTCGAAGCGATCGTCGAGCAACTTGAGAACATCTGCCGGCCGGGCGACCTGCTGGTGATCATGGGCGCGGGGCCGGTCTGGAAAGTCGCGCACCAGTACCTTGCGCTGCGGGATTAATGCGATCCCGCACGGCGAGCAGCGCGTTCTCCATCCGCAGCCCGGTCGCGTGCATCACCCACATCAGCCAGAGACGAACAAGCCAGACCGGCATCCACGTCGCGGTCCATCGGCCGCGCGCGGAAAGGCGCAATCTCGAGGATCGTTCCGTCACCGGCATAATCTCGTACTCGCAGATGTGTGGAAATCCGACGTGATTGCCCCGCCGCGAGAGATCGCTCACCGCATAGCTGCGCCCTTCGCGCCAGCGCAACAGACGGCTGCGGCGATTGACGCGCAAACCGGCCAGCCGATGTTCAATCACCAGCCGTGAGCCGACGGCGGGGATCGCGCAGCCGGTTGGCACTTCATCGTGCACTTTCGTGTGCAGCGGGTCCATCGTGATGAACCGGCGCAGATCGCGCATCTGACCCCAGACCACCGAAGCGGGCAGCGGCAGGTCGATTTCATGCGTGGCGTTCACGCGCCAGCGACGGTGCGGCTCAACGCGGATCGTCATCAGCGGCCCTCCCATCGTGCGGGGCGCACGGTGACCGAATCAGGTCGCCCCGGCTCCGCCTCGCGCGCCATGCCTTCAAGCACATGTTCGTGCAGCGTGCGCACCGCGTAGTGTTCACCCCAGCGCCAAGCGAAACGCGGGCCGAGCAGCGGTTCGTACTCCGTGATCAGCGTGACGCGGGTGGACTGCTCATCAATCGCTTCGAAGCGGAAGCTGCCGCCGGTGAGATGCACATCGCGTTCGTAGCCGATCGATTGCTCGGTGATCGTGAACGCCAGAAGACGGGGCGCCTCGATTTCAGCGATGCCCTTGGTGATGCGTCCCTTGTTGTAAATGCAGACTTTTTCATCCCCGACGCTCGCTGACGAACCGTAGGTTCGAATCGGGTGGGCGAGCCCGATGCGGAGAATCCACGGCGGATCGTGGGTGACATCTTCGTAGAACATGATGCTGTCCCACGCGGTGTCGATCGGGGCGTGGATGATGCGCGTGGTCGAAACTGATTCACGCGGCGGGATCGTGCCGAAACGGTCTTCAATGACTGCCCCGAACAGCAGCAGCGCAAAGAGAATGAGCGAGGGCAGATAGGCGGATTGTTCGTATCGGCTCGCCTTGAGGACCAAACGAAGGATCAATCCAGCCACCGCGCCGCCACAGATCGGGCCGAGAAAGATACCGCTCAAGATGAGCCCGCAGAAGGTGCCCGCTAGATTGAGTAGCATCGCGCTGAGGACCATTGTGGCCACCAACGTAATCGCCAGCGCGGGCATCAGGATCCACGCCGCGCTGAACCGGTAGCCGAGCAGGCAGCCGGCCGCCAAAGGCACGCCAACCCAAAGCGCCCACCCCCATTGACCGAGCAACGCCAGGATCGCCATGGACACGACGCCGAAGATCATCGCCTGAATCAGTCCCGGCAACCAGAGCTTCCACCACACGTACGGCGGCTTGCGCGTGAACGTGCTGGCATCGTACAAATCAAACGATCGGCCGCACTCGGGGCAGCGCGGTTCCTCAAGGCCTTCGAGGACGTAGTAGCAATCGAGACACCGCGCGGGCGCGATATCCCGTGGCAGCAACGCATCGGGTTGAATCGGTGGCAGCCCGGACATTCACACATCGTATCGGCTGCCGATGGCGGGTTCGGCCGGTATTGCACGCACGGCCCGATTCAGATTCGTGCGATCGCTTGCCAAGCGCGGCGGATTGGCGGATCATGATGAACTCTGAATCGGAAGTGAGGATGCGATCATGATCGACAAGTTGTACGACACGGCAAGCGATGCACTCGACGGGCTGTTGAAGGACGGCATGACCATCGCTGCGGGCGGGTTCGGGCTCTGCGGCATTCCGGAACAACTGATCATCGCTCTGCGCGATTCGGGCGTGAAGGACCTCACAATCGTCTCGAATAATGCCGGCGTCGATGACTGGGGGCTCGGACTTCTGCTGCAAACCCGGCAAGTTCGCAAGATGATCTCGAGTTATGTCGGCGAGAACGCGGAATTTGAACGCCAATTCATGAACGATGAGCTCGAAATCGAGTTCACGCCCCAGGGCACCCTGGCAGAGCGGCTCCGGGCCGGCGGGGCGGGCATCCCGGGCTTCTATACTCGGACCGGATTCGGCACCCGTGTGGCGGAAGGCAAGGAAATCAAACAATTCGATGGAGTTGAATACATTCTCGAACGCGGGATCGTCGTCGACCTCGCCATCGTCAAGGCGTGGAAGGCCGACCGGGCGGGCAATCTGATTTATCGGAAGACCGCGCGGAACTTCAATCCGCTCGTCGCCGCCAGCGGTCGGGCGTGCCTTGCTGAGGTCGAGGAAATCGTTGAAACCGGTTCATTTGACCCTGACAATATCCATACACCAAGTATTTTTGTGGATCGCGTCGTCCAGACGATCAGCGAAAAGCGGATCGAGCAACGAACGATTACCGAACGGGCCTGAAGCCGGGTGGCGGTGGCAAGACTGTATCTGGAGTGGAGACGGGATATTCTCGGAACTGTTCTCGGGGAGGTCGCACCTTTCTCCTCATCGCGGGGGCTGAATGACCGATAGCTCTCAGACGGCGTCGAAAGCGCGGTGAATTGTCGGAATTCGCTGCCATAAGTTGCCGGATCGTGCGTTGGATTACACGGTTCGACCATGGGAACCGGACCGTTGCCCGTCACCGGACGGCCTCGGAATGGGCTTGACGACACAACCGTCGGAGGTCGTCGACAATGGTCGGGAATGAAACACGAATGATCTTTTGATTACTGACACTGAGGAGTACGTTCAACATGATCAAGGCAACCTGGAACAGGATGAAGTATGCCGCCGCCGGTCTCGGACTGGCGGCCGCGACGGCGATAGCGGGAACCGCCGGCGCTCAGATGGGTGAGGCCGCGGGCTTCGCCGATCTGATGCAGCACGATTATCTCAACCGCGACATGGTCCTCTTCGCCCAGGGACTCGACCTGGACGATGGGCAGCGGATGATTCTCGAATCGCTTTACGAAGACTATCGCGCTGAATTTGACGCCGGCTGGATGGAGGTTCAGCAGCGATTGAGCAACCTCCGGGATGACCTGCAGAACGCAGATGAAAGCGAGATCATGGACATGATTCTGAGGCCGTTCGAGAACTGGCGTCAGGAAAAGACGCGCATCAAGGAGCAGTTCGAACAGAACGTTCAGGTGATTCTGAACAGTTCGCAGCTCGAGCAGTGGCCGTCCTTCCAGCGCATGATCTACCGCGAGAAGAATCTGCACCGGGG
>RECV01000012.1 GCA_007693845.1 Phycisphaerales bacterium
ACGAGGGGCGAGAGGCGGGGGGAGCCCGCCGCCGCACGTGTCTCCTGCGGTGCGGGGTTCGTGATCGAATCCGTGATCAGCCACCGTCGCGTCATGCCTCGCATAATGCGCAGCATACCGCAACCGCGCGGATCGTGCCGCCATCCACAATTCCACAATTCCGCAAAGCCGCGAGCCGCCGGTGGGCGATCCCATCGCCGATCTTTTCGAAAAGTCAGGACGCCCCACCTGATACAATATACAATTGCTTTTATGTCCACCGACTGGCTGTTCTGGGGCTCGGCGCTGCTCGCGGCACTCATTGGCGCGGCGCTACTGTTGTGGGCATTGTTCAGCGACCGGTCGCGCGGGCGCAAGCGCTGTCCGAAGTGCTGGTACGACATGGACCGCTCGCCGACACTGCGTTGTTCAGAGTGCGGCCACGAAGTTCAGCGCGAACGCAAGCTGTTCAAGACCCGCAGGCGTTGGCGCTGGGTGGTCGTGAGCGCGGGGCTTCTGCTGCTCTCGGGCTCGATTGCGGGATACCGCGTCACCCAAACGGAAAGTTGGGCATCGCTGATTCCCAATACGGTCCTGATCGCGGGGTTTCGCTACGGCGGCTCTGAAGGGGCTCTCGATCTTCTGCTGGAACAGGACGGGATCAACGATGGGGTCGAAGCGTTTCTCTTTATGCATCCGTTTGCGGAATCGCCGCAAGCCGACAACGGTCTCTACCAGTGGCAATGGCGCTGGCTCGCCGACAGTCTGCTGCTACGATGTCAAGAAGACGAACCAGTTCTGAGTTTGGAAAGTTCCCACCTGCTCAGACTTGTGTTTTACATTGGTCATTTGCTGGACGATGACGACATTCTCGACCGTGCCTACTCGCTCATCGTGTTACAACTCGACTGGGTTTACGACATTCTCGAATCACAGCAACGTGATTTCTCACCGCCCCGTGGGGCAGTTGATGCTCTTATTCTGGAGTCAATTGATCTTCGAGATCCTGCAGCTTCGGCCGATCGTGTGTGGCCATTCGTTAATTCAGAGAATCTGTGGTATCAAAAGAGGTCGATCAGTACGATTTCGACGTTGGCCATTGAGAACGAAGTGGCCGCACGGCGAATGATTGAAATGCTGAGTCACCATCTGGAAAGTGTTCGACACCTGGCGATGTATTACCTCGGTCGACAAGCCATCCACGAGAGTGAACGAGAGAGATTGTGGCAGACGGTGCAGCCCATGTATAAGGATGAATCACCGCGAGTGCGGATGTACTGGCCGCGCGTAATGAGGTCCAAGTTGTCCGACGAGGAGATGCTGGCGCTGCAGCTTGAACTGCTGCTGACGGACGACCCTGGATTACGTCTTGGCGTGCTGGGCACAGTGCACGACTTAGTGTGGTCCATGAATCCATCAGATCCAGATATGGCTGACATTCCGGAACAGTTCATCGAAGGAATCGTCCGGGCGCTCACTTTCGATGATGCGAAAGTTGTGTCCACTGCGGTTGATACCTTGGCATTGATCCCCGTCCATCGCGCCTGCCGCTACGAACCATCAATTCGCGCGGCCAGAGAACAGATCGGTGAAGGGTTCAGTCAAGAGAAAAGAGAATTGGATGAGGTCCTTCGGCAGATCGAAGAACTCCCGAACTAGAAGCTGTTGTTGGCAATGATCAAAGTCAAGTGGGGCATAATGCATTGCCCACGTGATTGTCTTTCCATCTCGCACGGCCGACTCGCTGCGCCCCTCTGGCCGTGGCATCCTGGTGGTGGGGCGCGCGGGACGGTTTCGGTATGCGGAACGCTCACGGCGCGGCCCCTGGATTCCCGCTTCCGAGGGAATGACGGATTCAGGACCCGCGCCTTCGTCGTCCGTCTCACCACCCTCCGTGGCTTCGTGCCTTCCTGCCTCCGTGCCTATCTCTCACGTCGCATCGTCACTTCGAACCATTGCCCAATCAGCCGCCTACGCCTTGCACTTGGATGAATTGTTACACTTACTCTTATGTCCACCGACTGGCTGTTCTGGGGCTCAGCGCTGCTCGCGGCACTCATTGGCGCGGCGCTACTGTTGTGGGCATTGTTCAGCGACCGGTCGCGCGGGCGCAAGCGCTGTCCGAAGTGCTGGTACGACATGGACCGCTCGCCGACACTGCGTTGTTCAGAGTGCGGCCACGAAGTTCAGCGCGAACGCAAACTGTTCAAGACCCGCCGGCGCTGGCGCTGGGTGGTCGTCAGCGCGCTGCCGCTGCTACTTGCAACCGGTCTGGCGATCCAGCCGAAGGTTCAGCGGGACGGCTGGGGATCGGTGTTGCCGTTGACTGTTGTTGCGTACGGTCTGTACCTGGATGAGAACAACTGGGCGAAGGACGAGCTCAGGCGACGGTACTCCGCGGTCTCATACTCTTCAATCTTTGACGATACATTGGTCCGCGAGAGCTCGCGCGTTTCCAGGATGGGCGACCGTGTGCTCGCGCGAGCCGCGTGGCATGTGTCGACAGACGATACGACTCCGCGAATGGAGCAGCAACAATTTTTCGTATATGCCCTCTACGCTGCGCAACGGGCAGGTGATTTTGGAGGTTCAAGTTGGTTGACTCAGGAACTGATGGAACTCGCCTGTGGAGATGATCCAGTGTCCGCGATTGCTCCGTTCATGCTCAGCCGGGTTGTTGCTCCGGAAGCCGCGGCGGAGGCGATTCTTCATCTGGTGGACGAGGAATGTCTTTCTCCATATGTGGCGATTGAGCCACTCGGGCAGTTGTTATTGAAGACCGATCTGGTTTTGCCCTACATCATTGAGGCCGTACGTAACGAAAATGGCCATGTTCATCGGGCTGCCCTGCACGCCCTGCGAGAGTGGGGCGTTCGTGGCGGAACGTCGGCAGAAGCGATTCAAGCCGTGGAAGCGATCTTGAATCGCCTCCACGCGGCCGGAGACTCCTCGGAGAACTTAAATTGGGTTCTCTGCACTCGGCTTGCACTCGAGCCGGCAGAATCGCGCCACAAGGTTCTTCGAGAACTGG
>RECV01000293.1 GCA_007693845.1 Phycisphaerales bacterium
GAAAGAAGAAGGTGCCGATGACGGCGGGGATGGTGAACCAGACGGCACCATCATTCATCAGGGCATCGGGCATGAATTCCTCTCCTTTTCCATGTCACAAGAATACCAGCGTGCCGACGCGTTCAGATGTCCTCAAACCGATCTTGCCGGACGGGCCAGCCGCCGTGCATCAATGCAGGCAAATCAAGGTAGCAAAATCCATCGGCGATGGAAGTGGAGAACAACCTCAGGCGATGCGCCCCGACAGACCTAATC
This sequence comes from Phycisphaerales bacterium, assembly GCA_007693845.1. Classification (GTDB taxonomy): domain Bacteria; phylum Planctomycetota; class Phycisphaerae; order Phycisphaerales; family SM1A02; genus SKZB01. The sequence continues at coordinate 256 of RECV01000293.1, forward strand.
TGATTTGGATTTTGCCGAACTCACTTGCACGCACGAAGTATCACCCAATGACAACACGGATGGCTCCGGTACCGGATTCCCATCGTGATTTACCTCACGTTGAACCAGCACAGGAGCGATCATTATGTCACGCATCCCCAAAATTACACGAACATCTATCGTTGGTCTGGTTGTGCTCAGCGTTGCGGGCATTGGCGCCCTTTCCGTCGCTCAGCAGCAGATGCCGCCCGGACAACAGCCCGATCGCGATCGTGACCAAGAAGTGACGCACACCGCGATCGTGGTCGATCTCTCGACCTACCTCGAGAAGCAAGCGGAACATCGGCGCGGCCAGCCCGGTCGTCCCGGCATGAGCACGCAAACGGGCGATCCGCCTGCACAGCCGCCTGCACAACCGCCGGCGCAACCCCCACGAGACCGCGATCAGGAACCGGAAGAGGATCGCGAGATCGATTGGACGGCCGGAGAGTACAGTGAGAACCTCGAAGCCGGCGTCCCGATGGTCTTGCTCATCAAGGAGGAGTCCCAATGGGGACCGACCGAGCATCGGGCGCACGTGGTGACTTTTGACCCTGACAATGAGCGGAGCGAGAAGTCCCACAAAAAGCTGAAGGAGAAGGCGGGGGAGGAGGTCGAAGTGAGCGGCGAGATTCATAAGCGAGGGGCGCTCCGAGGTCTCCGCGTTGTTCTCATCGATCGTGTTCACTGAGAACTGGCCTTCTCTTCAATCCAAGTACCCATTGAGCCGGATCCATTTCCATGGATCCGGCTCTTTCTCTTGCCGGCCGGGATTTCAACGCGTGATCCTTACCCGGCAGCATTTCGACCATCCAGCGCGAGGAGGTGTGCCCGGGCAAGCTTGTGAATTTCTGCACGGTGTCGGTTGCGGGATTTTGCACCGCCGTCTATCTTGCCCCTCTGCACGCGACGCGGACGGATCGCGGCGGGCTCCCTTCGGAGCCTGATCGGGATCAGGCAGGTGGCGTGCGGCCCGTCGGACACGAGTGGATGGCACCTTCACTTCTCTACACCATCTCGATTCTCGGTGCGGTCGCGCTGTATATGCTGCTGCGCCCGCGGAACGTCTCATGGAAAATCATCGGCACGCTGCTCGGATTCGCGGCCTTCGGCTGGTTTCTCGCGGAAATGCCCGCCGTGCTGGCCCCCGATGAAGAAGGCCGCCCGGGGTTCTTCTACCTCGTCTTCAGTTTGATCTCGATCGGCTGTGCGGTCCGCATGATTACGCACAGCAAGCCGGTCTATTCAGCGTTGTACTTCGTGCTGATCGTCTTGAGCAGTGCCGCCATGTTCCTGCTGCTGGCGGCGGAGTTCATGGCCTTCGCGCTTGTGATCATCTATGCCGGTGCGATCCTCATTACCTATATGTTCGTGCTGATGCTCGCCCAGCAGTCGCCCACCGCGGATGATCCCACCGGGCAGCCGGAGTACGACCGGATGGCGCGCGAACCGGCCGCCGCGGCGATCGTGGGGTTTATCCTCCTGGCGATGCTCGGCAACATGGCAACCGACGGCGTTGAAAGCGTCGGTGAGCCGCGCGTGACCGCAGATCGGGCCGCGCTCGAAGCGGTGATGGATCTCAACCTCATGCCGCTGGATCTGGAAGAGATCGTTGCGGAGCGATACCCCGATGCGGTGATCGACTGGGATGACAACCGTGAAGCCGTCGTGATCATGGACGATCGGCCGATGGTGCGGCTGATTCCCGAAGGCGCAACCTCACCCGAGTTTTTCGAGCTGTCGCTCGATGATGCGCCGGGGAACGTGCAGCGGGTGGGACTTGCGCTCGTGGCGGTCTTTCCCGTCTCGCTCGAACTGGCGGGCATCATTCTGCTTCTGGCGATGTTCGGCGCGGTTGTCCTCGCCCGTCGTCAGATTGAGCTCGGCGAGGATGAACTGCGAGGAATGGCCGGATTGCGCAAGATCGCGGATTACGACAGTTCGGAAGAAGACGCCGGCGAAGGGGGAGGTGACCGCGCATGATGACGGCCGATTCCCTGCACCTGACGATGGCGACGCTCGAACCGTTCAGTTCGCTTGAGCTTGGACACTTCATCCTGACCAGCGCGATCCTTTTCGCGATCGGCATCATTGGATTCCTGACCCGGCGGAACATGATCGTCATGTTCCTCTGCACCGAGCTGATGTTCCAGGCGGCGGCGATCGCGATGATCGCCTTCGGCCGCTTCCACATGGATCTCTCCGGCCAGGTCTTCGTGATTTTCATCCTGACCGTCGCGGCGGCGGAGTCAGCGCTCGCGCTCGCGCTGGTGGTGCTGCTCTTCAGACGCAAGGAAACGCTGAACGCCGAGGCATGGACGGAGTTGAGGGAATAGCGCAACACATCAGCAGTCTGCAGTCGGCTCGTGAGATCGAGCCCTGGGTCGTGCAAACGACAGAATTCGTGAGAGTTGATGACGATTGAAACCACCCACATGATGATGCTGGCGAACACGGCGGCCGGGCCCGGCTGGGCGGGCTTTATCCTGTGGTTCCCGCTCATCTCGCTCGCGCTCTGCGGGCTGTGGTCGATCCTGCGGATCAAGAGCAAGCTGCCGGCGTGGACGACCGTCGGCTGCCTCGCGTTGGCATTCCTCACGACCGTCGCGCTCTATGTGAGCTATTCCGAGCCGGTGGTCATTCACCTGTTCGACTGGTTCAACCTGCACTGGGGTTCCGGCGCGAAGGCGGGGTCATTCGTTGCCAACTTCTCGCTCTACGTCGATTCGCTGACCCTGCTCTGGATGCTGTTCGTCACGGGCCTGGGCACGCTGATCGCGCTGTACGCGAGTGAATACATGGAACCGGATGTCGGCAAGGGGTACACCCGATTCTTTGCCGGCGTGAGCGTGTTCCTGTTCGCCATGTCGTGCCTCGTGATGGGCGACAACCTCGTGCTGCTCTACCTCGGCTGGGAAGGCGTGGGCTTCGCGTCGTACTGGCTGATCGGCTACTACTACACCAAACCCAGCGCGGTTGCGGCGGCGAAAAAAGCGTTCATCATGAACCGCATCGGCGACCTGGGGCTGGCCCTGGCCATTTGGTTCATCTGGCTGAATTTCGGCACCGTCGAGTTCGCCGACCTGTTTGCGGTGATCGCCTCTGGCGCGTATCACACCGAAGCCGGCGGCTGGTCGATCAGCGCGATCCCGTTCCTGCTGATGCTCGGAGCGTTTGGCAAGTCGGCCCAGATCCCGCTGTACGTCTGGTTGCCCGACGCGATGGAAGGCCCCACGCCTGTTTCTGCGCTCATTCACGCCGCGACGATGGTGACGGCGGGCGTGTACCTGCTCTGCCGGATGTTCCCGGTGATGCAGCTACACGAGCTTGCCCTGCCGACGGTCGCGTGGATCGGCACATCGACCGCGATCCTTTCCGCGACCATTGCGCTGGCGCAGTACGACATCAAGCGCATCATGGCGTACTCAACGGTCTCGCAGCTCGGGTTCATGTTTGCCGGGGTGGGCGTGATGACCACCGCCGGGGCCGCGTACCACGTTTTCACGCACGCCTTCTTCAAAGCGGTGCTCTTTCTGACCTGCGGCGCGATCATGCACGGCTTTGCCGGCCAGCTCGACTTGCGCAAGCTTTCGGGCATCATGCGTCTCCGCGGCTGGAAAGTCGTCAGCGTGACGATGCTCATCGGATGCCTCTGCCTGGCGGGCTTCCCCCTCACGAGCGGCTATTTCTCCAAGGACATGATTCTCGCCCAGGCGTTTACGAGCGGCCATTCCGCAGTCGGCTGGCTGCTGCTCTTCACCGCCGGGCTGACCGCGTATTACACCTTCCGCGTGTGGTTCCGCGTGTGTATCGGCCCGGTGCACTTCGAACCGGGTGATGAAGATCACGGCGATGATCACGGCCACGACGATCATGGACACGGTGATCATGGACATGGTGATGGCAAGTTCCATCCGCACGCACCGAAGTGGGCGGTCAACTTCGTGCTGATCGCGATCACCGTCGGCGCGATTCTCGCGGCGATTCCCTACTTCATGCCCTCCGGCGAGGAAGGCGTGAAGGGTGGCTGGGTGGCGAGCATGACCCTCGATTCCAGTGCCCGCGATGGCATGTACGGTGTGTACGCGATCGAGGAAAAGGGCAAACTCTTCGGCGCGGATCCTTACAACGCAATGTACTTCGTCTCCGCGGCATTCGGCCTCGTCGGCATCCTGATTGCCTGGTGGCTGCACCTGGCGAATCGCAAGGCGGCGGATGCCCTCCGCGCGAAGCTGCTCGCCAATCCACTGACGCGCTGGCTGCCCACCGCGATGGAAAACAAGTGGTACGTTGATGAGATTTACCATGTCTTCGTCCGCGCACCATTGTGGGTCATCGGCCACGCCTTTGCGTTGATCGATCGGCTCTTCGTGGACGGGCTGCTGGTCAACGGGACGGGCTACCTGCCGAGGGCGGTGGGACGCATGTTCCAGCCGCTGCAGAACGGCGTGCTGCAGTCGTACGCGGTCCTCATGGCCGGCGGCTTCGCGCTGGTGGTGGTGCTCATCGTGCTGGTGATGCCGTGGCTTCAACCGATCCTGGCTGACTGGATGGCCGGCACAGGAGGTGCGGGCTGATGCTGATGACGTCACTGCTCATCCTGATTCCTCTCGCCGCCGCGGTGGCGATCATCTTCGCCCGTGTTGAACAGGCCAAGTGGATTGCGCTCGGCGGCTCGCTGGTCGCGTTTGTGTGGAGTCTGATCCTCGCGATCCGGTTCGATGAATGGGGGGGTGACGGCTTCGCACTGGAAGGCGCGGTTGCGTGGCTGCCCAAGTTCGGCATCAGCATTGCCTGGGGCGCCGATGCCGTGGCGATGATGCTCGTTCTGCTCTCCACGTTCCTCATGCCGCTCTGCGTGTGGGGTTCGTTCACCGCGATCACCTCGCGCATCAAGGAGTACTACGGCTGGCTGATGGTGCTCCTCGGCGCAATGGTCGGCGTGTTCCTCGCGCGGGATCTGGTCGTCTTCTACATCTGCTTCGAGTTCACGCTGGTTCCGATGTTCTTCCTGATCGCGATCTACGGCGGGGAGAATCGGGCTCACGCCTCGGTCAAGTTCTTCATCTACACCTTTACCGGGTCATTGATCGGACTCGTCGGCCTGCTCTATATCGCGTGGCGTCATTCGGTCTTTGCCGGCGACTGGTCATTTGATATTGCCGCGTTGACGGCCTTCGCCGCGAGTGAATTGACCGCGCAGGAACAGGCGTGGCTGCTGCTCGCGCTGATGGCCGGGTTTGCGGTCAAGATTCCGCTCTTCCCCGTGCATACCTGGTTGCCCCTGGCGCACACGGAAGCCCCCACGGCGGGTTCGGTGATTCTCGCGGCGGTGCTGCTCAAACTCGGCACGTACGGGCTCTACCGTTTCGTATTGCCCATGCTGCCGGATGCGGTGATTGAATACGCCCCGTTCATCGCGGTGCTGTCGATCATCGGCATTCTTTATGCCGCGCTCATCTGCTGGGTGCAGACGGATATCAAGAAGCTGATCGCCTACTCCTCCGTGAGCCACCTGGGGTTCTGCGTGCTCGGGCTGTTTGCGCTCAATCCGCTCGGCGTGCAGGGGTCGGTCCTGTACATGCTCAATCACGGTCTTTCGACCGGCGCGCTCTTCTTCCTCGTGGGCATGATCTACGAGCGGTACCACACCCGGGACATGGATCGCATGGGCGGGCTGGCCAAGAAGATGCCGATCTGGGCGTTTTTCATGGTCTTCTTCGTGCTCGCCTCGGTCGGTCTGCCGGGACTGAACGGCTTCGTGAGTGAGTTCCTCTGTTTAATCGCGACGTTCGTTGCGACGCCCGAATTCACGGAGTATCCCGGCGTGCTCGGACCGTGGTACGCCGCGATTGCCGGGATCGGCATGATCTTCGCCGCGATGTATCTGCTGATCATGGTCGGCAAGGTCGTCTTCGGGCCGTTCAAGGAACCGGCGACTGAAGACCATCATCATGGCGAGCACACCCTCCCGGCCGACCTCTCGCCCCGCGAAATCGGCGTGCTCGTCCCCCTCGCAGTGCTATGCATCGTGCTCGGCATCTACCCGAAGATCGCCACCGATGCGATGGAGCAAAACGTGCAGACCACGCTCGCGGCCTATCCCGCCAAGGTGGAAGCCATGCTCGCAGCAAGACAGCAGAGCGCTGAAGACACGCAAGCGAGCAAGCCGGCGGGAACCGGAGTGCCGACTCATGCCTTTGAAGAACCGCACGAGTCACTGACGGAAATGTTCTCACCCGCTCGCTATGAGTCCCCGATGCCGCTTGCCTCGACGCCGATTGCCCTGATCCCCGCTGCTCATCTCCCGAAGGGAGGAACCCCGTGATCGAGAAGCTCTGGTTCCTCATCCCGGAGATTATCCTGTTCATCGGCGTGTGCGTCGTGTCGATCATGGGGCTGTCGCATCACCGCACATGGCGCAGCGCCGTGCCCGGCGCGACGATCGTCTTCCTCATCGCGGCCGCACTGGCGACGCCGTTCCTGTACACGCCGGAGAAGATGGAAGCGGCGGAACTGCTCATGCCGCGCGTCGGCTGGTACTTCAAGGTCATCGTCGGTTTCGTCAGCGTTCTGCTCGCGCTCATGTGCATCGGTCTGATCGACCGGCGTTACGAGGCGGAAGTCAAGGCGGGACGGGCTTCCTTCGACCCGATGCGCGTCAATCGTGGCGAGTTCTTTATCTTCTTCCTGCTCAGCGTGATGGGCGTCAACCTCATTTGCTCGGCGAATGATCTGATCTGGCTGTTCCTCGCGCTCGAACTCGTCTCGCTGCCCACGTACGTCATGGTCGCCATGAGTCGGCCGTCGCGCAAGGCGCAGGAGGCGGCGGTCAAGTACTTCTTCCTTGGCGCGATGGCGACAGGAGTGTTCCTGTACGGCTTTGCGCTGCTCTACGGCTCGACCGGAACCATCGTGCTGACCGAGATGCGCGATGTCTTTGCCGCGCAGGTCGCGGAAGAGGGCGGCGTCAACCTGCTGGGCATCGTCGGCATGATCGTGTCTCTTCTCGGCGTGGCGTACAAGATTGCCGCCGCCCCGATGCACTTTTACGTGGCGGATGTGTACGAAGGCGCTGCATCTGCCGTGAGCGCTTTCCTCGCGTTCGTCCCCAAGGCCGCGGGATTCCTCGGCATGATCCTGCTGCTCGGCACGATGGGCTGGGCCGGGCATGCCGGTGAGGGATCAACCGGTCTCCCCATGCCGATCGTGACGACGCTCTGGATGATTGCGGCGATCACGATGACGCTGGGCAACGTCGGCGCGCTTCTGCAGACCTCCGTCAAGCGCATGCTGGCCTATTCCTCCGTCGCCCACTCCGGGTACATGGTCATCGGTCTCATCGCCGGCCCGGGGCTTGGGATCAACGGCGTGCTGTTCTACCTGACCGCCTACGGCATTATGAATACCGCCGCCTTTGCGGTGTTGGCCGGTCTGGAACGAAAGAAGGCGGAGATCGAGACCGTCGATGATCTCGCCGGGCTGCGCTTCAAGCATCCGTCGATGGCGATCGTGATGGCGATCTCCGCGGCGTCGCTGCTCGGCGTGCCGCCGCTGCTGGGGTTCATGGGCAAGCTGTACATCTTCGTCGGGGGTGTGGAGACGGGTCATATCCCGCTCGTCATCATCGCGGGCCTGAACAGTGCGATCAGCGCGGGGTATTACCTCTACCTGATTGGTCTGCCGATTCTTTCGCAGCCGAGCCCGCAGGCGGAAACGATCACGACCGGCGAAGCCCGCTGGCCGCGCCTGGCCGGGGTCATCGGCGCCGTGCTGATCATTGTCCTGCCGGTCTTCACGAACTACCTCTACGATGCGACCGAGCGGTCCACCGAGGGGTACCTCGATGAGCAGGCGAGACAGATCGGGGCCACCGATGCCGACGAGCCCGATGAGCCGCCGGATCCCGCACTCGCCACGCGTGAGTAATGCGATCTGTGCACGTAGGGTGAGGGGCGTCGATCAGTCAAGCAGAGATCGGACACACGCCGCCGCCTCGGCAAGCCGTTCATCACCTTTCGCGAGGGCCAGGGCTCGCTGAATCTTCTCGCGGATCTTGTGTCGTGCTGCATCTGTGGTCGCATCGCAGAAATTGTCGTAGACGTCCGCGAGTTTGATCAGCCGGGCTTCCCACGGCCCCTCCGCGAGTTGACGGTCGTACTCTCTTTCTCGCTCCTCCTCCGGCAGGCGCATGTCCTTGCTCATGAGCGCAACGAGTTCCGCAACGCGCTGGCCGAACTGTTCTTGAATTTCGTCGTAATCCGCGCCGGTGTCCTCGATCAGATCGTGAAGCAAAGCCGCGGCGATGACTTCTTCATCCCGGCAGCCGAAACGGAGAATCAGTGTCAGTGCGACCCGTGCGGTGTGCGCGCTGTAGGGCGTTTCGCCATCTTTGCGGTACTGGTTCTCATGGCCGCGGGCGGCTTTTGACGCGGCGGCTTGCCACGGCGAGGGCGTTGTGCTCATGGGATCATCCTACGTGGTCAACGGGGAACGCGTCCGGGGAAGAGGTCCTCGTCTTCGACCTCCGGTTCCACCCGTCGATCGGGACGCCCTTCACCCGGAAAGCGAGGCGGGGCGGGGATCAGCCACGCCCGTTTGATGGTCGGCGGATTGACGGGCAGTCCGCGCCGAGGGTCGTCCAGCGGAACATCGGCGAGCGCGAGGATGGTTTCCCATCCCTCGACCACTTCGGCGAAGGTCGTGTACTGACCGTCCAGCCGGGCCGTCCCGGCACGTGAGAGGGCAATATAGAACTGACTTCCTGCGGAGTCCGCGTACTCACCGCGCGCCATGCCCACGACGCCGAAGTCGTGTTCGAGCTCGCTCGGCTCAAGCGGGAGCCAGTATCCCGGTCCGCCGTCCCCGGTCCCGGAGGGATCACCGCCCTGCACCACGAACGGGTCGCCGCCGGCCGTGAGCGGAACGATGCGATGAAACGTGAGGCCGTCGTAGAACCCTTGATCGACGAGCTGGCGGAAGTTCCAGACGGTGTTCGGCGCTTGATCCGCGCGCAGCGACAATCGAAGCATGCCCTCCGATGTCTCCATGCGAACATCCCGGTCGACAAACAAACGGAAACCGCTGAAGGTCCGCTCAACATCCTCCTCGTCATCCTCCGCGTATTCATCGCGCCAACCGGCGACACGCCGGTAAACCGTTCCGTCCGGGCGGGTGTCCGGTTCGAGAACGGGAATCAGTCGGCTCAGGAGCGGCTGAATCACCACGGCCGGTCCGCTCGGATCGCCGAATTCAATGAGCTGCAGATACGCCGGCCGGCGCAGTTCATCGAGATCCGGATAGATCGATCTCAGATCAACCTCACCGCGCTGGACTTCCCGGATGGGCCGGATTTCCTCGCCGCTCGCATCCAGCAGCACAACCCCGAGCTGATCGAGCGCCCGGCGAGGAGAAACTTCGATCCGCACCGCCTGATCGGCGGCGGCGAACGTCTGCACCGGACGCAGCGGCTCATGGTCCGACCACGCCTCGGCGGTGAGCAGCACGATCGCCAGTGCGGCGGTCAGGGCACGATAGACAGGATTCGGCATGATGAAGAAAAGATTCGATCGCATCGGTCAGTCGGTTCCGCTTTGCGCGACGGAGCCGTATGCTATTCGCCAATGACAGATCCGGCGAGAATCGCGCGACTGCTCCTCGAATCGGCCAGCACGATCGCGCGGGCCAGTCACGCCCGGTCGATCATCGTCGCCGTGGATGCGCTGCCCGAGATGGAGGCCGTGCCGCTCGGCACGATTCTGGTGACCCGGGATGAGGCCGACGATCAACGAGCGCAGAAGATGATGACCGAGGAAAACCGCATGATCCGCGTGCCGGCGGTCGAACTCGACCGGATGGGGCAGGTCAAGCTCGCTGCCATCATGGCGGTTTCGACCCGAATGCTCAGTCTGAACGATACTGCGGTGTTCCTGTCCGGGCCGTACCGCGCGATCATCGATTCGATGGTGGTCATGTCGCTGGGTGTGGAGTATGAGCTGTTTGACACCACCGAGCAGCCGGAGATTGATGAGCACATTAAACGGGCCGTCTTCCACCGCGTGCTGAGTCTCGCGCTGCATCTGGGCCAGCACGGCCGGGAAGGGCGAAAGATCGGCGCGTTGTTCGTCGTCGGCGATGTGCGTCACGTCCTCGAGCAGACCGAGCAGATGATCCTCAACCCGTTCAAAGGATACGACGAGGCAGCTCGCAATATCCTCGATGAACGCATGACGGAAACCATGCGGGAGTTCAGTACATTGGACGGGGCATTCATCATTCGCGGCAACGGCGTGATCGAAACCGCCGGGGCGCGATTGAAAGCCGGATTGAGCGAGGGGCTCCCATCCGGCCTCGGGGCCCGGCACGCCGCCGCCGCGGGAATCACCGCGAACACCAAATCGATCGGCATTACCGTCAGTGAATCCGACGGCACGGTGCGCGTCTGGCGGGCGGGCAAGATGGTCGCCAGCTTTGAGCCAAGCCGGCGGTAGGGGCGAGCCCAGCGGCGATACAATGCTGTCATGGCTGAAATCGCGCGCGCTGAACTGAAGATCGGTATGGAAGTTCACATGCAACTCGCCACGCGGCGGAAGATGTTCGCGCGCGTCGCGAACGGCGCGCATCCGGATCACGACGATGCCGAGCCAAACGCGCTGATTGATCCCATCGTCGCGGCATTGCCCGGCACGTTGCCGGTGATGAACCGCCGCGCGGTGGAAATGTCGATCATGGTCGGGCTCGCCCTCAACTGCCGCATTCCGGGTGAGTCGGAATGGGACCGGAAGAATTATTTCTACCCCGACCTGCCGAAGGGCTATCAGATCAGCCAGTATGCCGATCCGCTTTGCACGGATGGACTGGTGGAAGTCTCACGCGAAGACGGCTCGATGTTCCGTGTGGGGATCATTCGCGCACATCTCGAAGAGGATGCGGGCAAACTTGGGCACGAACTGCCCGGAGGGCACGCCTACGACGGCTCGCTCGTGGACCTCAACCGGGCCGGGACGCCGCTTCTGGAAATCGTGACCCAGCCGGACCTGACCAGTGCGGATGATGCGGTCGCTTTTGCGCGGGAGCTGCGCAACATCGGACGCTTTCTGAAGGTGACGGAAGGCGATATGCAGCGGGGGCACATTCGCTTTGAGCCGAACATCAATCTCATCGTCGAGACCGAAGAGGGCCGGTCATTTGCCACGCCAATCGTGGAAATTAAGAACCTCAACTCCTTCCGCTCGTTGCGCGATGCAATCGTGCATGAGTCAACTCGTCAGATTGAAGAATGGAAGCGGACCGGTGAAACGCACGGCGAGGGCATGAAGACCACGCGCGGCTGGGACCAGCAACGAGAACGCACGTTCCTGCAGCGTGGCAAGGAAGATGCGCACGACTATCGTTACTTCCCCGACCCGGATCTGCCACGCGTCTTTGTCAATGAAGAATGGCTGAACGAGATCAGAGCGCAGGTGCCGAAGTTACCCGCCGATCGCCGCATGATGTATACCGAACAGTTCGGGCTTTCCGTTCGGGAGGCGTGGGCATTGACCTCGGAACGTGAGGTGTGCGAGTTCTTCGAGCGCGTGCTGGATGCGGGTGAGTCTTATCCGTCTCTGTCGGGTGATCAGCCGAACCTCGCGCGGCAGGCCGCAAAGTGGGTTCTCAATGCCGGGGCACGGGTGGCCAATGAGCGTGAGTGTGAAGTGAACAAGTTGGGGATCACGCCGGAGCAACTGGCACAGTTGATCGAGATGCGCGAGCAGAACGAGATCGGCTCCAATGCCGCCGAGTCATTGTTCGAACTGATGTGTGATCCCCAGATCGATGGCGAGCCCCGCGCGATCGCGGAACGCGAGGGTCTGCTGCAGGTGCGCGATGATGCGCAGCTTGAGGCCTGGGTTGAAGCGGCAATTAGCGCTGAACCAGACAGCGCGGATGATTTTGCGCAGGGCAAGGATGCGGCGGTGGGGCGGCTGGTCGGCGCCATCATGCGCGAAAGCGGAGGGAAGGCCGACGCCAAGGCAGCGCGTGAAGCGATCAGGAAACGACTGCGCGGCTGATCGACCTATCCACCACGGGGGGACAATCTGAGTTCGGACATTCTCCATCACTCTGGATCAGGCGGCGGTTGCAAGCGGACCGCGATCCCGGCGCTCACCGATGCCAACACGCAGTACCCCGCGAATCCGAGCGCGATCGCGCTCATGGATACGTTGATGTCAATCAACGCGCCGAGCAGGAACGGCGAGAGTGACGTCGACACCACCATGAACGAGGTCGTCAGCGCCCGGATGCTTCCGAGATGTTCGACACCGTAGAGTTCCGCCCATGTGGCGCCGAATAGCGGCCCCACCGAACCGACGGTCATGCCGATGAAGAGGAAGAAGAGCGGAATTGCGATCGGATGGCTGATGAGGCCGATCGTCAACATGCCGAGCAGGAACGGAATGAGAAAGAAGGGAAGTAATCGCACCGCGCCGATTCGATCAATCAGAATGCCCGTGGCCAGTCCCATCGGCACCTGTGAAGCGGCAAAGAGCATGAATCCGGCGGCAAATGCTTCGACTTCCCAGCCACGTTCGTCCACAAGTTGAAGCTGATGGAAAAAGACTCCCGTCGCCATAAACGCCGGGCCGAGAATGGCCGGCAGCAGCAGGAAGAAACGACGATCGCGCAGAACTTCACGCCGCCTCCACTGACGATCCGCGCGCACAAGTATTGACTGATCTGACGATTCGCGATCCGATTCGCGCGCCCGGCGGAGCGCTGCTTCGTACGCTTGCACCCGTTCGCTGTGTCCGCGCAGCAGACTCAGGACGAGCGGAATCATGAACAGCACAATGACGCACGCGATGACAAGCCAGCTCTCTCGCCACCCGATCGTGGCAATGAGCATCACGCCGATCAGAGGAAAGATCGCTTCCCCGCCGGGGTAGCCCAGTGAAGCGATGCTGATGGCCTTGCCGCGGTTGGCTTCGAAGTACCGCGCCATGCTGGTGATCGCGATGTGGCCGTACATCCCCTGGCCGCACAGCCGCAACAAGTAAAGCCCGATTGGCAAAAGCAGCAGCGTCGGAGACCAGCTCAAGAGGAGCGCGCCGACCGCCATGCCGATCATCGTGAGGAGTGAGATGACGCGCAGATCGAGCCGATCGACGAGACTGCCGACCCAGATGATCGAGATTCCGCTGGCGAGCGTGGCGAGGGAGTAGATCAATCCGAACTCGCCGTGGCTGAGGTCGAAATCCTCCCTGATTTCCACGTTGAACAGCGCGATGAAATAGGTTTGGCCGAAGCTGGAGAAGAGCGTCAGCGCGAAGCCGAAGGTCAGGAGCCGTGGTTGTTCGACCAGAAAGCGAAGATACGCGCGAAGGGGCGGAGGCATGGGCGTGGTAGCGTAACGGGGCGCGACGGCCGGGGACAGCAGAACAGATTCGTGATCGCCATCGCCGGCATCGAATCGATGTCCGCCATTGAAACCGGCTGATCGAAAGATGACGGGAAGTCATGGAGGTCGGGAATGCTTCGTTCGAACAGCTGACCCCGATTCGGCATCACATGCTACGACTCTGGCGTTGTGAGTCGTCGAAGCGGATTTCACGGCTCGTCGGTTGGCCATTCGCGCAGAATCGGATCGATCAGAATCGGGCCGATGTCGGGTCGCGGTGTAACGCCCTGGAAACGGACCGATCCGTCGAGAAAGAGCACGTTGCCGACACCCTGCTGGCGATGCCAGTCGGCGTTGCGGCCGGTTGATTCGGCGACTTCGTACCAGATCGCATCACCCATCACGAGGAGACGTGAAGGGCTTGTATTGACTTCGTGTACGTAAACGCCGCGCGGCTCCACATCGAGATTGCTGAGGCGCGCATCAAACAATGCGTTGTTCGCGCGGTAGCTGGTCCCGAAGGCGCGGCAGGCGGTTCTTGAACCCGTGCCGGTTCGTTCAACCGGCCCGACGATACCTCGATCGGCGGGACAGCAGAACAGGTGCGCCGAGTCCACGACTGTGCCGTTCAACCTCAGCCAACGGCTGAGCGGACGCGTGGAGTCGAGAAAAGTGTTCTCATTAATCGCGGAATGCCGGACTCCGCCGTACTGCCATGCCCCGCTCATCGGGAGCGACGGGAACTGCTGCTGATTCGCTTCGAGATAATCAGCCCATGCCTGACCGAGCGTGGCGAGATTATCCGCGCACCGATCACGCTGATTCTTGACTCGTGCGGAGTGCAGGGCGGGAATGAGGAGCGTCAGCAGAACGCCGGTCAACGCCACGGCGATGAG